>NZ_WTFF01000496.1 GCF_019400985.1 Streptomyces bambusae
GTGTGGGCGGCCGGGCGGTGGGTGCGGGTCGCCGGCACCCGGGTGCACAGGGCCAGCCCGAGGGCTGCCGCGGCCGCGCCCACGGCGACCGCGAAGGCCCCGGCGGGCCCGTACCACTGGGCGAGCCGCCCGGAGACGGCGAGTGCGACGGCCTGCCCGGCGACCAGCGAACTGGCGGCGAAGGCCATCGCCTCCGCCAGCCGGTCCGGCGCCACCGCCCGCTCGGTCAGGGCGAACGCGGTGATCAGGTGGGGCGCGTACGCGGCGCCGAGGACGGTGACGACGGCGTACAGCGCCCACAGGCCGTCGGTGAACAGCAGCGGCACGGACAGCACGAGTGCGGCGGCCGTGGCGGCCCGCCAGCGCAGGCGCAGGCCGTAGCGGGCGGGCAGCGCGCCGAGGGCCAGGCCCACACCGGCGCTGACCACGCCCATGGCGGCGTACACGATGCCGGCCTGGCCCGGCACGCCGAGCCGCTCGGTCAGCGCGGCGATCCCGGCCTGGCAGCCGCCGAACATGGCCCCCTGCAGGGCCAGCGAGCCCCGGACGGAGTACACGACCGCGGGGTGCCGGCCGGCGCGGCGCGCCTTCCTCTCCCGCGCCTTCCGCTTCCGCCCGGCGCCGTGCTGACCGGCCGTGACGGCGGCGGTCGGGTGCAGCGCGAAGGCGGTGCCGAAGACGGCGACGAGGGCGGCCGCGCCGCCGAGGGCCACGGCGGGGTGGGCGACGAGCGCGGCGAGTCCGACGAGGGCCGGACCGATGACGAAGGAGACCTCGTCCAGGGTTCCTTCGAGGGAGTGCACGGCCGCGACGACGCTCTCGTCCGCCTGCGCGCGGTGCGCGAGCGCGACGGAGCGGGTCCGGGCCAGCGGCCCGATCAGCGGTACGGACGCACCGGTGAGGGCTCCGACCGCGGCGAGCGGGACCGTGCCGAGGCCGGCGAGGGCTCCGGTGACCAGCCCCGCCGTGGCGAGGGCGTTGACGGAGGCGGCGGCCAGGACGACGGGCCGCTGGCCGCGGCGGTCGGCGAGCCGCCCGAGCAGGGGGCCGCACACCACCTGTCCGGCGGACAGGGTGCCGCCGACGATCCCGGCGGTCGCCAGCGAGCCGCTGGTCGCGGCGACCAGCAGCACGCTGCCGAACTGGGCCATGGCGACGGGGAGTCGGGCGAGGAAGGACAGGACGGGGAGGGCGGGCCCGGTCAGGGCGATGACTCTTCGATACGTGTCGACGGTGGCTTGCACCTGCGAGACGCTAACGCGGCGCAGTCACCCGGATGCACTGGGCAATGGCACGGAAAACGTCAGGCTGGGTACGTACGTTCTCATGACCGAGCAGTACTCGACCGTCCGCCCGGGGAGCCGCCCGGAAGTCCGCAGCCCCACTGCCACCTACCGACTCCAGCTCCGCCCGGAGTTCCGCTTCGAGGCGGCCGGGGCAGCCGTACCCTACCTCGCCGCGCTCGGCGTGTCCCACCTGCACCTGTCCCCGGTCCTGGAGGCGGTTCCGGGGTCGGCGCACGGCTACGACGTGACCGACCACACCCGGGTGCGGGGGGGGCTCGGCGGGGAGGCCGGGCTGCGCGCGCTGGCGCAGACCGCCCGCGGGCACGGGCTGGGCCTGGTCCTGGACATCGTCCCGAACCACATGGCGGTGCCCTCGCCGCTGCGGCTCAACGGGCCGCTGTGGGAGGTGCTGCGGACCGGCCCCGGGTCGCCGTACGCGCGGTGGTTCGACATCGACTGGCGGGCGGGCGGCGGGCAGGTGCTGCTGCCCGTACTGCCCGCGCCCCTGGAGGACTGCGCGCCGGAGGTCGTGGGGGGCGTGCTGGTCTGCGGCGGGCGGGAGTTCCCGCTGCGGGAGGGGACGGCCGGGCTGCCGATGCCGCAGCTGCTGGCCCGCCAGTGGTACCGGCCGGCCTGGTGGCGAGAGGCCCGCACCCACCTCAACTACCGCCGGTTCTTCACCATTTCGGAGCTGATCGGGGTGCGGGTGGAGGACCCCGAGGTGTTCGCCGCCACCCACGGGAAGGTGCTGGAGCTGGTCCGGGACGGGGTGGCCGAGGGGCTGCGGATCGACCACGTGGACGGCCTGGCCGACCCGGAGGGCTATCTGCGCAGGCTGCGGACCGAGGTCGGGGACGACTGCTGGGTGGTCGTGGAGAAGATCCTGGCCGACGGGGAGCGGCTGCCGGACGGGTGGGCGCGGGCGGTGGCCGGGACGACGGGCTACGACACCCTGCGCCGGCTGGACGGGCTGTTCACCGACCCGGTGGGGGCATCCGAACTAGCCGCAGCGTACGCCGAGTTCACCGGGATGCCCCGCTGGGCGGAGACGGCGGAGGACTGCGCGCGCTCGGTGCTGACGGTCGACCTGGCGGCCGAGCTGGCGACACTGGGGCGGATGTGCGGCGCTGCGACCGGGACCGTGCGTGGCGGCGGAGTCGGAGGTGACGGCCGGGAGGGCGGCGGGGGTGGCGGCGGCTGGGCCGGCGACAGCAGGGCCGGTGAGGGCGGGGAACTCCTCGCGGCCGTCGTGGAGTTACTCGTCGCGTACCCGGTGTACCGGCCCTACCCCGGCGACGCCGGACCCGCGCCGGAGGCCGTGGAGCGGGCCAAGACCATGGCCGCGCCGGGCGCCGTGGACGCCGTACGGGAACTGCTGCTGCACGATCCGGCGTTCGCGGCGCGCTTCGCGCAGACCTCGGCGGCGCTGCGCGCCAAGTCGCTGGAGGACCGCGCCTTCTACCGCTACGCCCCGCTGCTGTCGGCCACCGAGGTCGGCGGTGACCCGGGCCGGCCGGCGGTGCCGCCGGCGGAGTTCCACGCGTACTGCGCGCGGATCGAGCGGGACTGGCCGGCCACGGGCACGGTGCTGTCCACGCACGACACCAAGCGGAGCGCGGACGTGCGGGCCCGGATCGCGGCGCTGTCGCAGCGTCCGGCGGCGGCGACGGGCCGCGGCCGGGCCGGTCTTCCGGCGGATGCCGACCCGCAGCTCGCCTGGACGGCCCGGCAGACGTCGCTGGGGCTGGGCCCCGCCCCGGACCGGGCGGCGCGCCTGACGGCGGCCCTGCTCAAGGCCGTACGGGAGGCGGGCCTGCACACCACCTGGACGGAGCCGGACGAGGCGTACGAGGCGCGGGTGGCCTCGTACGTGCCGGACACGGCCGATGCGGAGCTGCCGGCGGACCTGGCGGAGGCTGCCCGGGCCAACGTCCTCGGCCTGACCCTGCTGCACCTGGCGATGCCCGGCGTACCCGAGGTCTACCAGGGCTGCGAGGCCGAGTACCGGGCCCTGGTGGATCCGGACAACCGCCGCCCGGCCACCTTCCACCGGCAGGCCCTGGCCCGGCTGGACGCGGGCGGGGCGCCGCTCGGACTGTCGGAGGAGAAGCTGGCGCTGACCGCGGCGCTGCTGCGGCTGCGGCGCGAGCGGCCGCGGCTGTTCACCGGGTACGCGCCGCTGGCGGCCCGGGGCCCGGCGGCGGACCTGCCCCTGCGGACCGACACCAGCACCCAGGGCGACATCC
>NZ_WTFF01000497.1 GCF_019400985.1 Streptomyces bambusae
CTCCCTGGCCGCCGAACGCGGCGCAGCCCCAGCCGTACGCCCCGGCGCCCGGCCCCGCCCAGGCGGCCGTACCGCCGCAGCAGGCCCAGGCCCCGGCCCCGGCCCAGCAGTGGCAGCAGTCCGGCCCGGGAGGCCCCGGTGGTCCCGGCGGCCCGGGGCCGCAGGACCCGCGGTACCAGGCCTCCCCGGCCGGTGGCGCCCCCCTCGGCTACACCGCCGCCGTGGAGCTGTCCTCGGACCGCCTGCTGCGCAACAAGCAGAAGCCCAAGAGCAACCGCTCCGGGTCCGGTTCCGGCTCCCTCTTCCGCATCGGCGGCAAGGCGGCCGAGGCCGAGCGCCAGCGCAAGCTGGAGCTCATCCGGACGCCCGTGCTGTCCTGCTACCGCATCGCCGTCATCAGCCTCAAGGGCGGCGTCGGCAAGACCACGACGACCACCGCGCTCGGCGCCACCCTCGCCACCGAGCGCCAGGACAAGATCCTGGCCATCGACGCGAACCCGGACGCCGGCACCCTCGGCCGCCGCGTGCGCCGCGAGACCGGGGCGACCATCCGCGACCTGGTCCAGGCGATCCCGTACCTGAACTCCTACATGGACATCCGGCGGTTCACCTCCCAGGCCCCCTCGGGCCTGGAGATCATCGCCAACGACGTGGACCCGGCCGTCTCGACGACGTTCAACGACGAGGACTACCGGCGCGCGATCGAGGTCCTGGGCCGCCAGTACCCGATCATCCTCACCGACTCGGGCACCGGTCTGCTCTACTCCGCCATGCGCGGGGTCCTCGACCTGGCCGACCAGTTGATCATCATCTCCACCCCGTCCGTGGACGGCGCCAGCAGCGCGAGCACCACGCTCGACTGGCTCTCCGCGCACGGCTACGCCGACCTCGTCGCGCGCTCCATCACCGTCATCTCGGGGGTCCGCGAGACCGGCAAGATGATCAAGGTGGAGGACATCGTCCAGCACTTCGAGACCCGCTGCCGCGGTGTCGTCGTGGTGCCGTTCGACGAGCACCTCTCGGCCGGTGCCGAGGTGGACCTGGACATGATGCGGCCCAAGACCCGCGAGGCGTACTTCCACCTCTCGGCGATGGTGGCCGAGGACTTCGTCCGCGCGCAGGCACAGGCGCAGCAGCAGCCGTACGGGTACCCGCAACAGCACCCCCAGCACCAGCAGTACCCGCCGCAGCAGCAGCCCCACCAGCCGCAGCAGCAGCCGTACCCGCCGCAGCAGCCTCCGTCCCCCTACGGCCAGCCCGCCCAGCCCCCGGCGCCCGGCCCGCAGGCGCCGCAGGCCCCGGGCCCGTACGGGCAGCCGCCCCAGCCCTACGGCCAGCCGCCGCAGCCCTACCAGCCGCAGCCCGGCCAGGGCTGGCCGCAGCAGCCGCCCACCGCCCCGCCGCAGGACCCGCGCCAGCAGCAGTGAGGCACGGCCGCCGAGGCCACCTACGGCGAAGGGCCCGTACCGTCCAGGTCAGGACGGTACGGGCCCTTCGCCGTAGGCGCAGGAGCAGGAGCAGGAGCAGGTCGGTCAGCCGGCCGTGGCCGCGTCGTGCGCCTCGGTGAGCGCCCGCGCCTGCTTCACATCGTCCGCGATGGCCTCCAACAGGCCTTCCAACGACTCGAACTTGGCCATGCCCCGCACATAGGCGAGGAAGTCCACGGTGACGTGCAGCCCGTACAGGTCCAGGCCGACGCGGTCGATCGCGTACGCCTCGACCGTCCGCTCGGTGCCGTCGAACTGCGGGTTGGTGCCGACCGAGATCGCCGCCGGCATGCGCTCGCCGTTCGCCGTCAGCCAGCCCGCGTACACGCCGTCGGCCGGGACGGCGGTGTGCGGGAGGGTCTCGACGTTCGCCGTCGGGTAGCCGAGCTCGCGCCCGCGCTGCGCCCCGCGCACCACGACGCCCTCGACCCGGTGCGGCCGCCCGAGGATCTCGGCCGCGCCCGCCATGTCGCCGGCGGCGACCAGCCGGCGCGCCAGCGTGGAGGAGAAGGCCTCGCCGCCGCCCGCCGTGCCGCGCACGACCAGGTCGATGACCTCGACGTCGTAGTCGTAGGTGGTGCCCAGCTCGCGCAGGAAGTCGACGTCCCCGGCGGCCCGGTGGCCGAAGCGGAAATTGGGGCCCTCGATGACCGCACGCGCGTGCAGCTTGTCGACCAGGACCTTCACGATGAAGTCGGCCGGGGACAGCTGGGAGAACTCCGCCGTGAAGGGCAGGATCAGCAGCGCGTCGACGCCCAGGCCCTCCATCAGCTCGGCCCGCCGGTGGTGCGGGGCCAGCAGCGGCGGGTGGCTGCCGGGGCGGACGACCTCGCTGGGGTGCGGGTCGAAGGTGACGACGACGGCCGGCACACCGAGCTCGCGCGCCCGGGTCACGGCCCGTCCGATGATCAGCTGATGCCCGCGGTGGACACCGTCGTAGGAGCCGATGGTGACGACGCTGCGTCCCCAGTCCTGGGGGATGTCCTCCAAGCCACGCCAGCGCTGCACTGTGACCGCTCCTCGCCCGAACCCGTGTCGTACCTGTAGAGATTGCAGGTCTAAGACTGCCATGCCGCTGGTCGCGGACCCGCATCGGCGTCCGACCTCACGCCAGGGTCACGTCAAGTTTGCCAGGTCGCGGTCAGGGCCCCGCCGGTGTCTCGACCGTCCGTCGAGCGCGGCCGGCGACCATCCGCCGGGTGCCGGGTCCGAGCAGGGCCGCGGCCTGGGCGGTGTCCTCGGCCAGCCAGCGGGCCAGCAGCTCGCCGAACGGGGGTTCGGTGCGTGCCAGCTCCACCGTCCGCCGCTCGAACAGGGCCGGCCCGCCGGGCGTACGCAGCAGCAGCCGCCCGGTCCGCCGCAGCAGCTGCCGGGTGCGCTCCTCCGGGCAGCGGCCTGCCCCGTGCGCCAGCGCCCCGAGCACGGCGTCCAGCACCCCGGGGTCCTCCTCGGCGGTCAGGAGTACGTCGGCCAGCTCGCCCCGCAGCTCCCGCGAGTCCTCCCCGCCCGGGGCGGCGAGTACGCCGGCCAGCGCGGCCCGGACCTCGGCGGGCCCCCGCAGCAGCCCGGTCACCAGCGGCTGGACCACGCCCCGGGCGGCCCGGCCCTGCTCCAGCCGGAGGTCGACGAAGACGGCGGCGTGCGGAGCGTCCTCGGGGTGGCCGGCGAGGCGTTCACGGACCAGGTCGCCGGCCCGGCGGGCCAGCGCGGGACCGGTCAGGGCGGCCAGCGCGCGCAGCACCTCGCCGTCGGCCCGGGCCCGCAGGGCCTCGAAGACCCGGTCGACGTCCCGGGCGTCCTCCAGCGTCGGCAGCACCTCCACCAGGGCCTCGGCCGGCAGTCGCGAGGTGCCCTGCCGGAAGCACTCCACGGCGTGCGGAAGGTGGCGGGCCCGCTCCTGCGGGTCGCGCAGCAGGACGGCGAGGGCGCTGCCGTGCAGGGGGGTGTCCGCGGGCCGGGCGAGCAGGGACCGGGCGGCGAGGCGCAGCAGGTCGCGGTCGGCCGGGG
>NZ_WTFF01000498.1 GCF_019400985.1 Streptomyces bambusae
TCCGGCTCATCTGTACGTGCATATTCAGTCGCTCACTATGGTTCTCATGCGCACCCCAGCCCCGGTAACTACTCCACGCGTAGGGCCGGCCGGCGCCGCCAGTTGTGTAAAAGCGACAGCGTACGGACCGTGGCCCCCGGCCCGGCCGCGGCCCCGCCGGGGCCCGGCGCGCCGCCGCCCGCGGCCACCAGTCGCAGCAGCCGTTCCACCTCCACCGCCGGCAGCCGCCGGGCGGGGTCCTTGTGCAGTAGCCCCTCCAGTACGGGAGCCAGCGGACCCGCCCGGCGCGGCGGGGGCAACTCCTCGTCGACCACGGCCCGGAGCGTGGACAGCGGGGTGTCCTGACGGAACGGCGAGACCCCCTCGACCGCCGCGTACAGCAGCACCCCCAGCGACCACAGGTCCGACTGCGCGCTGGGCGGCCGGCCCAGCGCGCACTCCGGGGCGAGGAACTCCGGCGAGCCGATCACCTCGCCGGTCAGGGTGAGTGCCGGGCTGCCCTCCAGCCGGGCGATGCCGAAGTCGCTGAGCACCACCCTGCCGTCGTTGCCGATCAGCACGTTCCCGGGCTTCACGTCCCGGTGCAGCACCCCCGCCGCGTGCGCGGAGCGCAGCGCGTCCAGCACCTGCCGGCCGACGGCCGCCGCCTGCCGCGGCGCCATCGGTCCGTCGGCCGCGAGCACCTCGGCCAGCGACAGCCCGCGGACCAGCTCCATGACGATCCAGGGCCGGCCCTCCTCGGTGGCCACGTCGTAGACGGTGACCACCCCGCGGTGCGAGATCCGGGCGGCCGCCCAGGCCTCGCGCTCCAGCCGGGCGTACATTCGGCGGACCTCGTCGGCGTCCAGTCCGTCGGGGGCCCGCACCTCCTTCACCGCGACCTCGCGGCCCAGCACCTCGTCCCGGGCCCGCCAGACCATGCCCATGCCGCCGCGGCCCAACGGGCCCAGCAGCCGGTACCGACCCGCCACGACACGCCCCGGCTCCTCGCTCACGAGCGCCCCCATCCGCGTCACAGGGTGATCACTCCACGTTACCGCCGGAGCGCCCGTTCTGTCCCCGGTCGCGAGGCTTCCGTTGTGGTTCTGTCGTGTCGTTCCGTCGCCGTTCCTCCCCAATCCGCCCCATCTGTGCGGAGAGTGACGGTTGACTCCGCTGAGTAACCGTCAACTCCCCGTACGGATAGGGGTAATTCACACGCCCGGGATACCCGACTGCGTTGCCGGGGCGATAGGGTTACCCTGCCCGGGCCGGGTGCCCTCGTACGGGTGGGGAGAGATCATGGAACAGATAGCAATGCGCAGCAGGCCGCCCCGCGTGCCTGCCATCACCTGCGGCAGCAGCGCGGTCAGTACGCGCCTCGACCGCCACCTCGCCGTGCTGGGCGGACCCGCCGTCCCGCAGCGCGAGGCCGCCGAGGCGACCCTGCTGATGCGCGAGCTCACGTCCCGCGACCACACGCACGTCCAGCGGAGCCGGAGCGCGCGCGTCTCGCTCTTCGCCCCGCTGCGCCGGCTGCGGCGCACGCTCTTCGGCAGCCGCCGCCACTAGTCCCGACCAGTCCCGACCGGTCCCGACCGGTCCCACCACCCGTCCCCGACCCGACCCCGGCTCTCTCAGGCGATCACACCGTCCCGGCGCAGTGCCGAGATCTGCGCGCCCGTCATCCCCAGGGCGCGCAGTACGGCGTCGGTGTGTTCGCCGAGCGCGGGCACCGCACCCATCCGCGGCGGCGCACCGCCCGGCAGGACGACCGGCGGCAGCAGTGCCCGCAGCGGGCCCGCCGGCGACGCCACCTCGCGCCAGCGGTCCCGCGCCGCCAGCTGGGGGTGCCCGGCCAGCTGTGCCACCGAGTTCAGCCGCGCGCAGGCGATCCCGGCCGCCTCCAGCCGGGCGAGCGCCTCGGCCGCCCCGAGCCGGCCCAGCGCGTCGGCCACCGCCGCATCGGTCCGCTCCCGGTTCGCGGTCCGCGCCGCGTTCGTGGCGTACGCCGGATCGTCGGCCAACTCTGGCCGCTCCAGGACCTGTTGTGCGAGCCGGCGCCATTCCCGGTCGTTCTGCACCGACAGCAGCACCTGGTCCCCGTCCGCCGTCCCGTACGCGTCGTAGGGCGCGATCACCGCGTGCGCCAGGCCCGTCCGCTCGGGCTGCTCGCCGCCGTGCATCGTGTGGTGCAGCGGATGCCCCATCCACTCGGCGAGGGCGTCGAGCATGGAGACCTCCACCGGGCCCCCGCGCCCGGTCGTCCCGCGCCGCAGCAGCGCGGCGAGGACGCCGGAGAACGCGTACATGGCGGCCGCGATGTCGGCCGCCGGGATGCCGGCCTTGACCGGCCGCTCCGGCGTGCCGGTCACCGAGACCAGGCCGGCCTCGCACTGCACGAGCATGTCGTAGGCGCGCTTGTGCGCGTACGGCCCGTCCGGCCCGTACCCGGAGATGTCCACCGCGACCAGCCGCCCGTACCGCGCGCACAGCGTCGCCGCGTCCAGGCCGAGGCGGGCGGCCGCGCCCTGGGCGAGGTTCTGGACGAACACGTCCGCCCCGGCCAGCAGCCCGTGCAGGACCTCCCGGCCGCGCGGGTCCTTCAGGTCGAGCGCGACCGACTCCTTGCCGCGGTTGGCCCAGACGAAGTGCGAGGCCAGACCGCGGGCGGCGGTGTCGTAGCCGCGCGCGAAGTCGCCGCCGTCGGGCCGCTCGACCTTGACGACGCGGGCGCCGAGGTCGGCGAGCTGGCGGGTGGCGAAGGGCGCGGACACGGCCTGCTCGACGGCGACGACGGTGATGCCGTCCAGGGGGAGGGGCTCGGAGGGCGGCTCGGGCGGCTCGGGCTGCTCGGGCGGCTCAGGCTGTTCGGGCATCTGTTCCATGACACCGATGCCTATCGGCTGAGGGCGGGTCCTGTCATCCCGTGGTCACCTCGTGCCCCCCGCCCGCGGGCTCCGGGAGGTGGCCGAGCGCGGTGCTCAGAGGAGGGCGAACTGGCCGCCCGGGCCCTCCTCGTGGTGGTCCAGGACCGACGCCGGGCGCCGGGACCAGGACGGCGGCGGCAGCACCCCGGCCGAGCGCAGCTCGGCGGCCGGCAGCGGTGGGCCGACGTCGAGCGCGGCCCGCTCCGGCTCCAGATCGGCCAGCAGCGCGAGCGTGGTGAGCAGGGCCAGCAGCTCCGAGGTCCACGCCTGCGGCCACTCGGCGGGGCCGAGCGCTTCGAGCCCGCCCGCTTCCGGTCCGTCCGCTTCCGGTCCGTCCGCTTCCGGTCCGTCCGCTCCCCGCGCCGCCGCCTCCCGGTGCGCGGTCCGCGCGGCGAACCACCGCTCCACCACGCGGACCCCTGCCACCTCGTACTCCCAGGCCCCCGCCGGCACCGGCGCGACCGCCCCCGGGCCCAGGTGCAGGGTCTCGCTCTCCGCGTCGTACGACACCTGCGCCGGGCGGGCCGGCACGGCCTGGCGTACGTACGGCCGCCGGCCGCCCGGCAGCCGCGGCGGCTCCCCGC
>NZ_WTFF01000499.1 GCF_019400985.1 Streptomyces bambusae
CTTACAGCTACTTTGTGATGCTGTGTTGTATTTATTCCAAGCAAAAGACTACGTACGAGACCCCCCTCTGTCTCTTGTGTCCGGAGATTCGTAAACGACCCACCCCCCCCCCCTCCCCCTCCCCGCATCCCCGAGGACCCCCCAGTGAGAACCGCCGTAGTCATCGGAACCGGCCTGATCGGTACGTCCGCGGCGCTCGCGCTGGCCGGCCGCGGGGTCACCGTGCACCTGCACGACAACGACCCCGCCGCGGCCCGTACCGCCGCATCGCTCGGCGCCGGCACGTACGAGGCCCCCGAGGGCCAGGTGGACCTCGCGATCATCGCCGTGCCGCCGGCCCACGTGGCCGCCGCGCTGGCCGACGCGATCGGCCGGGGCCTGGCCCGCGCCTACGTCGACGTGGCCAGCGTCAAGGGCGGACCGCGGCGTGAGCTGGAGGCCCTAGGCGTGGACGTCGGCGCGTACATCGGGACGCACCCGATGGCGGGCAAGGAGAGCTCCGGGCCCCTCGCCGCGACCGCCGACCTCTTCGAGGGCCGGCCCTGGGTCCTGAGCCCGACCCGTGAGACCGACCACGAGGTACTCAACCTGGCGCTGGAGCTGGTCGCGCTGTGCCGCGCGGTTCCCGTGGTCATGGACGCCGACGCCCACGACCGGGCGGTCGCACTGGTCTCGCACACCCCGCAGCTCGTCTCCAGCATGGTCGCGGCCCGACTGGAGGAGGCCGAGGAGTCGGCCGTACGGCTGTGCGGGCAGGGCATCCGGGACGTCACCCGGATCGCCGCCTCCGATCCCCGGATGTGGGTCGAGATCCTCTCCGCGAACCCCGGCCCGGTCGCCGACGTGCTGTCCGGCATCGCCGCCGACCTGGAAGAGACGGTGCAGGCGCTGCGCGGCCTGCAGTCCGGCGACGAGGCCGAGCGGCGCCGCGGCACCAAGGGCATCGAGGACGTCCTGCGCCGGGGCAACGCCGGCCGGGACCGGGTGCCGGGCAAGCACGGGGCCGCTCCGACCTCGTACGAGACGGTCGCCGTCTTCATCAGCGACCAGCCGGGCGAGCTGGCCCGGATCTTCGCGGACGCCGGCCACGCCGGGGTCAACATCGAGGACGTCCGCATCGAGCATGCCACGGGCCAGCAGGCGGGCCTCGTCCAGCTGATGGTCGAGCCCCGATCGGCCCCGGTGCTCACCGCGGAACTGCGCGGCCGAGGCTGGTCCCTGCGCAAGCAGTGAGCACCCGGCGGGACCAGGGCTTCCGGGCTGCGGTTCCTCGGCGGGACCAAGGCTTCTCGGCCGGGGCCGACCCCCCGAAGCCCTGCCCCGCCCCAGCCCGGCCAATCCCCGCCCCCGCCCCAGCCCCCGCCCCCACCGCACCCACAACCGCCGACACCGGCCGGCGCGGCTGCGGTATGAACGCCCGGGTGTCCTCCCCGGCCGCCGGATACGCCAGCGTCCGCATCGCCGTGATCAGCTGGTCGGCCGTCGGTCGCTCCTCCGGCTCCTTCGCCAGGCACCGCGCCACGATCGGCGCCAGCTCCGCCGGCACCCCGGCCAGGTCCGGCTCGTGGTGCACCACCTGGTACGCGACCAGGTACGGGCTGTCGGAGTCGAACGGCCCCCGCCCCGTCGCCGCGTGCACCAGCACGGCCCCCAGCGCGAACACGTCCGCCGCCGGCCCCACCTCACGCGGCCGCTGGAACTGCTCGGGCGCCATGAACGGCGGCGTGCCGATCAGCTTCCCGGTCTCCGTCCGCAGGTCGCTGTCGTACGGGCGCGAGATCCCGAAGTCGATGACCCGCACCCCGTCCGGTGCCATCAGCACGTTGCTCGGCTTCAGGTCGCGGTGCACCACGCCCGCCCGGTGGATGTCCCGCAGCGCCTCGGCCAGCCCCGCGCCGAGCCGCCCCAGCTCGCCCGAGTCCAGCACCCGCTCCCGTACCCGCTGGGCGAGGGTCGGCGCGTCGATGAACAGGGTGGCCATCCACGGCCGTTCGGCATCCGCGTCGGCGTCCACGACGGGCGCGGTGAACGCCCCGCTGACCAGCCGGGCGGCGGCGATCTCCTGCCGGAAGCGGGCCCGGAACTCCGGGTCCACGGCGTGCTCGGAGTGCACGATCTTGACGGCGAGCTTCAGCCCCGAACCGGAGGTGGCCAGATGGACGACGCCCATGCCGCCGGAGCCGAGCACGGATTCCAGCCGGTACTGCCCGGCGTACTCCGGGAAATCCGCGCAATCCGCGCGCTGCGCTCGCATCGCGTACCACCCCCGCGGGAGCCTAGTGGATCCGGCCGGCGATTCTCCAAGGTCCTGCTACCCTGCGCGAGTTGCGGAGCGCAACGCCCAGGGGGGAGATTTTCGTATGTCTGTGGAGAACGAGTCGAACGCGACCGCCGAGGAGCTGACGGCGGCCGGAACCGCGGATTCCGGGTACCTGACGTTCCCGGTCGCACCCGGCTACCGCGTCAACGTGCGCAGCGGCCCCGGCACCAACTACTCCGTCATCAAGACCCTGCCGTACGGGGCCTACGTGACCATCCGCTGCCAGTGCGACGGGACCACGGTCTCGGGCCCGTACGGCACGACCGACATCTGGGACTGCATCGGCAACGGCCAGTTCGTCTCCGACGCCTACGTCCAGACCGGCAGCGACGGCTACGTCGCCACGGGCTGCGCCTGACCCGGACGCACCCGGCGGTGGGGCGCCTCCCGGCGGGAGCCGGGGGCGATAATCGCTGATGTGAGCGACGAGCAGCGAGAGCAGCCCCCCGCCGGCCCCCGGTCCGAGGCCCCCACCGGACCGCAGCCCGAGCCCATCCGTTTCTACGGCACCACCTGGGTCCACCACGACGGCGGTTACGCCCTGCGCCGCGCCGGCCTGGCCCTCGGCTCGATCCTCGGCGCCTTCTCCGGCGCCTACCTGCTGCGCTTCGCCTACGAGGGCATGGAGATCGGCAACGTCGGCACCCTTCTCAACGTCTCCGTCGTCGTCCTCTTCGGCGTGTGCAGCGCCATCGCGTTCATCAAGACCTGGGAGTCCTTCAGCCGCCGCCCGGCGCCGTCCAGCGACGAGGCCGCCCTCAAGGGCCTCAAGGCGATCGGTTTCATCGGCTCCCTCATCGCGTACTTCCTGCGCACGCTGAGCGAGGCCCCCGGCGAGAAGCTCCACCGCACCGAGTACGAACGCGCCCTCGCCGACCACGCCCGCCGCCGCAGCACCCGCACAGGCAACCCAGCCGCCCGCCGCCCCAAACGCCAGAAGTAGCCCCCGGCACCCCCCTGCGCCTCAACCGCCGGCGGGGCTGGGAATTTTCCACCCCCCCCGCGGTTGAGGCGCGGGGGCCGGGGGGGGGGCCCGCAAGGGGGATCGGGGGGGGCCCCGGGGACGGGCCGGGCGGGGGGCCGGTTTCGGCAGGGGGGGGGGGGGGGGAAAGGCCCGCCGCGGGGCCCCGCCCCCCCCGCGCCCGCCCCCCGGCCCCCG
>NZ_WTFF01000005.1 GCF_019400985.1 Streptomyces bambusae
GACCAGGACGGGCCGCTGCCCGCGAGCGTGGCCCGGGCGCTGGCGGACGGGGCCCGCGCGATCGTCGTCACCTGCCGCGCGCAGAACCCGACCGGGGCGGCGCTGGGCGCCGGGCGCGCGGCCGAACTGCGCGAGGTACTCGCCCGCCACCCCGGGACCCTGGTCGTCGAGGACGACCACGGCCACGCCATCGTCGACCAGCCGCTGCACCCGCTGGCCGGGGTCACCCCCCACTGGGCCTTCGTACGCTCCTGCGCCAAGGCCTACGGGCCGGACCTGCGCCTGGCCGTGCTGACCGGCGACCCGGTCACCCTGGACCGGGTCCGGGGCCGCCAGCGGCTCGGCCCCGGCTGGGTCAGCCGGCTGCTCCAGTACGCGGTCGCGGACCTGTGGAGCTCGGCCGCGGTGGACCCGGCCGCCGTGGCGCGCTCGTACCGGGAGCGGCGCGAGGCCCTGCTCGGGGCGCTGGCGCGGCGGGGGGTCACCGCGTACGGGCGGAGCGGGATGAACGTCTGGGTCCCGGTGGCCGACGAGACCAGTGCGGTGACCCGGCTGGTCCAGGCCGGCTGGGCGGTCGCGCCCGGTGTGCGCTTCCGGGTGGAGACCGGGCCGGCCGTGCGGATCACCGTCTCGCCGCTGACGGCCGCGGACGTCGAGCCGCTAGCCGAAGCCGTCGCGGCCGCCGCGCGGCCGGGAGCCGGGGTGCGCTACGACTGACCGGCAGGGGCCGCGCCGGTCGCCCGGGGCGTGCGGGGCGTGCGGGAGCGGCTCTGGGTGAGGGCCGCCCCCGCGAGCACCACCAGTGCGCCGACCGGGGTGTTCCAGTGCAGTTGCTCGCCGAGGACCAGCACGCCCGCCGTGGTGGCGATCACCGGGATGAAGTACGTGACCATCTGCGCGGTGGTCGGGCCGACCTCGGCGACCAGGCCGTACTGCATCTGCAGCGCCAGCCCCGTGCCCAGGGCGCCCAGGGCGACCACCGAGAGGGTGGGCCAGAGCGGGAAGCCGGCGGGGGCCGGGGAGAAGAGCGCGGCGAGCACGCCCAGCTGGACCGTGGACAGCAGCAACTGGCCGCCCGTCAGGGCGATCGCGGAGCTGCCGGCCGAGGCCAGCGTGCGCCGGACGTAGATCCAGCCGATCGGGTAGCACAGCGACGCCAGCAGGGCCATCGCCGTGCCCTTGGCGTCGACGCCGGAGAAGCCCTGCCAGGCACCGAGCACGGTGAGCACCCCGAGGAAGCCCAGTCCCAGTCCGGCGACGCGGCGGCGGGTCGGCCGGTCCTCGGAGAGGGCGACAAGGGACAGCGCCATGCCCCACAGCGGCGAGGTGGCGTTGCAGATGCCGGCCAGGCTGGAGGGGATGGTCAGCTCGGCGTACGCGAAGAGCGAGAACGGCGCGGTGTTGAGCAGGAGCGCGGCCACCCCCAGGTGGAACCAGGTGCGCGCGCCGCTGGGGAGGGGCTCGCGGCGCAGCATCAGTACG
Organism: Streptomyces bambusae; assembly: GCF_019400985.1. Classification (GTDB taxonomy): domain Bacteria; phylum Actinomycetota; class Actinomycetes; order Streptomycetales; family Streptomycetaceae; genus Streptomyces; species Streptomyces bambusae_A. The sequence goes on from NZ_WTFF01000005.1 coordinate 1,483, forward strand.
GCCACCAGGGCGAGGGCGCCGCAGAAGACCCGGCCGAGGGCGACCTGGAAGGGCGCGTAGGCGGTCGTGCCGACCTTGATCAGCAGGAAGCTGAAGCCCCAGACCAGGGAGAGGACGGCGAAGCGCAGCCGCCAGTCGGCCGAGGCGCGGGCGACGGCGCCGCGCAGGGGGCGGCGCGTGGTGGGGGAGGCGGAGTGCGGGCCGGTGGTGGATGCGGGCGGGCTGCTCGGCAGGGTGGTCGGTGCGCTCATGGAGCCACTCTCGCGGGCGCGATCTCGTAGGACAAGCGAGATTTCTTTGGGGTGACGGCGTAGCATTGCTTACATGTTGAACCTGGAGCGCCTGCGTACCCTCGACGCCCTCGCCCGCCACGGATCGGTCAGCGGTGCGGCCGACGGACTCCACGTCACCACCTCGGCCGTCTCCCAGCAGATGGCCAAGCTCGAACGTGAGGTGGGCCAGCCGCTGCTCGCGAAGAACGGGCGCGGGGTGCGGCTGACCGATGCGGGCCGGCTGCTCGCCGACCACGCGGCCCGGATCATCTCCCAGGTCGAGCTCGCCCAGGCCGACGTCGAGGCCCAGCGCGGCCGCGCCGTGGGGGAGCTGCGCATCGGCGCCTTCCCGACGGCGATGCGGGGCCTGCTGCCCGCCGCCCTGACCGCGCTGTGCGCCGATCATCCGGAGCTGCGGCCCCGGGTGCGCGAGCTGGAGCCGGAGGAGAGCATGGCCGCGGTGGTCCGCGGGGACCTCGACCTCGCCCTGGCCATCGACTGGCACAACAAGCGCATGCCGGTGCCCGCCGAACTCGACCGCGTGCACCTGCTCGACGACGCCGCCGACATCGCCGTCCCGGCGGACCACCCGCTCGCGGACCGGGCCGGCATCTCGCTCGCCGACTTCGCCGACGACGAGTGGATCTCCTGGAACGAGGGGCAGTTCTGCCACGAGTGGCTCGTCTTCACCCTGCGCGGCCTCGGCGTGGAACCGCGCATCGCGCACATCGCCGAGGAGCATCACACCCAACTCGCCTTCGTCGAGGCGGGGCTCGGCGTCTGCGTGACGCCCCGGCTCGGCCGCGGCCCGGTGCCGGCCGGGGTCCGGCTGCTGCCCGTGTGCGAGTCCGTGCGCCGGCACGTGTACGCGGTCTGGCGCACGGACGCGGCCCGGCGCCCGTCGGTCCGGGCGGGCGTGGCAGCCCTGCAGGCCGCCGCCGCCCAGGCCGCCGACGGCGCCTGCTGAGCCGGGTGCGCCCCGGCAGGGGCGTGCAAGCCGGGGCGTGCAAGCCGGAGGCACCGAAGGAGCGTGCGGTTGCGCAGGGCCCGGCATCGCTCAGAGCTTGCGGAAGTCCCAGGAGACGACCGCGTCCGGGGTCAGCCGCAGCCAGGCGTGGCGCCCGTCGTGCGGCATCTGCGCGACGCCGAAGTTCTTCACCGGGAAGATGCGCTCCGCCTCGGCCAGTTCCGTGCACGGCTCGCCGGTGCGCGGGGCCTCGCCCACGAAGGCCACCGTGCCGGAGAGCTCCACGCCGCGCAGGTCGCCGTAGGACTCGCCCGCGTCGACCACGACCGAGATCCGCGGGTCCTTGCGCAGGTCGGCCCAGCGGCGGCTGCGGGTCAGGGAGTACAGCCACAGGGAGGTCCCGTCCCAGGCGAACCACAGTGCGCCCACGTGCGGGCGGCCGTCGGGGGAGACCGTGGCGACCCGGCAGGTGCGCTGTTCGCGCAGGAAGGCGTCGACCTCCTGGTCCGTCATCATGATCCGGCGGCCGCGCCGCTGTGTGTCGTCCATCCGTCCCGCACCCCTTCACATCTGACTGTGTGTCAGGAATCATGGGCGCTCTTCCGCCGCCACGCCAGGGGGAGTCATGCTCCAGCTCGATCCCGCCACCACCGCGCTGCTCACCGTCGAGTGCCAGAACGGCGTCGTCGGCGAGGAGAGCGCGCTGCCCGAGCTCGCCGCGGCGGCCCGGGACTCGGGGATGCTGGCGCGGGTCGCCGAGCTGGTCGCCGCCGCGCACCGGGCCGGCGTACAGGTGCTGCACGCGGTCGCCGAACGGCGCCCGGACGGGCGCGGGGCCAGCGGCAACGCCCGGCTGTTCCGGGCCGCCGGGCGGCTGCCGGTGCGCCAGCTCAGCGGGACCTCCGCGGTGCAGGTGGCCGCCCCCATCGAGGTGGCCGAGGAGGACCTGGTGGTACGCCGGCTGCACGGGCTCTCGCCCATGGCCGGCACCGACCTGGACGCCCTGCTGCGCAACCTCGGCTGCCGGACCCTGGTCGTGACCGGGGTCTCGGCCAACGTGGCGATCCCGAACACCGTCTTCGACGCCGTGAACCTCGGCTACCGGGTGGTGGTCCCGGCGGACGCGATCGCCGGGGTGCCCGCCGCGTACACGCCGCAGCTGGTCCGCAACTCACTCGCCCTGGTCGCCGACATCACCACCGCCGAGGAGCTCACGAAGATGTGGGACACCACCGCCTGAGGGCAGCTCGGTCCCCCGGCGAGGGACCAGCGGCCCCTGCGTCGGACCTCCCGCGCCCAGCAGGCTGAGGGCAACACCCGCCCCCCTGCCATGGAGGTCCGCACATGTCCCGCACACTCACCGTCGGTCTCGACGGTTCCGCAGTCAGCATGGCGGCGGTCCACTGGGCCGCCGCCGAGGCCTCGCGCCGCGGGACGGGGCTGAGGCTGCTCCATGTGTGGGACATCCGTCCGGACGTGCACAGTCCACTCGCCCTCACGCCCGCGGAGCAGGACCGCAGGTCCGACTGGATCCCGCGCCGCGCCGCGGACCAGGTGCGCGCCGCCCACCCCGCTCTGGAGGTGGCGACCTCCTACGTCTGCGGCGACCCGGTCGAGGTGCTGTGCGAGGCGGCGGCGGAATCCGAACTGCTGGTCATCGGCTCGCGGGGGCTGGGCACCGTCGCCGGGTACGTCCTCGGCTCCGTCTCCCTGGCCGTCGCGGCACATGCCCCGCGCCCGGTCGTGTTCGTCCGCGGGCCGAAGGAGGACCCCGGCTCCCCGGGCGGGCCGGCCGCCCCGCAGCCGCCCGGTACGGTCGTCGTCGGGGTGGACCTCACCAGCGGGAGCGACGCCGTACTGGCCTTCGCCCTCGCCCACGCCGACCGGCACGGCGCCGCGGTACGGGCCGTCCACAGCTGGAGCCCGCCGCCCTTCCACGGAGCCGAGTCGACCCCGGCGGGGCACGACCTGACGGCGGAGGTGGCCGCCGCCAAGGAGGCCGCCCTGGCCGAGGTGCTCGAGCCCTGGCGACGGAAGTTCCCCGCCGTCCCTGTCACCGCGCAGTGCTCCCTGGGACGTCCGGCACATGAACTGGTCGACGCCGCACAGGACGCGGGGCTGGTCGTGGTCGGCCGCTCGGCGCGCCGCTCACCGCTCGGCGCGCACTTGGGGGCCGTCGCCCACGCCGTGCTGCACCACTGCCTGGCCCCCGTCGCCGTCGTACCCCACGCAGACGTCTGACGGTCCGTCTGCCCCGCCCCGCCGAACGCGGTGACCGTCGGCCGGTCTGCCCGCCCCGCCGCGCCCGATGGCCGGCCTTCGGTCCGCAGGGCCGAAGGTCCCTGCGGGCCGACCGAACGGGTCCGTCGCAGGGGGTGCCGACCGGCCCGCCACCAGGGACCGTTGCGGCCGGGTCCGAGGGGACGCGAGTGACAGAGTTCAAGTGCTCCCCGAGGCGTCCCCCCAGCGGACGCCCGGCCGGCAGCACCTCCTGTGCCACGCCCGCTCGGCGCACCTCGGCACCTTCCTTCTCACCTCCGGGGGACCCCATGTCCTTTCACGTCGACTCCGAGACCGGTCGGCTGAAGCAGGTCATCCTGCACCGCCCCGACCTCGAACTGAAACGCCTCACACCCACCAACAAGGACGCCCTCCTCTTCGACGACGTGCTGTGGGCCAAGCGCGCCCGCGAGGAGCACGACGCCTTCGCCGACGTCCTGCGGGACCGCGGAGTGCGCGTGCACCTGCTGGCCGACCTGCTCACCGAGACGCTGGACGCCGTCGATGCGCGGCAGCTCGTCCTGGACCGGGTCTTCGACGAGCGCGAGTTCGGCGTCCTCGGCACCGACCGGCTCCGCGCGTACTTCGACTCCCTGGAGCCGGCCGCGCTGACCTCCTGCCTCATCGGCGGCGTCACCAAGGCCGAACTGCTCGAACGCACGGGCCCGATACCGAGCGTACGACTGCACGCCATGGCGCCCGACGACTTCCTCCTCGCCCCCCTGCCCAACCACCTGTTCACCCGCGACACCTCGTGCTGGGTGTACGACGGCGTGAGCATCAACCCGATGAACAAGCCGGCGCGACGCCGTGAGACGGTCCACTTCGAAGCCGTCTACCGGCACCACCCCCTGTTCGAGAAGCAGGAGTTCCACCGGTGGGCAGACGGGCAGGAGGCCTACCCCGCCACCATCGAGGGCGGCGACGTCCTGGTCATCGGCAACGGCGCGGTGCTCGTCGGCATGAGCGAGCGCACCACCCCCCAGGCCGTGGAGAAGCTCGCCCTGCGCATGTTCGCGGCGGGCTCCGCCCGGCGGGTCGTGGCCGTCAACCTGCCGAAGAGCCGCAGCTTCATGCACCTCGACACTGTCATGACCATGGTTAGCGGGGACACGTTCACCCGCTACGCCGGCCTCGGCGCGCTGGCCTCCTCCACCATCGAACCCGGCGCCGGCGGGGAGGGCCTGAAGGTCACCGACCACGCGCCCGAGCACACGGACCAGGCCATCGCCGATGCCCTGGGCCTGCCCTCCATCACCGTCCTCACCCCCAGCCAGGACCTCCGGTCCGCCGAGCGGGAGCAGTGGGACGACGGCTGCAACGTGCTGGCCGTGGAACCCGGAGTGGTCGTCGCCTACGAGCGCAACGTGACCACCAACACCCACCTGCGCAAGAGCGGGATCGAGGTCATCACCGTGCGCGGCAGCGAACTCGGCCGCGGTCGTGGCGGCCCGCGGTGCATGACCTGCCCCATCGAGCGCGAGGCCGCCTGACCGCCCACCGCACCGCCACCGCCCGATCACCCGTCCGCCGCCGCCCACCCCCTGTACGTGTCAAGGAGCCAGCCATGCACGACGACCTGCACCAGCGTCCGTTCCTGAAGGAACTCGACTTCACACCCGAGGAGTTCCGCCACCTTCTGGAACTCTCCGCCTCCGTCAAGACGGCCCGCCGCGAGGGGCGCGAGGAGCAGCGGCTGCGCGGCAAGAACATCGCCGTCATCTTCGAGAAGACCTCGACGAGGACCCGGTGCGCCTTCGAAGTGGCCGCTCACCAGCAGGGCGCGCACGTGACCTACCTCGACCCGGCCGGCTCCCAGCTCGGCCACAAGGAGTCCATCAAGGACACCGCCCGCGTCCTCGGCCGCTACTACGACGGGATCGAGTACCGGGGCAGCGACCAGCGCCTGGTGGAGGACCTGGCCCGGCACGCCGGCGTTCCGGTCTGGAACGGCCTGACCGACCAGTGGCACCCCACCCAGTCGCTCGCCGACGTGCTCACCATGTGGGAGCACACCGACAAGCCCCTGGACCAGGTGTCCTTCGCCTACCTGGGCGACGCCAGGAACAACGTCGGCAACTCCCTGCTGATCACCGCGGCCATGCTCGGCATGGACGTACGCATGGTCGGCCCGCGTTCCCTGCACAACGCCCCCGACGTCGTCGAGCAGGCACGCCGGGCGGCGGCCGTCAGCGGCGCGCGGATCACCCTGACCGAGGACGTGGCCGAAGGCGTGGCCGGTGTCGACTTCGTCTACACCGACGTGTGGCTCTCCATGGGTGAGCCGCCCGAGATGTGGGACGAGCGCATCGCCCTCCTCAAGCCGTACCAGGTGACCACGAAGGTCCTGGAGGCGACGGGCAACCCGGCGGTCAAGTTCATGCACTGTCTGCCGGCCTTCCACAACAGCGACACCACGGTCGGCGCCAAGATCGCGGCCCGGACCGGCATGACCGCGCTGGAAGTCACCGACGAGGTCTTCGAGTCCGCGCACTCCATCGTCTTCGACCAGGCCGAGAACCGGCTCCACACCATCAAGGCGGTCCTCGTCGCCACCCTCGGCGACTGAGCGCCGGCATCCCCTCGCCCCCGGAGAAACACCATGCGTGTAGTCGTCGCACTGGGCGGCAACGCCCTGCTCCGCCGCAAGGAGCGGCCCGACGCCGCCGTGCAGCTCGCCAACGTGCGCGCCGCCGTGTCCGCCCTCGCCCCCCTCGCACACGAGCACGAACTCGTCATCACCCACGGCAACGGACCCCAGGTCGGGGTCCTCGCCCTGCAGAGCGCCGCCGACCACTCCCTGAGCACGCCCTATCCCTTCGACGTCCTCGGCGCGGAGACCCAGGGCATGATCGGATACTGGCTGCTGCAGAGCCTGCAGAACGCCTTGCCCGACCGGCAGGTGTGCGCCCTGCTGAACCAGACCCTCGTCTCCGCCGCCGACCCGGCCTTCGCCGACCCCGCCAAGTTCGTGGGCCCCGTCTACGACCGGACCGAGGCGGAGCGACTGGCCGCCGAACGCGGCTGGAGCGTCAGGCAGGACGGCGACCACTGGCGGCGCGTCGTCCCCTCGCCCCGACCGCAACGCGTCGTGGAGACCCGGCTGATCCGGCTCCTGCTGAACTCGGGCGCGGTCGCCGTGTGCGCCGGGGGCGGCGGCGTACCGGTGATCCGTGACGAACACGGGCAGCTGACCGGCGTCGAAGCCGTGGTCGACAAGGACCTCACCGCCGCCCTCCTGGCCGAGGCACTCGACGCCGACGCCCTGCTGCTGCTCACCGACGTCTCCCACGTCTCGCTCCGCTACGGCACCCCCGACGCCGAGCCCGTCGGACAGACCACGCCCGCAGCCCTGCGGGCCCAGCAGTTCCCCGCCGGATCCATGGGACCCAAGGTCGACGCCGTGTGCCGGTTCGTCGAACTCACCGGCGGTATGGCGGCCATCGGCGCGCTCGAAGACGCCCGAGCCGTCCTCGACGGTGCCACCGGCACCGTCGTCACCCCCAACGGCCGCTACCGCGCAGCCGGCCACGACGGACGACAGGACCCGAGATGACCCTCCCCAGCGCACCCGCATCCCCGCAGCCGACCGGGGCGAGACCGGACTCCGGCGCGCCCGACGGCCCGCGGCGGCGGCTTCGGTTCCCGTCCGCCTTCTCCGTCCTGGTCGCCGTCACCGTGGCGGTCTGGGCCCTGACGTTCGTCATACCGGCCGGCCGCTACGACACGAAGGACGGCAGCCCCGTCCCGGGCAGCTACCACTCCACAGAGCTGACCACCGGCTTCTGGGACCGTCTCAAGGACCTGTTCCTCGCCCCGGTCAACGGCCTCTACGGCGTCACCGACCCCGGGACCGGCCTCACCACGCCCGGCGGGACCGGCTCCTTCGCCGGCGCGGCCGGAGTGTTCCTCTTCATCCTCGCCGTGGGCGCGTTCATCACCGTCACGATGCGCACCGGGGCCCTCACGGCCGGAGTGGCGCGGCTCGCACAGCGCCTGCACGACCACCGGACCCTTCTCCTCGTCGTCCTGCTGACGGTCTTCTCCCTGGGCGGGACCACGTACGGCATGGCCGAGGAGACCCTCGGCTTCTACGGGCTGATGATCCCCCTGATGCTGGGCCTGGGATTCGACCGCATGGTCGCCGCGACCGTCATCATGGTGGGAGCCGGGGTCGGCACTCTCGCCTCCACCGTCAACCCCTTCGCGACCGGGGTGGCCTCCGACAGCGCCGGCATCGGCACGGGAGACGGCATCGTCCTGCGGCTGGTGATGTGGGCCGCCCTGACCGCTCTGGCGGCCGCGTACGTCGTGCGCTACGCCCACCGCATCAGCGAGGACCCCTCCCGATCGCTGACACCACTGACCGAGGACGACCTCCGCATCAAGCACGAGGGCCGCGACGCGGAGAAGCTCACGCGTCGTCAGCGCACCGTCCTGTGCCTCTTCGCGGCCACCTTCCTCTTCATGATCTTCGCCGTGGTCCCCTGGGCCGATCTGCACGTCACCTTCCTGCCCACGCTCGGCTGGTACTTCCCCGAACTCGCCGCCCTGTTCATCGTCGCGGCGGTCGCCGTCGGGCTGGTCGGCGGCCTGGGGGAGAAGGGGACGGCGAACGCCGTCACCGCCGGGGCGGGCGACTTCGTCGGAGCAGCGATGATCGTCATGCTGGCCCGGGGAGTCACGGTCGTCATGAACAACGCCAGTGTCACCGACACCATCCTCGACGCCCTGCAGCGTGCGGTGGACGGCACGTCCTCCGGCGTGTTCGCCGTCCTGATGTTCGTGGTGAACCTCCCGCTGGCCTTCTTCGTCCCTTCCTCGTCCGGCCACGCGGCCCTCGCCATGCCCATCCTCGCTCCACTGGGCGACTTCGCCGGAGTGAGCCGGGCCCTGGTGGTGACCGCGTACCAGTCGGCTTCCGGCTGGGTGAACCTCGTCACGCCCACCTCGGCGGTCGTCATGGGCGGCCTCGCCCTGGCCAAGGTCCGCTACGACCAGTACCTGCGCTTCATGGCACCGCTGATGGGCGCCCTGCTGGTGGCCGTCGCCGGATTCCTCGCCCTCGGTGCGGCCCTGGGCTGAACCGGTACGTGAAGGGCGCGACGGTGGCCGGCCGGCCACCGTCGCGCCCTTCACGGTGCGGGCCGCGCCGGTCAGAGGTGCGGGACGACCGCCACGGGTGTCGTGGCGTGGTGGAGCACCGCGTGGGTGACCGGGCCGATGTGGGCTCCGACCGCTGCCCGGCGTATGCGCCGGCCCACGACCAGCAGGCCGGCGTCCTGCGAGGCTTCCACCAGGTGGTCCGCGGGCCGGCCCACCATGGACTGCTCCTTGACCTCGACCCGGGGGAACTTCCCCCGCCACGGCCGCAGTGCATCGGTGAGGGCGCCTGCCTCACGCAGCCCCAGCGCGACACCGTGGCCGGGGTCGACGTCCTCGGGGTCGTATCCCGCGACCCTCGGCACGCTCCAGCCGTGGACGACCCGCAGGGCGGCCGAGCGGGCGTCGGCGGCCTCGAACGCGTACGCGATCAGCTCGTCGCACGGCCGGGCCAGATCGAGGCCGAGCACCACGTCGGGGCACTGCTCCTGCCGGCCCTCGCCGACGCCGGGACCGCGCCGCAGTTCGTCCTCGGCCCGTTCCCCGGCCCGTACGACGACGACCGGGCGCTCCGCGTGCGCGATGACGGACAACGAGACCGACCCGGCCAGGAAACCGGCCACGGCACCCAGCCCTCGCGAACCCACGACCAGGACGTCCGCCTTCTCGGCCGCCTCCAGCAAGACCTCGGCGGGACGGCCGAACACCACCTCCACGGTGATGTCCAGGCCGGGGTGTCCCACCCGCAGCCGGTCGGCCAGCTCACGCGGGACACGCTCGGCCCAGTGCTGCGCGGCGGTCGTCGCCTGGCCGGGCGCGGTGTCCACGCCGGTGAACGGTGCGTGGGCGAGAGCCGGCGACCACTCCTGCCAGACGTGCAGGATGTGCAGGGGCAGGCGGCGCAGCCGCGCCTCGCGGGCGGCCCACTCTGCGGCTGCCGGCGACTCGGCCGAGCCGTCCACGGCTGCTATGACGGTACGTGACATGGTTTCCTCCGGGCGAAAGGCTTCGGACGGGCGGGCGGTGGCGGGCGGTACCGCCAGGAGCGGGCTACCGGGACGGAGTGATCAGCCCGTAGTGGCCGTCGTAGCGGTGGTAGAGGACGCTGCCCCGGCCGGTGGCCTCGTCGTTGAAGAAGACGAAGGGCAACCCGGTGTGCTCCAGCCGCGAAACGGCCTCGGCCACGGTGCTCTTGGGCACGGGAACCGTGCTCACGCCGAGCACGCCGTCGATCTCCCGTTCCTGACCCAGCGGTCCCAGCGATGCCATACGGTGCCGGCCGGTGCGGACCTCGCGGTAGATGACGCTGTCGTGACCGGAGACCAGGTCCGTGAAGACCCAGAAGTCGCGGTCCATGGCCTCCAGGTCGATCAGGGCGTCCTCGGGCGTCTGGCGGGCCAGGCTGAAGGACTTGCGCCGCACGACGCGGCGCTCCTCGGCCGGCAGGTGGTGACGGTGCGGGCGGTGTTCGTGGCCCGGGCCGTCCCACCACGCCTGGGCGTTCGGGCCGCTGCCGCGCTGCCCGTGCCGCCGGGCCCGGGCGAGCCGGGCGGTCAGGCGCTCCTGCAGGAGGTCCACCGCTTCGAACATCGTGCTCGCGGCCACGTGGGCCCGTACCGGCCGGCCGTTGACGTTCACCACGGCCTGGGCCGTGGCCGGACGGTGCGTCGAGGTGTTGACGGCCTGCGTGAGCTTCACCTGGACGGCCAGCACCGGTTCGCCCACGTGGCCGACCGCCGCGAGCACCTTCTCCTGGGCGTAGAAGCCCGCGCCATGGGGTACCTGCCCTCGGGTGCGGACCTGGACGTCGACTGCCTGGCTGGTCTTGAGACCGCTCATGAGTACTCCTCCTTGGTCGCTCCCAGCCTGTCCGCCGGCGACCGATCCCGGGCAGGGCCGTCCGGACCCCGGCGACAGCTCCACCGGTACCTCCGTCAGCCGCGGAGCCGGGACTTACGGGCGGCCCGGTCAAGGCCGTTCGTCCTGCGACCCGCGTTCGCGGGGCGGCGAACTGAGCGAACGTCAGGACAGTCGCGGTATGCCGCCCTGCGCCGAGCGATCGCTCTCGCGGGCGGCCGTGAGCCGGTTCACCACACCGACCACGCCGTCCACCCGCCATGCGGCCCGGATCACCGCCCGCGTGTCGACCTCCGGCCCGGGCGAACCGGCCATCGTGACCATCCCGTCCCGGACGTCGATGTGGAGCCCGTCGATGCGGTGGGCGGCGGGCGCCTGGGTGGCCGTTGCCCGGGCGGACACGGCGACGGCGACGTCCGCGCGGATGTCTTCGTCCGTCCTCAGGAAGACGCGCAGAAGATCACGTCGCGTGGTGATGCCGATGAGGCGGTCCTCCTCGTCCACCACGGGCAGCCGGTCGATGTGGCGGCGCTCCATGGTGCGCGCGGCGTCGACGACGCGCTGCTCGGGGTGCACCGTGACGGCGGGGCTGGTCATCAGCTCGCCGGCCGTCAGGGCGGGTGCCGCGGTGGAGCGGGCGTCGGCCAGCCGCTTCAGGGTCCGCAGCATCCGGCGCGGAACCGATCCTTCCCGGCCGCGGCCGGCCTGGCGCCTGGTGAGGTCCGTCTGGGAGACCACGCCCATGACCTTGTCGTCGTCGTCCACCACCGGCAGGCCGCTGATCCGATGCGCGGTGAGCATGCGGACCAGTTCCTTGAAGGAGGTGTCCGGGCGTGCCCGGACCACCTCGCCTGTCATCACTTCGCCCACAGTCCGGTTCTTGACCACGGTGCGCATCTCCCATCGTTTCGCAGGTTTCCGGCAGCCGCCGACAGCGACCGCCGACCCCGGCGACCTTCAGGGCCTCGTACGTGGCCACGCCGGCGCACGTCGGCGGTGCTTCCAGCCTGGTGCCGGGCACCGGCGGGGGACAGAACCGGTCAGGACCCATACGATGGGCCGTTCGGCCCGTAAAGGGCCGATTCGCAGACCATCGGGCCCCGGCCACCGGCCTCCCGGCCGACCGCAGGACCACCCGCGCGGACCGATACCCTGTTCGTGTACGGGCAGGTGATCGAGGTCGGGAGCGCGTAGTGGGGGTCGAGGAGCCGTTGTCGCGGATGCCTCAGATGCGGCTCGACGAGCTGCTGGAGGAGCTGCAGGCGCGCATCAACGCGGCCCGCGGCACCCGGGACCGGGTGCACAGCCTGCTGGAGGCGGTCGTCTCGGTGGGGCGTGAGCTCGACCTCTCCCAGGTGCTGCGGCGCATCGTGGAAGCCGCCGCCCTGCTGGTCGACGCACAGTACGGAGCGCTCGGGGTCATCGGCCCCGACGGCCGGACCCTGTCGAAGTTCCTCACGTACGGGCTGACGGACGAGGAGATCGCCAAGGTCGGCCCGCTGCCCGCGGGACACGGGATCCTCGGAAAGCTCATCCGCAACCCCGAGCCGCTGAGGCTCGCCGACCTGACCGCGGACGAGGCGTCGTACGGATTTCCTCCCCACCATCCGCCCATGCGGACGTTCCTGGGCGTGCCGATCCGCGTACGGGACGAGGTGTTCGGCAACCTCTACCTGACCGACAAGCACGGCGGCCAGGAATTCGACGCCGAGGACGAATCGGTGATCTCCACGCTGTCCGTCGCGGCCGGCGTGGCCATCGACAACGCCCGGCTCTACGAGGCCTCGCAGCGCCAGCAGCGATGGCTGCAGGCGAACGCCGAGATCACCAACAGCCTGCTCTCCGGCAGCCCGCGCCTGGAGGTCCTGGAGCTCATCGCGCGCCGCGCCGAGGAGATCACCGGCGCGGTGATCGCCGACGTGTCCGTGCCCGTCGACGGGACCGACGACCTCATCGTCGAACTGGCCTGCGGGGCGGACGGTGACACCCGGCGCGGCCTCGTGGTCCCGGTCGAGGGCTCCCTCTGCGGCGCCGCCTACAAGGCCGGTGCCCCCGTGACCACGGCCGGCCTCGCGGAGGACGACCGGTACACCTCCGGCTCCCGAGTCTTCGACGGCCTGGGGCCCGCGGTCGCCGTCTGCCTGGGCACTGCCGCCAAGGACACCCGGGGCGTCCTCCTGCTGGCCCGGCGCCAGGGCGAGCCCGTCTTCACCGAAGGGGAACTGGAGCCGCTGCTGGCCTTCGCCGGGCAGGCCGCGCTCGCCCTGGAGCTGGCCGAACGCCGCAACGACGCCGAGCAGCTCGCGCTCCTGGAGGACCGCGACCGGATCGCCCGGGACCTGCACGACCTGGCGATCCAGCGGTTGTTCGCGACGGGGATGACCCTGCAGAGCGCCGCACGGCTCGTACAGAACGAGAGCGCCGCCGAACGCATCTCGCGCGCCGTGGGCGACCTCGACGAAACCATCAAGATCATCCGCTCGACGATTTTCGGCCTCCGTGCGCGTGAGGAGGGCACAGCCCCGAGTCTGCGGGCACACGTGGCCCGCGCGGTGGGTGAGACGGCGACCACGCTCGGTTTCCCGCCGCGCCTGAGCATGGAAGGGCTCCTCGACACCGACGTTCCGGCGCAGGTCGGCGAGCACGTCATGGCGGCCCTCACCGAAATGCTGAGCAACGCCGCCCGCCACGCCCGGGCGACGCGGGTCGAGGTCTCCCTGCAGGCCACCGGCGACGAGGTCATCCTCACCGTGACGGACAACGGCCGGGGCATCCCCGCCGAGGGCAGGCGCAGCGGCCTGAGCAACCTCGAGGAACGGGCCCGGAGCCTGGGCGGCACCCTGAAGATCGAGCGCCCGGACGGGGGCGGCAGCCGGCTCGTCTGGCGGGTGCCGCTCACTCCCGGGCTGTGACGGCCCTCTCCGTGACGGGGTAGGGCTGCGTTCGGACGGGGTATGGCTGTGTTTGAGGGCCATCCGGCCCTGGCCGATGGTCCGCTCACGCGCCACGATGCAGGGGACCCCCTGCGGCGTAGGAATTTCGGCGAACACGGAGTGTGCAATGACGGACAGCAGCGGCCTCACCGAGAAGGAACCGGTCAGGGTCTTCCTCCTCGACGATCACGAGGTGGTGCGCCGCGGTGTGCACGACCTCCTGGACGCCGAGCCGGACCTGACCGTGGTCGGGGAGGCGGGCACGGCCGAGCAGGCGCTGGTCCGGGTTCCCGCACTGCGCCCGCAGGTCGCCGTCCTGGACGTGCGCCTGCCGGACGGGGACGGGGTGAGCGTCTGCCGTGAGCTGCGCTCCCGCATGCCCGACCTCGCCTGCCTGATGCTGACGTCGTTCGACGACGAGGAAGCACTGCTCGACGCCATCATGGCCGGCGCGTCCGGCTACGTCCTCAAGCAGATCACCGGCACCGACCTGGTCAACGCCGTGCGGACGGTCGGCTCCGGCCAGTCCATGCTGGACCCCGGCGCCACGGCCCGCGTGATGGCCCGGCTGCGCGGTGGAGCTCCCCAGGAGGAGCAGTCGCAGGGCCTGCCCGGCCTGACGGACCGGGAGCGCGAGATCCTCGCCCTGGTCGGCGAAGGGCTGACCAACCGGGAGATCGGCAAGCGGCTCTACCTGGCGGAGAAGACGGTCAAGAACAACATCTCCCGGCTGCTGGCCAAGCTGGGCGTCGAACGGCGGGTGCAGGCCGCCGTCATCGCCACCCAGGCACTGGCCGCCCAGCACGATCAGAGCGAGCGCCTCGGCCGGATGTGAGGGCTGACTGAGGGCCGCCCGAGGCCGCCCGAGGGCTGCCCGAGCGCCGCCCTGCTTTCTTCGCTTCCCCAGCATCAGGGAGGCAGGCGCTGCCGGTCGAGGGCCGCACGGCCCTCCGTCCCGGCCGTTCGGCCACGACTCGTGCCCGCCGCCGGCCGTACGCGGCCCCGCGGGCCTACAGGTCCCGCGACAGGGACCTGTGGCCCCTCTGCGGCGTGGTTGCGGGGAGCCACTGTGGAGGGGCAAGCCCGACCCCGTGCCCTCCAGGAGGCGTTCATGTCACGCACTGTCACCGTCGGCGTCGATGGATCCCGTGAAAGCCTCGCCGCGCTCGACTGGGCCGCCGAGGAGGCACTGCGCCGCGAGCTGCCCCTGCGGCTGCTCCGGGTCTGGATCAAGGACAGCGACCCGCGGACGCGTCTGGTGGACCCGGTGACGGCCCGCGAGTGGGGCGAGAAGGCGCTCGGTGCGGCGGAGAACCGGCTGCGCCGGCGCCACCCGGAGCTGCGGACGGAGGCGGAGTGGGTCACCGGTGACCCGGTGGAGGAGCTGTGCGCCGCCGCGGAGGAGGCGGACCTGCTGGTACTCGGCTCCCGCGGCCTCGGCACTCTGACCGGCTTCCTCGCCGGCTCCGTCTCGCTGGCCGTGCTCGCCCGCACCGAGCGCCCCGTGGTCCTGGTCCGCCCGCACGCCCGCCCGGCGGCCGGGGAGGACGACCCGGCCGGAGAAGCCGTGCCGGCCGGGGAGGCCGTGCCGGCCGGAGACGGAGAGGTCGTGGTCGGCCTGGACGTGTCCGCACCGGGGGACGAGGTCCTCGCGTTCGCCTTCGCCGCGGCCGACAGGTACGGCTGTGCGCTGCGGGTGCTGCACACCTGGGCCGTCCCGGCGGTCTTCGGACCCGACATGGGCAGCGCCCTGCCGGTGCTGATGTCGGAGGTCGCCCAGGACGCCCGCCGGGCGCTCGACGAGGCGCTGGCCCCGTGGGCGGAGAAGTACCCCGGCCTCTCCGTCGTGAGCGAGTGCCACCAGGGCCGGCCGGCGCAGGACCTCGTGGACGCGGCGCGGGACGCCCGGCTGGTCGTGGTGGGCCGCAGGAACCGGCGCTCGCGGATCGGCACCCACATCGGGGCCGTCACCCACGCCGTCATCCACCACTCCCCGGCTCCCGTGGCGGTCGTACCGCACGACTGACGTGGTCCGGACGGCGAACGGCACCGACGCGAGCGTGCAGCCCCGGCCCCTACTCCGGGACCGGGGCGAGCCGGACGCCGGTGACCAGGTCGGGCTGGATGCGTACGACGTAGTCCATGTGCTGGTCGGACCAGGGGTCGATCATGGCCCGGTACCGGGTGACGTCGCCGGGGTCGGTCACGATGCGGCAGTATCCGGTGGCGACGACCGTCCAGCCGAGGCGGGTCTCCAGGTCGATGACGTCGGCCTCGTAGGCGACGACGACGCCTTGGTCGCCGGCCTCGCGGGCGTGTGCGACCAGGGCCGCGCCTTCGTGGGTGCGGATGACGATCTGACCGTCGTCCACGATGTGGTTGACGGGGCGGATGGCCGGCAGGGCCTTCTCGGTGAAGACGATCCGCCCCAGGGGGGTGCTGCCCAGCAGGCGCAGCGCCTCGTCGGGGTCCAGGTCGAGCGTGCGGCGCGGCCCTGTGGTGACTGCCCGGCGCGGTGTCTGCGCTGTAGGGGGGCGGCGGATGGATTCGTCGTTCACAGTGGCTTCCTGGTCGGTTCGGTGTGGCCGGGCCTCGGGCGGGGAACCGGTGAGGCGGGTGTCCTGGCCGCGGGCGCGGCCCGGAGGCGGGCGATCCTGTCACTCTCAGTGGACGCCGCTGCCACCACTTCCGACCAGGGGCCATTCGGCCCCTGTTGCGCCGAGCGCGCCGCGTGTTCACTCGTCTCCGTACCGGCGGGTCCGTTCGTCTAGCGACAGCGGGCGGGTCCGCCGGTACGGAAGCGAGTGGAGGACGCCGGATGGCGGGGAAGAAGGCGGGCAGATGATCGCGGTGGTGGGCCATGCCGATCTGACCTTGGACACGCTGACATTGGTGGAGTCCGAAGTACGGATGCGGCTGGAGCGCCTGGCGGACAACGTCACCGGGCTGGTACGCGCGGGCGCGGGCCTGCCGGTGGTGCTCGGGCGGGCCGTGCGCGCGGCCGGCCGGCAACTGGTGGTGCTGCTCCCCGCGCAGGGGACGGTGCCCGCCGCGCTGCCGCAGGGTGACCGCCGGGCGGCCGGAGAGCTGCTCATACTCGCCAACCAGGCGCGGCTGCTGCCCTTCGACCCGGACGACCGCGACGCCTGCGTCGGCGCCGACGAGCAGATGATCAGCACGAGCAGCCGGCTGCTGGCGGTCTGGGACGGCTCGGCGTCCAACGGCCGGGACGCCACCGCGCACCTGGTGGCCTACGCCAGGGCCCGCGGCGTCCCCGTGGACGTCGTGTGGCCCGAGGGGGCGACCAGGGCTCCGGCCACCCCGCAACACCTCCGCAAGGTGGGGCATGCACCCACCGGTACACCCGCAAGGCGGAACGACATCGATGTCCAGCACCCTGCATGACCACCCCACCACGACGCACAGGCACGCGAAGGGTGCCGACCGGCCCGGCGTGATCGGCGCCGGGCGCGCTCTCGCCTGGCTGCTGATCGTGAGCGGCGCGGCCGGGCTCCTGGCCTCCTTCGTGATCACGCAGGACAAGTTCACACTGCTGTCCGACCCGACCTTCGTGCCCTCGTGCAACCTCAGCCCGGTGATCTCCTGCGCCAACGTGATGCAGAGCGAGCAGGCATCCGTGTTCGGCTTCCCGAACCCGATGCTCGGCCTGGCCGCGTACGCCGTGGTCGTCGCGGTCGGGTTCGGCCTGCTGGCCGGCGCCCACTACCGCCGGTGGTTCTGGCTCGGGCTCAATCTCGGCACCCTCCTGGGCGCGGGGTTCTGCATGTGGCTGATGAGCCAGGCGCTGTACGAGATCGGGGCGCTGTGCCTGTGGTGCAGCCTGGCGTGGGTGGCCACCATCGCCATGTTCTGGTACGTCACCGTGCACAACCTCCGGCACGGAGTGATCCACGCGCCCCGCGCGCTGGTCAGCGGCGTGCAGGAGTTCCACTGGGTCGTCCCGGTCACCTGGTACGGGGTCATCGTGCTGCTCATCGCCACCCGCTTCTGGACGTACTGGGAGACCCTGCTGTGACCCTGCCCCGACCCGCGGTGTACGCCGCCGCCGCGTGCGCCCTGACCTCGGCGGCCGCCGCGGTGTCCTTCGTACGGGGCAGTTGGGTGGGCATCGTCTGGGTCCTGCTGGCCGGCCTCACGTCCAACCTCGCCTGGTACGCGACGCGGCGCCGGCCCGGGGTCCGCGGGATCGGCCGCCGCAGGCCCGCCGCCGGGCCGGACCCGGCTCCCTCGCCGAGCGCCTGCGGGAGCGGCGGCGCGTGCGGAGGGTGCACGCAGAAGATCTGCTGACCGCCGTACGGAACACGGCGACGAGCGGCAAGGCACAACCGGAGAACCACCAAGTGAACCAGCACGACACCTACGACACCTACCACGCGCTCGTGGCGCGGCAGGACGCGATGCGCCTGCGCCGGCAGCTGCTGGCCCCGGCCCGGCAGCCCGCGGGGCACCTGACCGGGCCCCCGGCCGGGCCCGGCGGCCCGGACCGCTACGACGGCGCCGCCGACCAGCAACTGATCAGCCGGCACCTGCACCTCGTGAGCCCCTTAGGGCAGCTCATCGACCACCTCTACGACGCCCTGTTCGAGCGCCATCCCTATCTCCGCGGCCTGTTCCCCGACTCGATGGCGTTCCAGCGCACCCACCTGGAGCGGGCCTTCCTGTACCTGATCGACAACCTGCACCAGCCTGACGAACTGGCCGCCTTCTGCCACCGCCTGGGCCGCGACCACCGCAAGCTCGGCGTACGGCCGGTGCACTACGAGGTGTTCGAGGCGGCCCTCGTCGAGGCGCTCCGGGGGAGCGCGGGCACGCAATGGAACGGGGAACTGGAGCGGGCCTGGCTGCGGATGCTGCGGCTCGCCGTCACGGCCATGGTGGCCGGCGCGGAACAGGCCCTGGCCGAACCCCCCTACTGGAACGCGGTGGTGACCAGCCATCGGCTGTTCGGACCGGACCTCGCCGTGGTCCACGTACGCACCAGCGAGCCGTATCCCTACCGGGCCGGGCAGTACGCCAACCTCCAGACACCGCTCCTGCCCCAGGCCTGGCGGCCGTACGCCATCGCCTGCGCACCCCGCACCGACGGACAGCTGGAGTTCCAGATCCGCCGTACCGGCTCCGACGACGTGAGCGAGGCGCTGGTGGCACACACCGGCGTCGGTGATCCGCTGCGCCTCGGGCCCCCGCAGGACCCGCCGACCGGATCGACCACGACCCCGTCGTCACCCGGCCTTGCCGATCAGTGATGCACCCCCTTGAAGGAGCCCCCGCATGAGCGACACCCCGAACGGCCCGACCGCGAACGGCCCGACCGCGAACGACCCCGGTCCCGGTCCCGGTCATGGTCCCGGCCACGTCGTCGTCATCGGCGGCGGGATCTCCGGCCTCGCCGCCGCGCACCGGCTGATCGAGTCAGGGGCCCGGGTGACCCTGCTGGAAGCCTCGCAATGGCTGGGCGGCAAGCTGCGCGCCGGGCAGATCGCCGGCGTGCCGGTCGACCTGGGGGCGGAGGCCCTGTTCGCCCTGCGCCCCGAAGCGGTCGAGCTGGCCCGGGCCGTCGGACTGGCGGACGCGTTGCAGCCGGCCGCCACCACGGCCGCCGCGATATGGACCCGCGGGACGCTGCATCCGATGCCCAAGGGCCATGTGATGGGCGTGCCGGGAGAGGCCGCCCCGCTCGCCGGACTGCTGTCCCCGGAGGGCCTCGCCCGGATCGAGCAGGACCGCACCCTGCCGCGTACGGAGCTCGGTGACGACGTCGCGATCGGCTCGTTCGTGGCCGAGCGGCTCGGCCGGGAGGTGGTCGACCGGCTGCTGGAGCCGCTGCTCGACGGCGTCTACGCGGGCGACGCCCACCGGATCTCGATGCGCGCGACCGTCCCGCACCTCTTCGAGGCGGCCAGGGCCCACGACTCCCTTCTGGACGCCGTACGGTCGCTCCAGCAGCACTCGACCGGGAAGCCCCCGGCCGGCCCGGTCTTCATGGGGATCGACGGCGGCATCGGGCGGCTGCCGGAGGCCGTGGCCGACGCGGTACGGTCCCGCGGCGGCACCGTCCTCCTCAACACCCCCGTGCTGGCCCTGGCACGCACCAGTACGGGCTGGCTGGTGCGGACCGCCCGTCGCACCCTGTCGGCCGACCACGTGGTCCTCGCGGCTCCCGCGGAGGCGGCGTCCAGGCTGCTGGCCGGCGAGATTCCGGCCGCTGCGGCGGAGCTCGCCGAGATCGAGTACGCCTCCCCGGCGCTGGTGACGCTGGCGTTCCGGCGCGCCGGGATGCCGGAGCTCCCCGCGGGCAGCGGCTTCCTCGTGCCGCCCGTGGAGGGCCGTACCGTCAAGGCAGCCACCCTCCTCAGCCACAAGTGGCAGTGGCTCTCGGACGCCGCCCCGGACCTGTTCGTCCTGCGGGCCTCCGTCGGCCGGCACGGCGACGAGCGGGCCCTCTACCTGGACGATGCCGATCTCGTCGCCGCGGTCCGGCACGACCTGGCCGAGGCGACCGGCCTGTCGGACAAGCCGGTGGCGACCAAGGTCAGCCGCTGGCACGACGGACTGCCGCAGTACGCGGTGGGCCATACGGCACGCGTGCAGCGGATCAGGGAAGCGGTCGCGAAGCTGCCCGGCATCCGGGTCTGCGGCGCCGCGTACGACGGTGTGGGCATCGCCAACTGCGTGGCGAGCGGCCGGCGCGCCGCCGACGAGCTCGCGGGCGGGCCCGTCGGCGAGCCCGGCGGCAGCCACTGACCGCCCGGGACCCCTTCTGTCCGGGACGACCCGGCTCATAGCTTTTCCTCCCGTAAGGGGACGGTGTTCCGCCTCACGGGAGGCACCACGACGTCGACGGAGCGACCTTCATGCACGCACACGCCGTACCCGCCCCACCCCTGCGGGTCTTCATCCTCGACGACCACGAGGTGGTACGCCGAGGAGTGCGCGACCTGCTCGAAGCCGAGCCGGACATCGTGGTGGCCGGCGAGGCCGCGACGGCGCGGGAGGCCCTCGCCCGGGTACCCGCAGCGCGCCCGCACGTCGCGGTGCTGGACGTCCGGCTCGGCGGGGCCGGCCGGGGAAGCGACCACGGCGGGGTGGAGGTGTGCCGGGAGCTGCGGGCGCGGATGCCCGAGCTGGCCTGCCTGATGCTGACGTCGTTCGACGACGACGAGGCGCTGTTCGACGCGATCATGGCCGGGGCGGCCGGGTATGTCCTCAAGCAGATCGGGGGACCGGGCCTGGTGGACGCCGTCCGTACGGTGGCGTCGGGGCGGTCGATCCTCGATCCCCGCACGGCCGCGCGGGTGATGGCCCGGTTGCGCGGCCCCGAGCAGGCGCCCCAGCCGCACGACTCCTCGGAACCGGACTCCTCGGAACTGGAGCGGCTCTCCCCGAGGGAGCTGGAGATCCTGGACCTGATCGGGGAGGGGCTGACGAACCGGCAGATCGCCGATCGGCTGTACCTGGCGGAGAAGACGGTCAAGAACCGGGTCTCGTCCATCCTGTCCAAACTCGGCGTGCGCCGCCGCGTCCAGGCGGCCCTGATCGCGGAGCGGGTACGGGAGCAGACGTCCGGCACGCGGTCCGCCCACGGCTGACCCCCGGCGGGCGCACCTGGCCGGCCCCGGCCCGCGGCTTCCCGTACGACCCTGCTCTTCCGGACGTGCCTCAGTCCGCGGGCAGGGGCACGCGCCACACGATCCGGGTGCCGCCACCGGGCGGGGTCGCGAGCGTCATGCTGCCCCCGTGCTCCTCGGCCCGTGAGCGCATGTTGAGCAGTCCGCCGGTGTGGCGCGTGCGGCCCACGCCCACCCCGTCGTCGGTCACGGTGAGGGTCAGGTGGTTCTCCGCCTCCTGCACGGCCAGGACCACCTCCGCCCGGCGGGCCCGTGCGTGCCGGGCGGTGTTGCTGAGGGCTTCGGCCGTCACGGCGAGGACGTGGTCGGCCAGTTCGGGCGGTACGCAGGAGTCGACAGGGCCGTCGATGCGCAGGGTCGGGCTGAACCCGAGGGACTGGGTGGCCATGCGGGCGACCTCGGGCAGCCGACGGCGCAGGCCCGCCCCGCCGCGGGGATCGTCGCCGGAGCGCAGTTCGAAGATCGTCGACCGGATGATCTGGATGGTGTCGTCCAGGTCGTCGACCGCCCGGCCGACCCGCTCGGCCGCGTCGGCAGGACGGTCGACGATCATACGGGTGGCGCTCTGCAGGGTCATGCCGGTGGCGAAGAGCCGCTGGATCGCCAGATCGTGCAGGTCCCGCGCGATGCGGTCACGATCGTGCAGCACGGCCAACTCCTCACCCTCCGCGCGGTGCTGGGCCAGTTCGAGTGCGATGGCGGCCTGGTCGGCGAAGCGGGAGATCAGCTGCACCTCGACGTCGTCGAAGCCCGGTCGGCCCGCCCGGCGGCTCAGGCGCAGCGCGCCGCAGGCCGCGGCGTCGATGGGGAGCGGCACCGCCACGGCGGGGCCGTGGGCCTCCCGGTCCTGTCCCAGCGGACAGGCCCGGGTATCGGCGCCGACGTCCAGGCTGACCACGGGTGCGCCGGTCCGGGCGGCCAGCCCCGCCAGTGATCCCGACGCGGGAAGACTCCGGCCCTGGAGGTCCTGCGCGCCGTGGCCGTGGGCCACCTCCACGGCGAGCCGGTCCCGGCCCGCGGTTCCGGCCGCGGGCAGCAGTACGGCGGCCAGATCGGCGTCGGCCGCCTCCCTCGCCTTCCGGGCGATCAGGTGCAGCACCTGCCCCGCGTCCGTGCCGGCCAGGAGGCTGTGGGTGATCTCCCCGAGGGCTTCCAGCCAGTGCTCGCGACGGCGGCTCTCGTGGTACATGCGGGCGTTGTCGATGGCGATCCCCGCCGCGATGGACAGCGTGGTCAGGACGGCCTCGTCGTCCGCGTCGAAACCCCCGCCGCCGCGCTTCTCGGTGAGGTAGAGATTGCCGAACACCTCGTCCCGCACCCGGACCGGCACCCCGAGGAAGGTACGCATCGGGGGATGGTGGTCGGGGAAGCCGTAGCTGTTCGGGTGGCCCGTCAGGTCGGTGAGCCGCAGTGGCACGGGGTGGTGGATGAGCTCGCCCAGGATGCCGCGGCCGCAGGGGGCCTGGCCGATGCGCTCCACGAGGCCGTCGTCCATGCCGACGGTCAGGAACTGTGACAGCCGCTGACCGTCGCCGACCACACCCAGGGCCCCGTACTCGGCGTCGGTGAGGGTGACCGCGGCCTCGACGATCTGCCGTAGCACCTGCGGGAGTTCCAGCCCGCGGCCCAGGTCCATGACGGCGCTCAGCAGGCCGTGCACGCGGTCCGGCACGTCGAGATGCGGCCAGCGCTGCGCCGCCTGGGGTTCTTCTCGTGGCATCTCCGCTCCCGGGCCGGTCTCCGGGCTGCACTGTACGACACGGGGTGCTGGGCCTTTCGGCCCTGTTCGGGGCGGGTAGCAGGGACTGTTCGACTCTATCCGGCCCCCCTGCCGCTGCCCGGATCATGGGGCGGCGGCCGGGAGGCGCCGTGCTCCCCCGTAGTTGTGGCACTTCCCGGTCCGTCATGAGAACAGCTGACAGGGAGGCACCGTCCGGTGGACGTGGCAGGGATGAAGCAGGCGGCGAGCGCGGAGCCCAATACCGCGCAAGGCTCCATAGCCGGACAGGGCTCCATGGCCGGACAGGGCTCCATAGCCGGACCGGTGCGCCGGGCCTCGTGGGTGGACTGGCTGACGACCACCGACCACAAGAGGATCGGCACGCTGTACCTCGTGAGCGCGTTCGTGTTCTTCCTCGTCGGCGGCGCCATGGCGCTGATGATGCGCGCCGAGCTGGCCCGCCCGGGTACGCAGATCATGTCGAACGAGCAGTTCAACCAGGCGTTCACGATGCACGGTTCGGTCATGCTGCTGCTCTTCGCGATGCCGCTGTTCTCCGGCTTCGCGAACTGGATCATGCCGCTGCAGATCGGCGCGCCCGACGTCGCGTTCCCGCGGCTCAACATGCTGGCGTTCTGGCTGTTCATGTTCGGTTCGCTGATCGCCGCGGCCGGCTTCCTCACCCCCGGCGGCGCCGCCAGCTTCGGCTGGTTCCTCTACGCGCCGCTCTCCGACGCCTTCCACTCGCCCGGCATCGGCGCCGACATGTGGATCATGGGCGTCGCGCTGTCCGGCTTCGGTTCCATCGCCGGCGCGGTCAACTTCATCACCACGATCATCTGCATGCGCGCGCCCGGCATGACCATGTTCCGGATGCCGGTCTTCACCTGGAACGTGCTGCTCGCGTCCGTGCTCGTACTGATGATCTTCCCGGTCCTCGCGGGAGCGCTCTTCGGCCTGGAGTGCGACCGGAGGTTCGGCTCGCACATCTTCGACCCGGCCAACGGTGGAGCGCTGCTGTGGCAGCACCTCTTCTGGTTCTTCGGCCACCCCGAGGTCTACGTCCTGGCGCTGCCGTTCTTCGGCATCATCTCCGAGGTCGTCCCGGTCTTCAGCCGTAAGCCGATGTTCGGCTACATCGGTCTGATCGGCGCCACCATCGCGATCGCCGGTCTGTCCGTGACCGTGTGGGCGCACCACATGTACGTCACCGGCGGTGTGCTGCTGCCGTTCTTCTCCTTCATGACCTTCCTCATCGCCGTCCCGACCGGTGTGAAGTTCTTCAACTGGATCGGCACGATGTGGAAGGGCTCCCTGTCCTTCGAGACCCCGATGCTCTGGGCGACCGGCTTCCTGGTCACCTTCACCTTCGGCGGTCTGACCGGTGTCATCCTGGCCGCGCCGCCGCTGGACTTCCACGTCTCCGACTCGTACTTCGTCGTCGCGCACTTCCACTACACGCTGTTCGGCACGGTGGTGTACGCGATGTTCGCCGGCTTCCACTTCTGGTGGCCGAAGTTCACCGGCAAGATGCTCGACGAACGACTCGGCAAG
The DNA here is from genome assembly GCF_019400985.1 of Streptomyces bambusae. Classification (GTDB taxonomy): domain Bacteria; phylum Actinomycetota; class Actinomycetes; order Streptomycetales; family Streptomycetaceae; genus Streptomyces; species Streptomyces bambusae_A. The sequence continues at coordinate 25,818 of NZ_WTFF01000005.1, forward strand.
ATCACCTTCTGGACCCTCACGGTCGGCTTCAACGGTACGTTCCTGGTCCAGCACTGGCTGGGCGCCGAGGGCATGCCGCGCCGCTACGCGGACTACCTGGCGGCCGACGGCTTCACGGCCCTCAACACCGTGTCCACCATCGGCTCGTTCCTCCTCGGGATGGCGTTCCTGCCGTTCGTCTACAACGTGTGGAAGACCGCCAAGTACGGCAAGAAGGTCGAGGTCGACGACCCGTGGGGCTACGGCCGTTCGCTCGAATGGGCGACGTCCTGCCCGCCGCCGCGGCACAACTTCGTCTCCCTGCCGCGCATCCGCTCGGAATCCCCGGCCTTCGACCTCCACCACCCCGAGATCGCCGCCCTCGAAGCCGCCCACCACTAAAGCCGCCGGCGGAACTTCTTCAGCCCCAGGGAGAGGTGCTCATGTCCCATGCCGCAGCGGCACTCGGTGTCGCAGTCCTCTGCGCGTCGGGGTGCGTCTGGTACGTCCCCGCGATCGTCGACGTACGTGCCGGCGCCGACCGCCCCGGCTCACGCCGACTGGCCGCCACGGCGTGCCTGACCGGCTGGGGCACCGCCGCGCTGCTCGTCCCGCTGCTCCTGGCGGCGGCGCCCTGGGCCCTCACCGCCGCCGTGGCGGCAGCGGGAGCGGCCCTGACCGGCGCCCAGGCCGTCCGGGGCCGCATCCGGCACAACCTGGAACAACGGGAGGAAGCCCGTCGCTGGTCCGCCCTGCGCCACGTACCCCACGCAGCCACCCGCACCGGCCCGAGCCGGACGGCCGCAGCCTGGACCCTCGCAGGAATCGCCCTCATACCCGGGCTCGCGACGGCGCTCCTCCTCGTCCGATGACCGCCCGGAATCACGGTACCGACTTGACCAGCCACCGAGTCCGTAGACTACGAGCTGCTCAAGTGGACGACCGGAGACGCGAGATGAACCTGCTCCTCGACCCGCCGACCGCCGCCGGTCCCGTCCGGCTCGGCAGTACGTACGAACAGGCCCGGGACGCGGTCCGGCCCTGGGGCGAGCCCCGGGGCACCGTCCCCACCCCCCCGGCGTGCGCGACGCCTGGCCGGCGACTTCGACGGGGTCGGTTACACCCTCTTCTTCGACGTCGAGGACCGCGTCACGGCGGTGGAACTGTGGTGGCCGGGCGAGAGCCGGCGCAGCACCACCCGCGTCCTGCTGGGAGACCACGAGGTGTTCACGGACCCGGCCGATGCGATCCTCGCGGATCTGCGGGGCCGGGGCCGGACCGTGGACGACGAGGACCCGGAGAGCGTGATCGTCCCGGGAGTATCCCTGGGCTTCACCCGCCAGACCTCCCAGGCCGTACCCCGCGACGGGCGCGGCCTGCCCGTGTCCTTCACGTCCGTCCTGGTGGCGGGGAGGAACTACTACGACTTCCGCTGACCGGTCCCGGCGGGCTGGGCGGTGTGCTCGGCTAGGGGCATCTCTTCGACCGCGGCGCGACGCTGCGCCGGGGCGGGGGATCGCAGCAGGGCGGCGGCGAGGAGGAGGGAGACGGCGACGAGGCCTGCGCCGATGCGGAAGGCGAGCTGGTAGCCGCCCGTGAGTGCCGACGGTGCGCTTGCCCCGTGGCTCAGCAGGGCATCGGTGCGCGCGTTGGCGAGGGTGCTGAGCACCGCGAGGCCGAAGGCGGCGCCGATCTGCTGCATCGTGTTGAACATGCCGGAGGCGATCCCCGAGTCCTCGGGCGTGGCCGCAGACATCGCGAGCGTGGCCAGGGCCGGCATCGCGAGGCCGAATCCGGTGCCGAGCGGCAGCAGCGCGGGCAGGACGTCCACGACGTAGCTCCCGCCTGCCGGTACCCGGCCGAGCGCGGCGAGGCCCGCCGCGATCAGCGCGAGTCCCGGAAGCAGCACGGCACGGGGACCGAAGCGCGCGATCAGTTTGGGCGCCAGGGTGAGGGACAGGGCGCCGATCGCGACCGCGACCGGGAAGATGCCGAGCCCCGTGTGCATCTCGTCGAAACCGAGCACCTTCTGCAGGTAGAGGACGCACAGGAACTGGAAGCTGAACATCCCGGCCACCATGAGGGCCTGGATGCCCATCGCTCCCGAGGCGCTCCGCGAGCGCAGCACCCGCAGCGGCAGGAGCGGATGGGCGGCCTTCGCCTGACGGACGACGAACGCCAGGAGCAGCGCGAGTGCGGCGGCGCCGAAGCCGAGGGTGTGTGCGGAGGCCCAGCCGTGGCCGGCGGTCTCCACGATCGTGTAGACGCCGAGCATCAGCGCGGCGGTGACCAGGAGCGCGCCCACGGCGTCGGTCCCCTTGCCGAGGCCGACACCCCGTTCGGGCATGAGCACGCGCGCGGCCGCCAGCACGGCCACGACGCCGATCGGGATGTTGACGAAGAAGATCCAGTGCCAGCCGATGGCCTGCGTCAGGGCACCGCCGGCGAGGAGGCCCAGCGAGCCGCCGGCGGACTGGACGAAGCTGTAGACGCCGATGGCCCTGGCCCGCTCCTTCGGCTCCGGGAACAGGCCCACGACCATGCCGAGGGTGACCGCGGTGGTCACCGCGCCGCCGATGCCCTGGAGGAACCGGGAGGCGAGCAGCATCGCCGGGCCCTGGGACAGACCGCACAGCAGCGAGGCAGCCGTGAAGACGCCCAGGCCGGTGATGAAGACGCGCTTGCGCCCGATGAGGTCGCCGAGCCGTCCGGCAAGCAGCAGCAGGCCGCCGAAGGGAACCAGGTAGGCGTTGACCACCCAGGCCAGGCCGGCCGAGGAGAAGCCGAGGCCGTGCTGGATGGACGGCAGCGCCACGCTCACGACGGTCCCGTCAAGAACGACCATCAACTGTCCGGCACAGAGCACGGCCAGTGCCGTCCAACGCGACGTCTGTGCTGACGAGTTGGCTCTCCACACGGGGAACCCCTTCCATAGGGCACGATTTGTTACAGCGGCCATCCTCTGTAACCATGACGCGCAGCGGAAGGAGGCACTTTCATGTCACACCGTCACACCGATGTAACCGACCAGGTCAGCAACGAGGCGTGCCCGCTCACCGAGGTACTCGACCACGTCGCGGGCAAGTGGAGCATCGGCATCCTCGTCGCCGCCGCACAAGGACCGGTCCGGTTCACCGAGCTGGAACGCACCATCACCGGCATCAGCCGCCGCATGCTCACCCTGAACCTGCGCAAGCTGGAACGCGACGGCCTGCTCGTCCGCACCGTCCACCCCACCGTCCCACCCAGGGTGGAATACCGCCTCACGCCCATGGCCCAGGAGCTCCGCGCAACCCTCAGCGGACTCGTCGGCTGGGCGGAACGCCACCGAGCCGACATCACCACCGCCCGCGCCACCTACGACGCCGCCACCACGTCGACGTGAGCGGGGTCAGGGGACGAGGACGAGGCCTGTCAAGGCCGTTGCGCACGCCGTGAAGCCCGCGATCATCACCCACACGGCATTGCGGACGTACCTCTCGCGGTCCCCGCGCTCCTTGCGCACCGCGGCCATCGTGCCGACGTGGACATTCTTCGCCACGCGCGGCAGCCGCACCAGCGAGCGAGTACGTCTGGCCCACGACGTGCAGGGGGCTGGGGCTGACGCCCTTGGTGTGCGCGGCCGGGAGGCAGACGGCGAGGAGGACGCGGAGCTGCTGCAGCCGGCCGAGTTCGTCATCCGCTGCACGACGGCCGCGGTCGGCCTCGGACTCGTCGCCCTCGCCGCGGGTGTGGTGATCGCCGGGGACCATGTGAGCCGCGCGCTCGCGGTACTGCTGGCCGGTGGCACCGGCCTGGCGATCGGCCGCCTGGCGGTCCGCACGGTGGCGATCCTGTGGATCGAGTGGTACCTGCCCTGCCCCGCCATGGCATCACGATCGACGCGCAGCAACCTCGGCGTCCGCACCCGCGTCGTCGTCGGCGTCTCTTCCAACATCGCGATCCCGAACACCGTCTTCGAAAACGCCGTCAACCTCGGCTACCGGGTCGTGGTCCCCGCCGACGCCATCGTCGGGGTGCCCGCCGCCTAGACCGCGGAACTGGTCCGCCATTCGCTCTCCCTGGTCGCCGAGCTGACCACCACCGCCGCGCTCGTATATGCGTGGGCTCCCGCGGGCTGACCGCCGTATCCCGCATTCCTGGCTGCGGATGCCCTGCAGCCGTAGTCGCATGTCGGTGGGCGGACCTGCTTGTGGCCGGCTGTCCGCAGCCGGCCACAAGCAGGTCAGATTTCTTTGTGGACGGGCCCTGGGGCCTCGGGCAGGCGGGTCGACTGCGGTGGGGGCGGACCCGTTGCAGTGGTGGCGCCTTGCGCGAGGCCGGATTCCAGGGTCGTCAGCTGACCGTGATCTTGTCCAGATCCGGTGAATAGGCGGTGTCGTTGTAGAACTTGATGCTGTTCGCTCCTGCATTCAGTCGAAGGGTGAGAGTTCGGGTGGCTACGGTGCTGAAGCTTGAGCCGGTGAGGGTGACCCTCTGTCCTGCGGAGCCGTTGACGCTGATGTAGAAGTCGCGGGTACCCGAGAGCAGGTAGTGGATGGTCACGGTGGCGTCACGAGTGGTGCTCGAATAGACGTTGTTGATCGTGACGTACCTCGATGCGGCGCCGCCGACGCTTCGGACCTTCGCGCCACCCGAGCACACCGTGCAGGCAGTATCGATCCAAGTGCCTCCCGCCAGGGTGTTACCGGATGCCTCCGCCTCGATGCTGATCGGGCCGCTCGGCGGCGGGGCGGTCGAGCCCGACGGGAACGTCATCGACCAGGAGACGATCGTCCCGGTGTCACCCGCGCCGCGGTCATTGACCCGCAGCTTCCAGGTGCCATTGGCGACTTCGGACGAGACGTTCACTGTGTATGTCTTGACCACGTTGTCAGCGCTGTCGTCATTCGGGATCTCCTCCAGCAGGTAGTAGGTGCCGTCCGGCGCGACGAGACCGATGTCGAGGTCACCCCGGAACGTATGCGTGATGTTTACGCCGACTTTGAGGTCGGCAGGTGCGTTACCGCTGCGGCCGGTGACCGTGATGGGGCTGTCCGAGGTGTGAATATCAGTGATGGGCACAGCTGTCTGGGTCTGAAAGTAGTTCCCGGCAGGAGTAGTGGATCCGCTTGTCGGAGAAGGAGAAGGAGAAGGAGAAGGAGAAGGAGAAGGAGAAGGAGAAGGAGAAGTGCTTGTGGATCCGGTGGGGAATATTAGGTGCCAGGCGTCGATCGTGCCCGTGTCGGGACTGGCAGTGTCCCTCACTCGCAGCCTCCAGTTGCCGTTCGCTGTCTCAGAGGAGGCGTTTACGACGTACGCCTTGAACACGTGGTCATTTCCGTCGCTGTCTGGAATGTCTTCCAGTGTGTACACCGTTCCGTCCGGTGCGACCAGCGAGAGGTGGAGGTCCCCGCGGAAAGTGTGCTTGATATCCACACCGACACCCAGAGTGGTCGTAGCACTTCCAGGGACATCGGTGACGGAGATCGGGCTGTCCACCGTACTGTTGTCGTTGATGGGGAAATCAGCGATGCTCCGCTTGCTAATGGCATGGCAGGGATCGTATATGGGGTCCACTGGGTTCGGCAGAGCCGGGCAAGAACCCGAAGGGGGAGGCGGGGTGGGGGTGCCGTAGGGGGGAGGACCGAAGGGAGGTGCCTCCTTCAAGGGAGGATAAAGTATGCTGTCGTCCTCGAAGTCTTTCCCCGTCGAGATGAAGGTTCTAGCTACAGCAGTCTCCCACTGGTACGCCGTGCTGTCGCCAGTGAATATCCACTTCTGGCTATCCTTGTCATCATCGCAGGCCTGCAACTGGAGCAGGAGTCCGAAATCTGGATCCGGAGAGACGCAGTACTGTGAACTATGCCACGGCTTGATAATTTGCCCCGTACGCCCCCATCGGTCAGTACGATCCACAAGCTCCCACTCCTGCAAATCACTAGTGAAGCAGTTTTCCAACCGCACTATATCGCCCGCCTTGTAGATGTCAGCCAAACTAAGTGCCATCTGGCCGGCGCTGAGGCATTTGTTGACGCCGTTTACGGTTGTTGTAATCTTATGCGTATTCGCGTCAATTTTGAAGTTATGATGCTCCTGTCCTGCTAGATCCGCGCAGCTTTGTGGCCGAACTTTGGTCCCCGACTCTGCTTCAGTCCAACACTCTCCGGGACCGTCGACAGACCGGATTGCGCTTTGTTCGGCGGATGCGCGGAGGCCGAAGTCGACAGGCCAGTGGTCAGATCCGGCGCCGTTGAGACGCCGCCCCGTCCAGCCTCCCATGTTTAGGCCGTCATTCGACACCATGTAGTCGAGTTCGCCACCATTCTGATGAGTGGCTCGCCCACTCGAGTAGATCAGTGCGGGAGGGGAATTGCTGGGGGTAGGGGGCAGGGTGAGGAATTCTGGGCGGCGGTTGAAGTCACCAAGAAGGGCCCAGCTTCCATCTCCACGATTGGCGATCGCAGCGACCATATTACTCGCATCGTTACTTCTGTTGTCGCCATTTGAACTGGCATGAAAGTCCCAGATCCACGAGCCGTCGGCGAGTCGGACACCGAGGGCCGGCCGCATTCCCGGGTATAGGTTGTTGTTTTGGTTTGCAGCCTGCATCTGTACGTCCAAAGGCTCCTCGAAGGTGACGATGGCCATATTGTTGCGGTCGGATCCGTCGCGCGTTTGCTTCCCGTTGGGCAATGTCTGTTGATTCCGAATTGGATCGGTTTGTAGCCAAGTAATGTAGTAGTAGTGACCTCGAGCCTCTGTGCCGATAAGCCACCTGTGCATCTCCCAGTGGTATGACCCCAGTGGCCCACCAGTCAGATCGTCATGCCTATGAGGTCTACCGGGGATACTTCCAAGAGGACCAGCCTCCTGGAGGGCAACAACATCGTGTGGCAAGTAACCGCCGCCTCCCGCGGCCAGTCGGCGGACGGTATCCGTCCACTTGTTGCCGCCCTGCATGTTCCAGGTAACCATTTTGTGGTCGCCTGGGCTGGCGTAGCTATTGCTTGCGTTGATCAGGACCATTGAGGCCGCCGCCAATACTGCTGCGATGAATGTAGCAAGCAGGCGTCGCAATTGGTTTTGTTGGCGCGAAGGCTGATGGCGTTTCGCTGTTTGCGGCTGAAGTGTAGATGGCACGATAACCTCGCTTCTGAGGCATTAGGGGCTTTAGCTGCCTGGGCATTGTGATGCTGGGTCAGGCACAACCTCGGTGCGGAGACCGAGAGTGATGTGCCGGGCCACATCAATCGTGCTGGCGTGTGCAGCATTGGGTCGGAGTAGAGGTGGAGGGCGGGTGCTACCCATGGCCAAGAGGTGGAACTCTCCATCACGGGTTAACGGCTGGCACACGGCACGCCGAGTGCTCACAAGGCGCTCCCCGTCGTTTATGTGACGGGGGTCGGCGGTCTGCGAGGCCCCGCCGGGTGTCCGAGAGTGTGCGGAGGCCCAGCCGATGGAGTCAAGGAAAATATTGGCGTCGTACGGTGGTGTGGGGCGTCAAGGTCCAATTCCGCTTCGGCTATCAGAATGAGGTGCCGAACTGGTGGAGCAAGGCGAAGGTCCGCTCGACGACCTACCCGGACCAAGAGTTGCGCCTTTGCGTGTGATCTTCGGCGTGATGCCCGCGCCCACAATGGCGCCTGTACTAGTCGTAGTCGGCGGAGAGCCGCTCGGGCCGGTGGGGTCTTCTCCAGATGCCGCGGATGCAGGTGTCGCGTGCAGGAGGGGCATGAGCTGGAAGTGGTTCATGCAGTGGCTGCGACGGCTGGGCCTCCTGCGTCGTGGGGGCGCTCATGGCGGCCGACCAGCCGACGATCCGGCGGGGAAGGTGTCCACGACGAAGGCCACGCAGACGACGCCGGCCCAGGTCTTCACGTGGGTGAAGTCCGCGACCCGGCAGCGGTTCTGGGCGTCGGCCATGAGGTCGGGGCCCGGTCAGTCTGCCCGCCGGCGTCGACCTGGTCCTGCCGCACCCACTTCCGGAGCGTCTCGGTCGTGCCGATGCCCAGTTTCCGGGCCACCGCTTTCATCGCGGCCCACTCGGTGTCGAAATTCTGAGTCCCTGTCAAACCCAGAACAGGTCACGGCCCTAGCTTGATCTTTAACGTCTGGGCTGTTGGTCAGCTGCTGAGCAGGGGCGAGGCGACCTCAGGCTGCGTGGGACCATCTCGGTATGCGCCTGGTAGCTGACGGAGCCACGCCGACCTCGCGGTTGGTACTGGTGAAGGATCTCGAGACTGACGACGGATACGCCTTCAAGCTGGCGAGCCCGATCTTCCTTGCTGCTGGTGGCCGAATCGGCTTCGAAGGTGACGGGCTTGTCGTCGTGCGGGCCGGTGGAGAGCGTCTGTCACCGGCCGGCGACTGGTCCACTCGTTGCGGACCTGGATCTCTGCGCCGCCGGTAGAGCTGTTCCTCGAACGGCGTGTCGTACTTGATCACCCGGTTCGGTATCCGCCGTACGCGCAAGCGGCCTTCGTCTGGATCATGTGCTCCGACCAAGGAACACACACGTCCAGGACGAAGGCCGTCAGGATGAGTCTGCTGCATCACGATGCCCGACGGGAGCCGTTGGCCGAGCTGTCACGCTTCCGGGGCGAGTTCTTCTCCTGTCTCACCGCCCGTTCGGATGCTCTGTTCGAGCCCTCTGACGCGGTTCTGTGCGGGGACGGGCCGGTGAGGTCGCTGGCCGAGCTGTCGCTGGTGGGCGAACACCGCCGTGGACACGGAGGGCTCTACGCTGCCGTCTCAAAAGGCCGCATCGACGCGGCCCGGATACGGCAGGCTCTGGCCTCGGTGCCTCTGCCGCGGGCGGCCGACGGCCGGCTGGTCCTGGCCGTCGACGTCACGTGCTGGCTGCGGCCGGACGCCCACACCTCACCGGAGCGGATCCTGTGCCACACCTACGGCCGGGGCAAGGACCAGCACATCCCCATCCCCGGGTGGCCGTACTCGATCGTCTGCGCGCTGGAACCGGGCCGCAGCTCGTGGACCGCGCCGCTGGACGCGTTGCGTCTGGCACCCGGGGACGACACTGCCACCGTCACCGCCCGGCAGCTGCGCGACCTGGTCAAGCGGCTGATCGCCGCAGGTCAGTGGCAGGTCGGGGACCCGGATGTCCTCGTCATCGCGGACGCCGGATACGACGCGCCCCGTCTGGCCCACCTCCTGCGGGACCTGCCGGTGCAGTTCCTGGCCCGGATGCGCTCGGACCGGGTCCTGCGCAGACCCGCACCCGCACGGCAGCCCCACACCAAAGGCCGGCCACCCCGGCACGGCGGCGAGTTCGGCTTCGGCCAGCCCGACACCTGGGGCACCCCGGACACCCACACCGTCACCGACACACGCCTCTACGGCACCGCCCTCGCCCGCTCCTGGGACCGGCTCCACCCCAAGCTGACCCACCGCTCTTCCTGGGCCGCGGCCGACGCCACCCTCCCGATCGTCGAGGGGACCGTGATCCGCCTGGACATCGACCACCTGCCCAGCGGAGCCACCCCGAAGCCGGTCTGGCTGTGGTGGTCCGGCACCGACGCAGACGCATCGGACGTCGACCGCCTCTGGCAGGCATACCTGCGACGTTTCGACATCGAGCACACCTTCCGCCTGTTCAAACAGACCCTCGGCTGGACCTGCCCGAAGATCCGAACCCCCGAGGCGGCCGACCGATGGACCTGGCTGATCCTCGCCGTCTACACCCAACTCCGTCTCGCCCGGCCCCTGGCAGCCGACCGGCGTCGGCCCTGGGAGAAACCCGCACCTGTCGAACGCCTCACGCCCGCCCGCGTCCGCCGCGACTTCCGGCACATCCGCCCGACAGCCACCTGCCCGGCCGGTGCACCGAAACCCTCCCGCCCCGGCCCCGGTAGGCCACCAGGCCGCAAGAACACCCGACCCGCCCCACGACACGACGTCCACACAGTCCGCAAAACCGACACCGCCACGTCCCGGAACAAGAAGTCGACGACCCCACGACCTCGCCGCACAGGTTAAAGATCAAGCTAGTAGGGTCCGTTCACGTTGTCGATCGATCCGTAGCGGTGTGCCGCGTAATTGCATGCGGCCACGATGTTGGCAACCGGGTCATGGATGTCCCACGAGGTGCCGTCTACGTGGTACGCGCGAAACGTGGGGTCAATGACCTGCATAAGGCCCTTGGAGGGAATGCCCTTCTTTGCGTTGGAATCCCACAGGTTGATGGCGAACGGATCGCCGCTCGACTCGCGCATAAGGTTGCGGTGGATTCCGCCGTACGTGCCGGGGATGCCCTTCGCCTTCATGACCTGCAGTGAGTGCCGTATCCAGCCATCAAGTCGCTGTGTGTTCACGGGACTTGCGGATGCGGGGGCGGGGAGTGCCGTGGTGCTCGCGCCGAGTAGGACAGCTGCCGCGACGAAGCCGCCGGTGGCGTACCCGAGGATCTTGGAGGCTGATCGCCTCGGGAGAGCGGAAAACGGCATGATGCTGCCCTTTCGTATATTCCTGTGGAGCGGGGGACTTGGCCATCGCTGTCCCGGGCACGGCTTTGCCACGCATGGCTTGGAGAACTTCTCCATGGGGCGCTGCCGCCTGCCCGGGCGAAGTACCGGATCAGATGGGTACGCCCAGGCTGCGCAGGTAGGCGACGGGGTCGGTGTGTGCGCTGTAGTTGTTGCTGGTGCGGGCTTCGAAGTGCAGGTGTGGGCCGGTGGAGTTTCCGGTGCTGCCGGACAGGCCGATTTCCTGGGCCTTGTCGACAGGGTCGCCCTGTCGGACGGAGACCGACTGCAGATGGGCGTAGAGGGTGTGCATGCCACTCGGGTGCTTGATGATCACGGCGTTGCCGTAGGAACCCTGCCGGCCGGCGGTGACGACGGTGCCCTCGGTCGCGGCCACGACGGAGGTGCCGGTGGGGACGGCGAAGTCAATACCGGTGTGGAATCCGGCGGCCCAGGAGCCGGGCTGCTTGTAAGGGGTGGTCACGGCGCCGCCCGTGACGGGCAGTGTGCCCTTGGCCGTGGTGTTCAGTTCGGCGGTGGCCGGCTGGGCCGGACCGCTCGCCGGCTTGGACTCGGGCGTGGCGGTGTTCGTCTCGGGATTCGGCTCCGGGGTGCTCGGCTGGGGGGTGTTCTGTTCGGGCTGGGCGTGGTGCCCGTGGCAGTGTTTGATGAGCATGCCGGGGCGGAGGTTTTCGTCGGGGTCTGTGTCGTCGGGTATCGCGTTTTCGTCGCGCAGGTCTTCCCATTCCACGCACAGGCGGGAGGCGAGGCTGTTGAGGGTGTCACCGCGCTCGACGGTGAAAGATCCGTTGGCTTCGCAGGCCGGGCTGTCCGTCGGCGTGGTGGACGGTTCGGTGGACGGGGTGGTGTCCGGTGCGGCGGGCGACGGGGTGACGGCGGGGGTGGGAGTCTCGCCGTCGCGGGTCAGGCCGGCGGTCGCGGAGCAGACGGGCCAGGCCTTGGGGCCCTGCTTGTCCAACACCTTTTCCGCAACGGCGATTTGAGCTTCCCTGCTGGCCTGGTGGGCCTGGGGGGCGTGGTCGTGGCCTCCGAAGGCGGCCCAGGTGGCGTCGGTGAACTGCAGGCCTCCGTAGAAGCCGTTACCGCTGTTGATGGACCAGTTCCCGCTGCTCTCGCATTCGGCGACCTTGTCCCATGTCTCGGTGGAGGCGCCGTGAGCCTGGGGGGAGGCCAGGGCCAGGGGCACCGTGGCGGCGGCGACGGCGAGCAGGGTGCGGTGCTTGAAGGAAGAGCGGGGCACGGAGGCATGGCGGTAGCGCATCGGGACGTCCTTGGAGGCGGGGGCGGGCGAAAATACTGCGGATGGCGGTCTGTCGGGGGTGTGGGCGGGTTCTGGCCGTCGCCGTGGGAGGACCGGCCGCTGTGTGGTGCGGGCTCGTTCCGCGTCACCAGGGAGGGCGCGGAAGTTCGACCACCTGGCAGCCCAAGACGGTCAGCACCCGCAGGCGCTGTTCGGCCTGTTCGGCGTGGAGGTCGAAGACCCACGGTCCGGGAATGAGGACGATGTCGTGCTGGCCCCCGGCGACGGAGCGGACCAGGCGTTTGAACTCGGGGCGGTGTACGCGTCGTCCGTTGTCGAAGTACACGACGGGCAATGGCAGGTTGAGATGGCGGGCGTAGGCATCCAGGGCCCAGTGGTGGTGCGGCATTCCTGCGGCGTCGTAGGGGTAGCAGCGCAGGTATGCGGCTGTGCTGGGCGGAAGGTGGCGGCGCATCTGCGCGGGAATCCTCATGGTTCATGCCTTCGGGGTCGGTGCCTGCTGCCCCCGCGGGAGCGGGACGGCAGTAGCCAGGAGCGGGTGATCGGCGTCAGTCCTGCCTGCGCTGTCGTGGGGGAGTCGGCAGGGCGAGGTGGCGGGACCCAGCGTGAGAGGGAAGTCCGGCGAGGGGGCCAGGCGCGTACGGCACGGCGTTTGGGCCGGTACGGGCGCCTCACGACTGGCCGTCTTCCTGCTCTTCGTTCCCCGGTGACGGCGTGACAGGTACGGCGTAGGGGGGTCGGCGGTGGGGCTGGGGCAAGGTGAGGATGCGACGGGCTCCGGCCCGGCTGAGCAGCCGGACGATCTTTCGTGCCTGGGCGTCGTCGGCGGAGAACACCCAGGTGCCAGGAAGGAGGACGATGCGGTGGGAACCGTTGTAGACGGCACCGACCAGTCGTTCCAGTGACGTCATGCCCTCTGAGGTTTGGCCGGTCTCCACGTAGACGGTGGGGGCCGGCAGGCCCAGTCGGGCGGCGAAGCTCTGGAGTGCCTCGTGGTGGCGGCGGGCCGCTCGGGGGGCGCGCGGGGAGTGCCGGATGTATACAGCGGGTCGGACGGTGGAGGGCGCGGGGGCAGCGGAAGTGGTCGGTGCACGGGTGGTGGAAATGGACATCGCTGTCTCCAGGGATGTGCGGACGTGTGGTCCCGTGGGGGAGGAGGACGAGAGTTTCGCGGGAGCGGTAAGGCCGGCGAAGAGTTCAGCAGCGTGTGCCTGCCGGGGCGCAGACAGTGACGGGCTTGGCGGCCCAGTGTGTGGCGCCAAAGGGCTGGGGCCGGTAGCCGCGGGCCGTGGCAGCGCACGACGGGCGCTGGGAGGCATGGCCTTCACCGAGGGTGGCTGGAGAGTCACGCGGCGCAGGTTGCGGTCAGCGTGGCGCCGTACTCGGCTCCGCTGTCGCTGCTGCTGGAGGTGGTGCATTCGGCCAAGGTGGCGACGATGTTCTGACCTCGGCCGTGCTCGTCGTCCGCGCAGCTGCTCGTCCAGGTCCCGTCGCTGGGGGCGGGTCCGCTGTCGGTGACGTTGGCGTGCAGTTGTGTGCTGCCGTCGGCGGCAGAGGTGACCTTCAGGTGCAGAGCAATGGGGGGCAGAGCGTGCTCGACCGCGTTGGTCACCAGTTCCGAGACCACCAGCAGAGCGTCGAAGATCTCATCGTCGTCCACTCCCCAGCCCGTCAGCAGCTGCTGTGCGTGGTGCCGAGCGATGCCGGCTGCGGTGGGGTGAAAGGGCAGTTCCTGCTCGTCCTGGTGCATGACTGCCGGCTCCTGGGTGCCGTCGGTGGTCTGGGCCGGAACGCTGCTCACTGCGGAGGACTGGGGAGCGTCGGTGCTGCTGGTCATGGTGATCATCCGATGTGCGGGCCGGGAATGGACTTACGTGATCCTTTTTAGGCATTCCGCATATTCCGGACATTGGGGAACCCCCCTAACCTTCGCCCTAACAAGCCACCCCCAACGCCGGCCGCGCCCCCCCCATGCCAACCCGGAACGTTCCGCCTGCAACATGCCTGACCAGCGCTTATGGTCCCAGCTGTCAGGTGAGAACGATCACGAGCCAGGGTTGCCGCCCCGCACCCGCCCCGCGTGAACCCGGGCCACGGGAACCATCCCGCCGCCGTCCCTCCGCCGCCGGCCCGCAGCTGCGTGTCTGATCCGATTTGTGCGGGAGTGGTTGTCGGTCAGGGCCGGCTGCTCAACCGTGATTCCATTACGCGGTCGCCTTCGAGATGGAGGCAGTAGTGGCCAAAGGGCATGGCCCGCCGGGCCATCCGGTGACCAGCCCGTTCCGGTGGGTGACCGCGGCCGCCTACGGACGTCGTGGGCTGCGAGCTCGGCGGAGCGGTCGAGAACGTCATCGCGCTCGCCGGGGGCATCGCCGATGGCATGGGCCTGGGCGACAATGCCAAGGCGACCCTGGTCGCCCGTGGTCTTGCCGAGACCACCCGGCCCGGCATCGCGATGAGCGCCGACGCCCACACCTTCGTCGGCCGGCGGGGCGTCGTGCCAGTTGCCTGGCACTCGCTGAGTGCCAGGCAACTGGTGGTCGGGGAGCCTCAGAGGCTCGGGCAGCCAGAGGTGGGAGTGGCCGTGCTCATCGGGCTGTAGAACACGGTGTCGTCGGAGCTGTCCTTGAGAGGAACGACGATTGTGTCGTAGGCGTCCCACGGGAACCCGTCGGCGTCGAAGGTGAAGTTACCCGTCACCGTCTTCGCCTGCACCGACCGTGCCACCCAGTTGTACTTGTGCGGCTGAGCCGGGAGGGTGACGCTGTTGGTCGCAGTAGTGGTGTTGCTCCACGTGAACTGGTTCGACACGCTCAATGAAGCTGTCACCTTCGCGATCACGGAGGACAGCGCGCCGGTCTCGAAACCCGACGTGACGGTGACGCCGAGAGCTGATGAGAACCCCTTCGCTGTCGAAATCGTGAACGTGTAGTTGTAGGGATTGTCGTAGGGGTTGTGCCACTGCGTGGAGATGCACTTGGTGGGCAGCGGGGCGGCTGCCGATTCGCTGTCCTCTGACCAGTAGCACGACCACGTCTGGGTCTGGCACTTGTTCGCTGCGTACGCCACGGCCAGGGTCCTGGCCTGGGCGGCCGGGTTGCCGCCATGAAAATGGAAGGCTTGGTTGTCGCCGCTGCTGCAGTTGTAGAGCCCGACCCAGGCGTTGTCGTAGTTGCTTCGGTTCAGCAGGTCCATGCATTTGCCAGAGTTGATGTGGCGCAATCTCCACCCGGCGGAATTCGGCTGGATCGCCCACTTCTGTGTGGCCTGCCCTTGGCAGGTCCACTGGCGCAGACCGTCGTCTCCCCACCCGACGTCGATGCACTTGCCCGTCCCCACGTTCACGAGCTGGAACGTGTGGTCCGGGTTGACGTTGAAGCGCCACTTCGCCGTATCCCTCCAGGAGGGACTTCCCGAGTAGACAGTGACGATTCGGGCGCCGTCGCTGGTGGAGGCGCCCTCCACGTCGACGCTCCTGCCGGTGATGGCGCCGAGGCTCAGACAGTTCAGGCTCGAGGATGTGTACGTGCACGTGGCGGCAAGAGCCTGGCCTACGGTCAGCGGGGATACGGAAATTCCCAAGGCCAGGAAGGCGACGGCCAGCACGCTGGCGATCAGGCGAGACAGAGGTGCGGGCGGCGTGCCCCGTCTCGCAGTCATGGTCGGTGTCAAGGGTCTTACCCTTTCTTCTCAGGCTCCCTCCCAACTGGCCGAGCGCTGGCTGTGGAAGGGACGCGGTAGAAGCATCCGACCTGCTACCGGGCGGCGGCTCCGGGAGGATTGCCTGTTCCATTGCCTGTTCCCCCCCACGAGCTCCTGCAGACTCGCCCTCACCCCGAACAGGACGCGTCAAGCCCCTGCTGGGATCCTCGCCGCCGGCAACCTGAAGCATCATCCCGCCCTGATGCGCCCGAAGGAGTCGCTCCGCGAACAGCGCCATGGCCTCAAGGCCTGCACAACATTGCCTGTTCCATTGCCTGTATGCGTGAACGCCCTGGTGCCGTCGGTCGCCGTTGCCAGCGGTAACAGACCGGCCGACCACCGGTGGAGATTGGACCACGGCGGACATGCGGCCCGTGCGGGGCGCGCGTCCGGCCCTGCGTTACGGCGGGGCGGGGGGCCGGCCGCCGGCCCATTGCGCTATCTGCCGGCGGGACGTGAACCCGAGCTTGACCAGAATGCGCTGAACGTGGCCGTGAACCGTGCGGGGCGACAGGACCAGCAGGGCAGCGATCTGTTTGTCTGCCAGTCCCTGAGAGACGAGCTCGGCAACCTGGCGCTCGCGGGCCGTCAGCAACGTTCCCGGTCTCTCTCGGGGCTGCCGGAGGCTCTTCGGCGCGCCGAGGGCCCGCTCGACAGCCTGATCGATCGGCAAAGCCTCACCGGCCTTCACCGCGTGCTGGAAGCGGTCCTCACCCAGCTCCCGGCGCAGCCGTGCCTCGCACTCAGTGCGGTAGCGGAGCAGATGTCCCACACCCGGCAGTGTGCTGCCGATCTGCTGCCACAGAAACTGTGCCGAGCCCAGCAGCTCAGCCGCATCCAGGCATTGGTCCTGCCGCGCCCTGGTCCACGCGAGGACCTCCAGACACTGGGCAACGCCGAGGCGGTTGTGGTCGGGCCGGCCAAGGCGCAGGCTCTCCTGGAGCAGCCCTGCGGCCCGTTCGTGCTCGGCACCCATCAGGTGCAGCAGGCCGTTCAGCCACAGTGACCACGAGCGGGACCACCTGGCGTCGTGTTTCTCACACAACTCCAGGCCTTCACGGCAGAGGTCAGCAGCGCGCGGGTCGCCGTCCAGACAGCAGGCGAGTCCCAGGAGGAAGAGCGTGGACCACGTCTCACCGAGCGCGCCCAGCGCCTGGTAGCGGGAAAGGGTGTGCTCGAGCAGGGGGATGGCGGTTGGGAAGTCGTCCTGGAAGAGCGCGGCCAGGGCGGCGAGCTGCTCTGCGTCGGCACCGGCACGCTCGTCGCCCACGGTCTTTGCGAGGGCACGGCACTGGGTCACCCGTGAGGCGGCGGCGCCATGGTCTCCGCGCAACAGGGCGAGCCAGCCGTCGGCCCACAGCGCTGAGGCCTTGGCCCTGCTGGGCTCGGGGGACACGGCGAGGGTCTGCGCAAGCCAGAGACGTTCCTCCTCCAAGCCGCCGGCCCCAAGCCGGTGACACCACAAGGCTGCGGCCACTTCCAGGCCCGGCGCACTCTCACCCGGCTCTTCGAGGCAGAAGGACAGGGCAGCGCGCAGGTTGGGCCGTTCCTCGTGCAGGCGCCCCATCCACAGGGTCTGCCGCTGGGTGAACCACTCCTCGTCGGCGCGCAGGACGATGCGCCGGTAGTGATCGCGGTGGTGACGGCGCCAGACGGCAACCTCGCCGCGCGTCTCCAGTTGCCGGCGTCCGTAGGCGCGAACCGTCTCCAGCATCCGGTAACGCACCCCGGTGTCACCGTCCTCGCGGATCAGAACCGACTTGTCGACCAGAGCGGCCACCAGATCCAGCAGATCCGGAACACAGAGCCGGTCATCGCTGCACACTGCTTCGACGGCCTCGCGATCGGCGCTACCGGCGAACACGGACATGCGTGCCCACAGCAGTTGTTCCTCTGGGGCACAGTGGTCGAAGCTCCAGTCCAGTGCGGCAAGCAGAGTCCGGTGGCGGGGCAGAGAGGTCCGGCTGCCTCTGGAGAGCAGGTGGAAACTGTTGTTCAGATGCTGCAGGATCTCCTCGCATGTCATCGTCCGAAGGCGTGCGGCGGCGAGTTCGATGGCCAACGGGATGCCGTCGAGACGATGGCAGACGAGTGCGGCGGCGCGTGCCTCCGACCCGGCGGGTGCAAACTCGCCGATCGCGGCGGCACCGCGCTGGGTGAACAGTTCAAGCGCCTCGTTCCGCGCTGCCGCCTCGGCCGGTACGGACGCCTCCGGGTGCGGTGCCCGAAGCGGCGGCACGGTCAGCAGGTGCTCCCCCTCGACCGCGAGGGCCTGTCGGCTGGTGGCGATCACCTGCAGGCCGGGCAGCGCAGCCAGCAAGGTGCCGATGACGGTGGCGGAAGCCTCCAGCAGGTGCTCGCAGTTGTCGACAACCAGCAGCATCCGCAAGCCGTTCAGGTGACCGGTCAGAGCCTCCAGGACCGGCCGCCCCACCTCGTGATCGAGGCCGAGACTCTCCAGCACCGCGTGCCCCAGAAGGTCCGGCCGCTCCACGGCCGCGAGGTCCACTCTCCACGCCCCGGCCGGGTAGGCACGTGCGACCTGGGCGGCAAGCCGCAGAGCCAGGCGCGTCTTGCCGATGCCTCCGGCACCGGTCAGCGTCAGCAGCCTGGTCCGCGGCAGTACAGCACGCGCTGCGGCGAGCTCCTCCCGCCGACCCACGAAGCTTGTGAGATCGGCAGGGAGGTTCCCCTGGGATCGCCGATTGGCCCGCATCAACAGATCGCTCCTTGCTGCCCCTCCGCATCAGGACGCGGAGGGTGCAGATGCGCGTGGCGGAGGAGACACTTTGCCGTGCGCACGATGCCCTTTCGGCATGAGGAAGACACGCTCGACATACCGTGTGCGCCAGGCCTTTGTACCGGTGGAGTCGTCAGGGAGCATCACTCACAGGCTGTCGGTCAGTTCTTCCAGAACGGCGACCGCGCGGGCGGCGCTGTCGTGGGGGACGAACAGGTGGTCGTGGTGGAAGCCGGCGATGACGTTGCAGCTGATCGCGGCCTGCGTCAGCGCCTCAGCGACGGCGGCGGTGAGGCCGACGGCGTCCAGGGCGGAATGCACCCGCAGGGTGATCCAGCCGGCGACGTAGTCGTACACGAGTCCGGCCCGGTCCGCGTCCTGTCGGGGCAGGACGAGCGTGAGCCCTTCCTCCTCGGCGATCGTGGCAACGGGGCGGGCGTCTGCAGGGATGCGGCCGTCGGGAGCGACGGTGAAGACGTACTCTCCCGGATTGAGCTCGGGGCGCATGCCGGCGAGCAGCTTGTGCAGGTCCTTTTCTGCGGGCATGGGGACTCCTTCAGTGGTGGCGGGTGGTCTGCCTGAGGCAGGCGGATGCCAGGGCCCAGGTTCCCTCCGGCAGCAGGAAGCCCCACGAGGCCTGGCTGAGGGCAATCACCGCGAGGGTGGTGGAACCGGCCGGGCTGAGTGACAGGGCGGTGCGGGAGTTCGGGCGCAGGTGCCTGGTCCGGCTGGTGATGAAGGCGACCAGGATGAGCAGTGAGCCGGAGATTTCGACGAGATCGATGACATGCATGGGTGCCTGCGAGCCGTCTTTGCCTGGCCGGGTACGGCACCGCTCTCGTCCGGGGCAGACGCCGAGACGGCGTCGCCGTGGCCGATAATAGCCCCTCGGGGGCCGAGCGTCGCCGACCGGGGCGATCCAATGCAATGTCAGGAGCCGGTGCACGATCCCCTAGGGCCGGATCCCACCTCTTCGACGGCCGGGGCCCGATCACGGGCGAAGCCGATACGGGCGGGACGGCCGCCGGCTCGGTCCGGGGCGCTCACCGGTCGGGCCGCACGCCACGGGTGGGGCATACGCCGCCGCACGCCCTTGATGCCGGAGGGTGCCAGGGCAATCACCACCATGATCAGTCCGATGGCCAACAGCAGCACCACCTGAACTCGAGGGCTGGACAAGGACAGGTGGCCGGTGAGGCCCAGCAGGGCGCCGGGGCACCGTGCAGGAGCAGCAGGTGGTGGACCGGGTGCAGGGCTGCTGGTCCTGGTCCATGGGCGTCCGGCAGACCACGCAGGGAGTGGGGGCCGTCGCCGACGTGCCCTGGTGCTGCCCGCGGGTCGAAGCCGGGGGATTGTGACCGTCACTGATCGGCACCTCGTGCATGGCTCGCCGTCACCACCAGCGGCGCGGTTCGAGTGGTGCGGGGAGCTGGAGGACGCGGCATCCGCCGGCGCGGGTGAGAAGGTCGGCGGTGCGCTGTGCACGGTGTTCGTCCGCGGAGAAGACCCACAGTCCAGGCACCAGTACCAGGCTGTGCTGTCCGGCCATGACGGCGCGTGCAAGCCTTTCCAGGGCCGGCCGGTGATCCTGGCAGGAGTGGCCGTTGTCGAGATAGGTGACAGGCGGCGGTGCTCCCAAGCGATGGGAGAACCGGCTGAGCGCTTCTTGGTGGCCGGTCATGTGCTGCGGATCGTAATGGGGGCAACACAGGTAGGAAGCCGGCGGACTCATGTAGTTTTTGATGGGTTCTCGGCTGGTTCTGTGCGGCACGAGAAATCCTTTTCTTCCGTGGGGAGTGGTCGATTGTCTGGGACCTGGACCGCTACGGTCTGCTGCTGCAGCGCGGGGATTGTGCCGGGGCGCGCCTGCCCGAAGCCGCGGGAGTTGAGCTGGTGCATGGTGCCGCGGTGGTCGACGGCCCACAGGGTGTCCCAGGCGCGCCCGCGGCGGGCCATGCGGACGGTGGCCGCTCGGCCGTCGGCCAGGGTGAGGGTCTGACCGACCCACTGGTTCCACGCGGGATCCGATTGCCGCAGCATCACGACTCGGCCTGGTGGAATGCCGTCATCTCCGGACCCGGCCGACCAGCGGCCCCCTCACCCATGGCTGCGGCAGCCTCGCCGTGCACCAGACCATCGCGCTGCCTGACGTGCGGGCTCATGCCGCGTCCCGAACGAGGACCGGCGTGGCCGACTTCAGTGTGGCCCCGTGATCAACGCCGCGGTCGCAGCGCTGCGCAGTCGTGCATTCAGCGAGCGCGGCCACGATCTGCTGGCCGCGACCATGCTCGTCGGCTGGGCAGCTGCTCGTCCACGCCCCGTCCTGCGGGGCCGGCCCGCCGTCGATGACGTCGGCGAGCAGCCTGGTGCTGCCATCGGCTGCGGCCGTGATCTTCAGACGCAGGACGACGGGCGGCAGAGCGTGCTCGACCGCGTTGGTGACCAGCTCCGAGACCACCAGCAGGGCGTCGAAGATTTCCTCCACCTCGACTCCCCAGTCGGCAAGCACCTGCCAGGCGTGACGCCTGGCGGTACCGGCGGCGGTGGGATGGTGCGGCAGAGGGCGCTCGTCCTGGTGCACGGCCACCGGCTGGTGGTGTCCCTCGGGAACTTCTGGGGACCGTGCCGGATCTCCAGTTACGGCGGAGGGCTGGGGGGAGAAGAAGCCGGTCATGATGATCGTCCGATGTCGCGGGCTGGAATGACGTTGCGTGATCCTTTCTAGGCGCCGCCCGCATTCGGGACATTAGGGAACAGCCCTAACTTTCGTCCTGACACCCCACCGGCCTTCGTCCCCAACACCGCCCGCGCCCCCACCCCCCGGGGGCACCGTAACCGCCTTCCGGCCTGGTCAGCGCCCCATGCCCGGGCGGAAGGCGGCTGGCAATGTTCCGGCGTCCGGCCCGGCGCATACTGGGAAGGTGGAGCGGACCAGCGCCCTGTACGAGCGCGACGCCGAAATCAGTGCTCTCACCAGACTGGTCACCCGGGCGCAGAGCGGGCAGGGGGGATTCGCCGCCATCGAAGGGTCGGCGGGTATCGGCAAGAGCAGCCTGCTCGCTCAAATCCGCACCATCGCTGCGCCCCCCACCTTCTGTGTGGCAACCGCCCGGGGAAGCGAACTGGAGCACGAGTACTCCCTCGGTGTCGTGCGGCAGCTGTTTGAACCGCTCCTGGCCTCCGGCGGTCCTGAGCGACGCGAGCAACTGCTGTCCGGCACAGCTGGCCAGGCTTCCCCCGTCTTCGAACCGGTCACCGCCGACGGCACCACTGCCGAGCGTGATTTTGCCATCCGTCACGGACTGTTGTGGCTCACTTACAACTTGTGCGAGCAGCAGCCTGTCGTGCTCCTCGTTGACGACGTTCACTGGGCGGACGTCGCCTCGCTGGGGTTCTTCACCTACCTGCAGCCACGACTGGACGCCCTCAGGCTGTGTGTCGTAGTGGCCCTGCGCCCCCACGAATCGGCCGCGGAGCTGCACCTGCTGGATCGAATCATCACCGACCCCACCTGCCGGCTGCTGCGTCCGAAGGCGCTGAGCCCAACTGCTGCCTTCAGCATGGTCCAAGGGGAGTTCGCAAAGGCCGTGCCGGGGGAGCCCGTGGAGGATGCCTTCCTGGCCGCCTGTCACAGCGCGACAGGCGGCAATCCCCTGCTGCTCAAAGAGACGGTGGCCACTTTGTTGGCCGAGCACGTCACACCCCGAGCGGCGAACGCCGCGCAGGTCACCACCCTGGGACCGCGCGCTGTCGCCCGCTGGGTGTCGCTGAGGATCCATCGTCTCTCTGCTCACGACCTGGCGCTTGCCCGGGCCGTTGCCGTTCTGGGTGAGCACGTCCCCCTGGAGCAGGCCGCGGCGCTGGCAGGACTGCCCCTGAGTACGGCGCTGCAAGCCACGGCCCACCTGCAGCGCATCGAACTGCTCCGTGCCGGCCCCGGCCAGGGGCCATCCGAGCCGATCGGCTACACCCATCCAGTGGTCCAAGCCGCGGTCTACCACGCCATGACACCCGAGCAACGGCGGGCCGCACACCGTCGAGCCGCCGACCTGCTCTCCCAGGCCGGCGCCGAAGCCGAGCAGGCGGCCGCACACCTGCTACGCCTGCCGCCCGCCAAGGAACCCCACCTGCTGTCGATCCTGATGCGAGCCGCCCGCGATGCCCGCAGCCGGGGCTCTCCACATGCTGCCGTGACCTACCTCCGCCGGGGCCTGGGCGAGGCCTCCACCCCCAACGAGCGCCTGGAGGTCCTGCATCAACTGGGGCGCACCCTGCAGCTCACCGACACCGACGCCTCCGTGCGCTACCTGCAGCAAGCACTGCCCCTCGCAACCGAAGTCAGCCACCACGCCGCGATCGCCAGCTTGCTGGGCAACGGATTGCTGCTGTCCCAGCGCATACCAGAGGCGCTTGACGTGTGGCGCCAGGCTCTGGCCCAGCTCCCCCCCGGTGAGCCGGACCTCACCGCCAGGCTGCTGGCCGACATCCTCTCCGTCCCCCTCTTCGAACCGGCCGCCCCCGGCCTGCGGCAAGACATCCTGCGCGAGGTCGGCCGGCAAAGGCTGCTGGGACCAGGACCAACCCTGGGAGGAAAATTCCTGGACTGCGTGATCGCCGGACACGACGCCATCGTCGGCGACCCCCGCGCCGTGCCGAGGGCACTGCGGGCCATGCAGGACGGAGAACTGCTCCAGCGGGCCGCGGGCACGACACCACTGGCCTTGGCATGGTGGGTCCTGATCTGCGCTGACCGGCCAGAAGCACTCACCAACCTGGACAAGGCAGTCACCCGAGCCTATGGAGAAGGATCGACCAGCAGCCTGACGACCGCCCTCACCTACCGCGCCCTGGCCCGCCTGGGTGTGGGCAGCCTGACCGAAGCGGAAGCCGACGCCCGAGACGCCGTACAGGCCGTCGAGACCGCCGGTATCAGCCTGCACCGCCTCCTCCTCGGCCCGTTCCTCGCCGACATCCTCATGGAGCGGGGCAGCCTGGACCAAGCCCAGCAAGCGCTGGACTGGGCCCTGGAATCCGACACTCTCCCCCTCACAGGCCTCCTCTACCACCTCCTGCTGCGCCGCGCGCGCCTACTGCGCCTGCAGGCAAAGCCGAGCGATGCCCTCAAAGCCGCCTTGGCCGCAGGAGAGGCCTTCGTCGCGGCCGGCGGGCAGAACCCCGCGGTCCTGCCCTGGCAGTCCGAGGCCGCACTGTGCCTGCACTTGCTGGACCGGGACGAGGAAGCCCAGCCGCTGGCCCTGGAGGAACTACGATTGGCCCGCGACTGGGGCGCCCCCCTGGCCCGCGGAAGGGCCCTGCGCATCGCCGGCCTCGTCCACCGCGGCCAGAAGGGCACCGCTTTCCTCCAGCAGGCCGTGCTCCGGCTCCGCTCCTCACCAGCCCGGCTGGAATACGCGAAAGCGGCAGCGGAACTCGGTGCTGCCCTACGTCGCGCCGGACAGCGCACGGAAGCCCGGAGCGTCCTGGCCGAGGCCTGCGACATCGCCAGCCGCTGCTGTGCACAGCCGCTTGTCCAGCAGATCAAGGCTGAGCTCAGGGCCGGCGGTACCCGCCCCCGCAGCGCGCTTGCTGCCGGAATCGAAGCCCTTACCTCCAGTGAGCGGCGCGTCGCCGAGCTGGCCGCCGCCGGCAGATCCAACCGCGAGATCGCCCAAGCCCTGTTCGTCACGCCCAAGACCGTCGAGGCCCACCTGGCCAGTTCCTACCGCAAGCTCGACATCAGCAACCGGCGCCAGCTGGCCGCAAAGCTCCCCGCGCCCGCCCACGTGAACGAGCCCGCTGCGGAGCCGGACCAGGAACCAGGTGCACATGAAATCAACCCAGATAGCCTGGAAAGTACCTGACTGCCTGGGATCGGAGCTCACACCATGACCCCAGAAAGAGGCCGTGTGCTGGTTGTCGACGACGACCGAACAAACCGCATGATGGTGACCTACCGACTGGAAATCAATGGAATCCATGCTGTGGCTGCCGAAAGCGGACAACAGGCGCTGGGCATCATGCGCACGGAATCCTTCGACGTCGTCCTGCTCGACATCCTGATGCCACAGATGGACGGCTATACCACGCTGGAGCTCATGAAGAACGATCCCGCCCTCCGCGACACCCCAGTCGTCATGATCTCCCAGCTCGACGAGGTGGACAGCGTCATCCGATGCCTCGAACTCGGAGCAGAGGACTACCTCCCCAAACCCCTCAACTCCCTCCTCCTCATGGCCCGCATCAACGGCATCCTGCTCCGCAAACGACTCACCGACATGGAGGAGGACTACGACAACCAGCTCGGCGTCCTGATCGAAGCCCTCAACACTGCGGAGAAGGACGCATTCGACCCCGAGTCGCTCAACCCTGTCGCCGACCGCAACGACCGCCTGGGGGAGTGCGCGCGAACCCTCCAGCGAATTATCCCCGCCGTGAGTCGGCACGGTCACCCATAGCCGTCATCATCGATCGGTACGTTCCTACGGCGCCGGGGGCAGCAGTGGATGTAGCGGCGAGGCGCTTAGCGGCCTACGATGTTTTTGCCGTGTTGCGAGCAGCTCAGTTCGCCCGGCATGGCAACCTTTGAACCACCTGCAGGCCATCAACATTTCCTGATGTTATGCATTGCTTTTGCGGGAAACCGAGATGCGCATACCGTACCCGGTCAGTGTGATGACCGTCCCTCTGGTCGTCGTGATGGTTGCGTCCGGATGCACCGGCACCCGACCGCAGTCATCTCTCCTGCCCCCGTCTGCGGCGGTGGAACTAGCCGGAGTCTGTCCGCGTACCGTAGTGGTCCAGGCAGATTGGGAACCCGAAGCTGAGCATGGGGCTTTGTATCACTTGCTCGGTCCGGGGTATCGCATCGACGAATCCAAGAGACGTGTCAGCGCTCCGCTGGTGATTGGCGGAATGAATACCGGAGTGAATATCGAAGTGCGTGCGGGCGGCTCGGCGGTCGACTTCCAGACGGTACCGGCGCTGATGTACAGCCATCCGGAAATCACGCTCGGCATGGTCAAAACGCATCAAGCATTGGCAACGTATGCGCTCTTTCCCGTCACCGCTGTCTTCGCGCCGCTCACCAAGAGTCCCGGGATTATCATGTGGGATCCGGCTTCCCATCCAACTTGGCGGGGCATCGCCGATATCGGCAAGAGCGATGTGAAGGTCTTGGTGTCACCCGGGGCGTTGTATACCTCCCTGCTGGTCCGGGAGGGCCTGATCAAGCCAAGCCAGATCGACGCCAGCTACGATGGCACGCCGACGAAATTCGTCACGAATCCGACCATGGCCATGCAGGGCTTCGCAACGTATGAGCCGTATTACTATCAGCACCATGTGCCGGCCTGGGGAAAACCGCTCAAATATCAGCTGCTTGCCGATGTCGGATATGACGAATACGAGGGAACCTTGGCTGTGCGCGCCGGTTCCCTCCGGCCGCTGTCCGCATGTCTCAGTAAATTGGTGCCGATTTTGCAGCGGTCGCAGATCGAATACATCAATAATCCGGGACCGACGAATCAGCTGATCACGGAAGTTGTCCGCAAGTACAACGACGGCTGGGGGTACAATCGGGAAACTGCAGACTATGCCGCACAGCTGATGAGGTCTTCGAAGATTGTGGCGAACGACAGCAGCGGCCCCCTCGGCGGCATGGACCCGGGTCGCATGCAATCCATACTCACGGCATACTCGACCAGCTACCAGGAAGCAGGCGCGAAGATCAAGCGCGGCCTCACTGTCGCCAACGTGGCCACAAACGAATTCATCGACAAGAACATCACTCTTCGTTGACGTGCGTGAAGGTACAGGGGGGAGCCACTGCTGGCGTCCTTTGGTTGGCTGCCGTCCCAACAGCAATCGCTCAGAACGCCGCGAACTTGAGGAAGGCGTCATGTCGCGGTAGGGCGTCGTGCGTGGTCGCAGCAGTGCCAGCGCATTATGCCCGAATCGAAGTCGAGTACCTGGGGCGGGTAACCTGTCTACCAAGGGCCTTCCTCGTCCGTCAGGGCTGCAACTGACCAGCTTCACCAGCAGGTTGGAAAGGTTTACTCACCTCAACGAAGAGTGATGTTCTTGTCGATGAATTCGTTTGTGGCCACGTCGGCGACAGTGAGGCCGCGCTTGACCCTTACACCCGCTTCCTTGAAGGTGGATGAATATGCCGTGATTATCGATTGCACGCGAGCCGGGTCCATGCCGCCGAGGGGGCCGCTGCTGTCGTTCGCCACAATCTTCGAAGACCTCATCAGCTGTGCGGCATAGTCTGCAGTTTCCCGATTGTACCCCCAGCCGTCGTTGTACTTGCGGACAACTTCCGTGATCAGCTGATTCGTCGGTCCCGGATTAGTGATGTATTCGATCTGCGACCGCTGCAAAATCGGCACCAATTTACTGAGACATGCGGACAGCCGCCGGAGGGAACCGGTTTGCACAGTCAGCGCGCCCTCGTAGTCCTCGTATCCGACATCGGCAAGCAGCTGATATTTGAGCGGTTTTCCCCAGGCCGGCACATGGTGCTGATAGTAATACGGCTCATACGTTGCGAAGCCCTGCATGGCCATGGTCGGATTCGTGACGAATTTCGTCGGCGTGCCATCATAGCTGGCGTCGATCTGACTTTGCTTGATCAGGCCCTCCCGGACCAGCAGGGGGGTGTACAACGACCCGGGTGACACCAAGACCTTCACATCGCTCTTGCCGATATCGGCGATGCCCCGCCAAGTTGGATGGGAAGCCGGATCCCACATGATAATCCCGGGACTCTTGGTGAGCGGCGCGAAGACAGCGGTGACGGGAAAGAGCGCATACGTTGCCAATGCTTGATTTGCTGTGACCATGCCGAGCGTGATTTCCGGATGGCTGTACATCAGCGCCGGTACCGTCTGGAAGTCGACCGCCGAGCCGCCCGCACGCACTTCGATATTCACTCCGGTACTCATTCCGCCAATCACCAGCGGAGCGCTGACACGTCTCTTGGATTCGTCGATGCGATACCCCGGACCGAGCAAGTGATACAAAGCCCCATGCTCAGCTTCGGGTTCCCAATCCGCCTGGACCACTACGGTACGCGGACAGACTCCGGCTAGATCCACCGCCGCAGACGGGGGCAGGAGAGATGACTGCGGTCGGGTGCCGGTGCATCCGGACGCAACCATCACGACGACCAGAGGGACGGTCATCACACTGACCGGGTACGGTATGCGCATCTCGGTTTCCCGCAAAAGCAATGCATAACATCAGGAAATGTTGATGGCCTGCAGGTGGTTCAAAGGTTGCCATGCCGGGCGAACTGAGCTGCTCGCAACACGGCAAAAACATCGTAGGCCGCTAAGCGCCTCGCCGCTACATCCACTGCTGCACCAACAGCACTGCGCCCGCCACTCACAGTTGATGGAAAGTCGTGGTGATCTTGTCCGGGGCGGTGCTGCAGGACACCTTGGCCCGGTCCGGCGCCCCCATCGCCGGGCATTTCAGGTGCGTGTCGCGCCGTCGCTGTCCGTGATCCGACGAGTCGTGATCACGGTGTGCCCGGGCGGACTGGCGACCTGACCGGCACCGCCGCCTACTGCCAACGACTCAGGGCACTGGGTGGACCGCAGCGAACCACGCCTCCGGGTCCACCGGTCCGGTTGCCGTGCGAATGATCCGCAGGAAACTGCGTCGTCGATCGCCGCCACCGCGCGAAAGACTTCCCCCGGCGCCTCAAGGCGTACGCGTGCTGTCGTCGCTCATGTCCCTTTTATTGCATACTAGAGAGTCAGGCGGCAGGCGACAGCGGTTCCCGCCAACCGTCCAGTCGCCGAAAAGTGCGTCTGCCTGCAGGACGAAGCATGAGCCAGGACCCGGTCTCCTCACCGTCGACGGCGCACGCGCTGTCGAGCAGGGAGGGCCGTACCTGGCGCTACATGCCTCGGATCTGGCACAAGCTCTGCGCCATAGCCCTGGCATTCTTGGTGCCTCTGGCCTTGGCGACGGTCTATGTGATCGGCCAGCAGAACAACAGTGTCAACGTCGCCAACGATGAACTCCAGGGCACCCAGTTCCTCCGCCCTTTGAGCACAGTGACATTCAAGGTGCTGCAGTACGCTGCGCTCTCGAACCAGGCGGTGCACGGACAGAGCATTGCGCCGCAGCAGTTCGCCGACGCCGAGGCTGCGGTCGACGCCGACTTCACCAAGCTCACCCGGGCGGTCCGCCCGCTGCAGCGGCAGCTGAGCGCAACTTTGGAAACCGAGGGCAAGGGACAACTCGCGCCTTCGGCGCTTCTGAACGAATGGAACGCCGTCAAGGCCGCGGGCCCGGTGTACGCGCTGAATACGGGCTACACCGACCAGTTGGTCGACAATCTGCTGGCGCTTTACTCTTACGTGGGCGACGCTTCCAAACTCAACCTCGATCCTCAGCTCGACACCTTCTACATCGGTGCCGCAATGCTGTCACTGGAGCCAGCGCTG
This sequence comes from Streptomyces bambusae, assembly GCF_019400985.1. Taxonomy (GTDB): domain Bacteria; phylum Actinomycetota; class Actinomycetes; order Streptomycetales; family Streptomycetaceae; genus Streptomyces; species Streptomyces bambusae_A. Next base: position 54,444 of record NZ_WTFF01000005.1, read on the forward strand.
GTCGGCGACATAAGCCAGCTAGGCGGCGAGCTCGGTACGGCTGTACGAACAGGAAGCACCAAAGACGCCGGTGACCTCAACCAGACGATGGGTCGGCTGAATCAGCACGTCAGCCAACTGAACGACGCCCTCAACCGCTCATTCGTCGCCACGCCGGCAAACAACAACGACACCGCGCTGAGATCGACTCTCGCTCCGCTGCTCGATCGGGCCAGCGCGTCGGTCACCAGCCTGATGGGTGCGACGAATACACACTTGGCTTCGGGGCAGAGCTCCCGATTGACCCCTACGAGGGTCGAAGAGCTGACCAGGAGCGCCTTGCAGGCGAACACACAACTGTGGAACGCCATGTTCGACAGGGAAGAGCACATGCTGCACGCGCGGATCGACGCGGTCCGGACGCGCAACACCGTCCTGCTGGTCACCATCGGCACCGGGCTGGCGCTCATCGTCTCTCTGACGACTCTGATGTCCCGCCGCATCGCCCACAATCTCTCCGCCGTGGCTGACGCCGCAAGGAACCTGACGGAAGGCAACCTTGGCCGACGGGCCCACGTCACAAGCCGGGACGAAATCGGGACGCTGGCTACCACGTTCAACACCATGGCCGACCACCTGCAGGAGAGCTATACCGCGGTGGAGGAGAAAGTGAGCCAGCGCACCCGACAGCTGGACGAGCGCAACGCGTCGCTGGAACTGCTGGAAGGCGTGGCCTCGGCCGCGAACGTGGCGACAACCCCTCAACAGGCCGCACGCACCATCCTGGGCCTCGTGTGCTCCTACACCAGGTGGCCGGCGGGACACGTGCGCATGGCCGGGCCATTGCCATCGTGTGACAGCGGGGCCACCGGCACCAACCACTCCGCGCGGGTCCCGGACTATGAGGACTGGCGCTTCGATGACCCGCAGCAAGCCCAGGGGCTCAAAAATCTCTTCGAAGCCATCCAGACCTCATCGATCGCCCCACCGGCCGAAAAGGTCCGGCGTGACGCCAAACCTGTGTGGATCAAAGACCTCGACGACGAGCCGCATCTTGCATCGATGCGGAGGGCTGCCCGCCTCGACGTCCGCACCTATCTGGTGTTCCCCGTGCTGTATGGCGAGCACGTAGGTGGAGTGCTCGAATTCCTGGCTTCAGGACCGACCGAGCCTGACGCCACGCTGTGCAGGCTGATGCTGAACGTCGGCACCCAGCTGGGACGCGCACTGGAACGCTCCCAGGCAGCAGAGGACCTGCGGGTCTCCCAGAAGAACGCCGAGGTCGCCAACCAGGCAAAAAGCGCGTTCCTCGCCACGATGAGCCACGAGATCCGCACCCCCCTGAACTCCGTGATCGGCATGACGGAGCTGCTGCTGGACACTCCCCTTCAACGTGAGCAGCGGGACTTCACCGAGATCATCCGCAACAGCGGCGAAAACCTCCTCGTCATCATCAACGACATCCTGGACTTCTCCAAGATCGAGGCCGGCAAGCTGGACCTGGAGAGCAAGCCTGTTGACCTGCGCCACTGCATCGAGACGGCCTTTGACCTGGTCGCAAGCCGAGCAGCCCGGAAGAACCTCGACCTCGCCTACATCGTTACGCCCGGGACAACAGAACACGTGATGACCGACCCCGTCCGTCTGCGCCAGGTCATCAGCAACCTCCTCAGCAACGCCGTGAAGTTCACCGACGAAGGCGAGGTGGTGCTCACCCTCAGCCCCGTCGGGCCGCACACGGCAGTACCCGGGCGCGAAGCCGGGCAACTGGATCAGGCCACCCCACCCGACGATGCCCAAGTGCCGGAAGAGGCCTCGGTACACCTGCACTTCGCGGTTCGCGATACCGGCATCGGCATCCCCGCCGACCGCATGAACCTGCTGTTCCACGCGTTCGAACAACTGGACGCTTCCAGTGGTCGGCGCTTTGAGGGGACCGGGCTGGGGCTGGCGATCAGCCGCCGTCTGACCGGGCTCATGGGCGGCACCATCTGGGCGGAGAGTACTCCAGGCAAGGGCTCGACCTTCCACTTCACCATCCGGGCGCAACCTGTCCCCGCCGCGATGCGGATCCACCCTCAGACGGAAACGATTCCGGACTTGCGAGGGAAGCGCATGCTCGTGGTCGACGACAACGCGACGAACCGCACGATCCTCACTCTGCAGGGAGAATCCTGGGGCATGGTCGTCCGGGCCACACCATCACCCGGCGAGGCCCTGGACTGGATCCGCCGGGGCGATCCCTTCGACGTGGGAATCCTGGACTACCGCCTTCCGGAGACCAACGGCGCCGTACTCTCCCGCGAGATCCGCAAGTGGCGGAACAGGACGACTCTGCCGCTGATCCTGCTCACCTCGGTCGGCCGCCAGAGCAGCGAGAACTTCGACGAATTCGCCAGCTACCACACCAAGCCCATCAAAGCGAGCCAGCTCTGCGAGGAACTGGGCCGGGTGCTCGGTATGCCGCAGGCCTCCGCGGAACTGCAGCTGCTGGCCTCCCCCGAGCAAGCCCCTGCCGCCGCCCAGGATCTGCGGATCCTCGTGGCGGAGGACAACGAGACCAACCGCCTCCTCCTGCTGCGCATGCTCAGCAGGATCGGATACACCGCACAGGTGGCACACAACGGCCAGCAGGCGCTGGACGCCCTCCGCCACCAGGCCTATGACGTAGTCCTCATGGACGTCCAGATGCCCCGCATGGACGGTCTGGAAGCGACACGCCGGATCCACCAGGAATGGCCCGGCGACGTCCGCCCCACCATCATCGCGATGACCGCCAACGCCATGCCAGGCGACCGAGAGCGGTGCATGGCTGCAGGAATGGACGACTACATCAGCAAACCACTGCACCTGCAGGATCTGGCCCGAGCCCTGCACGCATGCCGGCGACGAACACACCGGCCCCCCGCTCCGCCCGCACCCCCCTCGCCGCAGCCCCAGCAGCCGAAACCCTCGCAGGGCCGCGCCCAGGTCCTCAACCCCACAGCCGTGCAACGCCTTGTGGAATCCACGAGCGCCGCCTTCGTCGCCGAACTCATCCACGCCTTCCTCGAGGACTCACCCGCCCTGGTCGACACCATCCGCCACACCGTGCCCGCGGGCGACCCGGGCGAGGTCCGGCTCGCCGCCCATACGCTGCGATCAAACGCCGACACCTTCGGCGCGTCCGTCCTGTCGTCCTTGTGCGCCAATCTCGAAACACAGGCCCGGGTCGGCGCACTGACCCAGGCGGAATCCCTGATATCCAGCATCGAAGCGGAGTACGACAAGTGCCGGACAGCCCTCAGTGAGCTGGAGGCCGAGCTCGCATCCCGAACAGATGGGCAATAGCTCTTCCTGCCGTTGACCAAGCCCGCAGAATGCAGGCTTGGTCAACAGCTACAGAGAGCTGATCGAGGCGGTAGGCAGGGGTGGTGGGGCGGCCAGGGCCTGGACCTTCTGCACCGGGTCCTGGAGCAGGCAGGCCGGACGCACCAGCAGGCCCGGGATCTCCTCGGGCACGGCCTTGGGCTGCTGGCGAAGTTGGGTCAAAGACACGGGATCGGCGATGACGCGTCGGCAGGCACGGTCTTCCACTTGGGGCACAGAGCTTCGAGAACTCCATGATCTTGGAAGTCCGTGCCTGCCACGTTCCCCGAACCCCGCCGAGCCGGCAGACCATCACGAACCGGACGTCAAGCGACTACGCCGAAACCCTGGGTGTATAGCGGTCTGATTAAACCACCTTTATGTGACCATTCGGATCATTTTCGTTGTGATCCCATCCCCCGGCCCATACCGTAAGAATCGCTGCCCAGTAATACGGGGCCCTGAAGAACATGACCCACTCCTCGTCTTCCCGCTCGTCATCACACGGGAGGAGGTAGGCGTCGTCGCCCGTCCGGGCCTCCAGGCATACTGAATAGTTGTTGAGGGGTGTGATGTGATTGGTTTCATCATGTACTTGCCACAGCTGATTAAGTTCTGACGGCTCCCAGCAATTATATGTGATTATCTCGGTGCTCGATCCGCCCTTTCGGTCAAGGCATTGGCCGGTTGCCCTGGCCTGGATGCGGTGATCAAGGTTCGAGATTGCCCACTGCTCGTCATTTCCGTTGCATGTCTCCAGGTTGACGCGTCCACCCCACTGGACATTCAGGCAGTCGCTAGAATATGCAGTGCCGTTTGTAATCTCATTCTGTCGTGCGTAAGCGCGAAGGCCGAACTCGACGGCGCGGTGGTCGGAATTGGCGTACGCAATGAGACGACCGGTCCAGCCGACCATGCTGGCAGTGTCATTGGAGACCATGTAGTCGAGTTCGCCGCCGCCGTCATGGGTGCCGACGCCCGAACGGTAGATTTGCGCGCCGGCGCCCGCATTCAGATTGCTTGGGCGGCGGTTGAAGTCGCCGAGAATCCCCCAACTACGGGTGGCCGAATAGTTGCTGCGAATGTAGTTGACCAGATTCTGCGCATCGTTGTAAGTGGTGTCACCCATTGAACTGGCATGGAAGCTGTAGTACCAACTTCCATCGGCGAGCTGAACGCCAATTGCGGGTCGCTGCCCCCAGGTGCCCTCGGAGGCCCCGGCGGGATAATAGTTGTTGCGTGCGCGGATTGCCTGTACGGCTCTCGGCCGGTCATGTGTCACGATGGCGACGTTGTTTCTGCTGGCTCCCGTGTCGGTGTTGAGCCAGGTGATATAGACTGTCCGTGATCGGGAGCCGGTCCCGATGGTCCACTGGTTAATGTGATATTCGAAGTTCCCGCTGTCATTGGTGGTTCCCGTAATTATGCCGGTACCATTTGCATAACCAGAAGCGTTTGCTACCTGTGTGCCGGGAACGGAGGAGTACGGGCCGGCTTCCTGGAGTGCGACCACGTCGTGTGCCAGGACGTTGTGGGACCTCCCGTTGGACAGGCGGCTAACATCGATCCATTTCTCCCCATTTCCTCCCTGCATGTTCCAGGTGGCGGGTCTGTGGTCGCCGGCTGTGGCATAGGCCTTAATTGCAGGGGGTATAACCAGGGCGGCCGCGATGACCGCGATGGTGACCGTCGCGCTGAGAAGGAAACGCAGGAGTGTATGGACTCTGGCTGGGCTGACGGCAGGGGTCGAGGGCCGGAGCTGGGTTGTGAATGGCATGAAGACCTCGCAGGCGTCGAGAAGGTGGGAAACTGTCCTGAGGGAGATTCGTGGTGGGTGAGCGCCTCTGGTTGGGGAGTGGGGCTATCGGCCAGACGTCGGCGCGGAATTATTTGTCCCGCCGTTTGTACCGGAATGGGTCTCGGTAATACGCGCCTCCGTGCGGTTACGGGAAAGCGCGTCAGACCTGTCCGGGGTGGCGGGGCCACGTTGACGCCGTCGTGCTGGGAATATGAGGTCCACTGACGCAGCAAGTCAAGAAGTTTCCTCGACGCCCTGGCGGGTTGACGGAGCGGGCTTCCGGTGACTGCGCACCGCAGTCGCCCAGCCGATCCCGGGCGATGCCGCCTGGGCCGATACCGCCACCAGCGCACCCAGGGCGGTTTCAAAGTCTGGCTGTTGGTGCGTCTGTGCTGGTCAGTGGAGGCCAAGGAGAGCCCGAGGACAGGTGAACGGCTCGGCTTGAGCTTCTTCAGCGTTGCTGCTCCAGGGTGAGGATGGCTCTGGCGATTGGCATCATGCGGTTCGGGGTGCATCGGGATCTGCGGAAGATCCGCCAGGCTTTCAGGCGCGCGACGCCGCGTTCGATCGGTGCCCGTGACGCGGACAGGGCCCGGCTGACGGTCTTCTCGGTGAGAGTGAGTTCCTGCAGGGGCCTGCGTTTGGTGCCCGTGGTCACCCACGGCCCGCCGCCCTGGTAGGCGAGATCGGCCAGGATGGGGACGCCCTGGCGCTCGCAGATGCGGATGATCCGGTGGGTGCGGGCTGCCGCCAGGTCGTGAGACCGGCCTGGCAGTGCGGGTTATAGCCACAGCGGCCTGCCGTCCGGATCGGTGACCACCTGCGCGTTCACCCCGTGCCGGCGGTGCTTGTGGGAGTAGGCGGCCCGTCCGTCTGCGACCCGGTCGCACTCGGCGAGCGTGCCTTCCGGCAGCACAAAGTCCGCATCGGCCTCGCGCAGGGCCTTCAGCAGACCAGGCGCACGTTCGGCGAGCAGGTGGATGACCGTGTCGTAGGCCTTCAGGCACAGATCGAACCAGGTCGCACTGGTCGCGGAACGCCGGAGCGTCAGCGAGTATCGGCGGGCCTCGGCTCTGTCAAGCACACCGCTCGTGCGCACGGTGCGCTCGGCCTGGGTGACCTGAGAACCTCGATTGCCTCCGGCGCTGCGGTCGCGACGCTCCTCGCGCTTCTGCTGGCCCCTGGGTTCGGCCAGCCGCCGACGCCCGCCGCACCGCCGGCGACCCCCGTTCCGGCCGCGTCCAGCCGGTAGGTACCTACCGGCCTCTGTCAGTGGCGCTTGCTATCTGCGGTCCTGTCAGATACGCCGCGAGTACGCCTGATCGCCGGGAGACGCGATTCATGCCCTTCACTGTGCTGCACCCCGGCCTCGGCCGCCTCGACGCCCCCCTCTTCGACCGCGGACGCGGCCCGGCCTGGCCTGGAACAAGGGCCACAAGGTGCGTCCGCGCATCTCGCTCCGCTGCCCCGAGTGCGGCTGGAGTCTGCATCCCAAAGTCTCCCGGTACAACGTGCGGTTCTTCTGCCACGACCCGGGGCGGCCGCCGTCGTGTGAGCTGTCGAACGAGTCCTGGGAGCACCACATGCTCAAGCTGGAGATGGCGGGCGCGATCCGGGCGGCCGGGTGGTACGCCACGCTGGAGGTGCCAGCTGAGGGCGGCGTCTGGCGCACGGACGTCATGGCGTCCTCTGTGGACAGCGCCCAGCGCATGGCCCGGGAAGCCCAGCTGTCGCCGATCACCGTGGACGACATCGTCGCCCACACCCCCCGCTACCTCGCCGACGGCATCAGGATGTGCTGGGTGTCCCCGCATGAACGAGCGCTGCACTGGATCAGCGCGGTGCCGGCGGTCCGGGTCCGCCCTCCCGGAGCACGGGAGCAGCCCTGGATTGTGGACGACGGCAGTGGATTGCCGCCACCGTTCGAGCTGGTTCGCTCGAATCGACCGCGTCGCGAGGCCGGCAGAGGTCAGCCTGGCCCACTCTTCCACCGCGGAGTGAGCGAGGCTCGGTGGGGTACTCGCTCTCCGCGCAGATGGAGACCGACCAGGCTTCCGGCTACCGGATGCGGGGCGACGGCGCCCACCTCGGCCGTAGCGCTGCCCACCCGGCTTCGTCGGCGAGGCAGGCGGGGCCGTACTGGGCGGTGCCGTGGCTGCGACCTCGCCCAAGCTCTCCGCTTCGCTCGAGCATGGGGACCCATCCCGGCCCGGAGCTTCAGGCTGCCTCTGTGGCGTGCTCGTGGGCGTCGCAGGCGTCGTCGTTTCCGTACGTCTCCCAGGCGGGGAACTCGTCACCGTCCGGTACGGCTTCGCCCGGTGCGAGCAGGCAGGCGTCCAGCGCCGCCAGGAGGGCTTCGTGGCGCAGACCGGTGCCGATGAAGACCAGTTCCTGGCCCTGCGCGGTGCCGGGTCCGCGGGTGCCGGAGGGTTCGAAGCGGGCGACGGCGCCGGCCTGGGACCACAGGCCGGTCACGCGGGGGCGGCTGGCGAGCCAGAAGAACCCCTTGGAGCGCAGGATGCGCCCGAAGGTGCCGCTGTCCAGGCCCTTGGTGACGAACGTCCACAGCCTGCCCGGGTGGAAGGCCGCGTCGGCCCGGAACACGACCGAGGAGATCCCGTACTCCTCGGTCTCGGGGACGTGGTCGCCGTTGAGCTCCTGGACCCAGCCGGGTGCCTGCTGCGCCTTCTCGACGTCGAACAGGCCGGTGCCCAGGATGTGTTCGAGGGCCACGTGCCCGCGTACGGCGGGCACGACGCGGGCGGCGGGGTTCAGCCGGGTCAGCGCGGCCCGCAGGCGTGCGGCCTGGTCCGGCTCCACCAGGTCCAGCTTGTTGAGGACGATGACGTCGGCGAACTCGACCTGGTCGACGAGCAGGTCGCTGATGGTGCGCTCGTCGTCCTCGTAGGCGGCCAGTCCGCGCGCGGCCAGTTCGTCCCCGCCTTCGAGCTCCCGCAGGAAGTTCGCGGCGTCGACGACGGTGACCATGGTGTCGAGGCGGGCGAGGTCGCCGAGGGTGGCGCCGTCGTCCCGGGGGAAGGAGAAGGTGGCGGCGACCGGCATGGGCTCGGAGATGCCGCTGGACTCGATGAGCAGGTAGTCGAAGCGGCCTTCGCGGGCGAGCCGGTCGACCTCCTCCAGCAGGTCGTCGCGCAGGGTGCAGCAGATGCACCCGTTGGTCATCTCGACCAGCCGCTCCTCGGTGCGCGAGAGCGCCGCCCCGCCGCCGCGCACGAGCGCGGCGTCGATGTTGACCTCGCTCATGTCGTTGACGATCACCGCGACGCGGAGGCCCTCGCGGTTGCCGAGGACGTGGTTGAGCAGGGTGGTCTTTCCCGCGCCGAGGAAACCGGACAGAACGGTCACCGGCAGGGGGTCGTACGACGTCACGGCGTCAGCCCTCGGGATGGATGAGGCCACGCTCGTACGCCTTCACCAGGCGCTGGGGGACCTGGTGGACGGAGCCGTCGACGGTGACCGGCACCAGCTGGGGCGTGGTCGCCTTCCACCGGGCGCGGCGGTGACGGGTGTTGCTGCGGGACATCTTCCGCTTGGGGACGGCCATGTGAAGCTCCTCGGCTCGGTTGGTTGCTTGTTACGCCGTGACGGCACGGCTGACGTGTGAGTCCGCGTGCGGCACCCCGCGGAGCCCCCCTTGCTTGCCCGTAGGGGTGCCGCACGCGGACCGACGCACCCTAACCCCTAACGGTAATCATTTTCAATAGGGATTCCGGTGCGCGTGCGGCTGGTCTCGACTACCAGGACGACTTGGTGACTCCGGGCAGGAATCCCGCGTGCGCCTGCTGTCGCACCCGTACCCGGGAGAGTCCGAACTTGCGCAGGTGGCCCCGGGGGCGGCCGTCCACGCTGTCGCGGTTGCGTACGCGGGTGGCACTGGCGTTGCGCGGCTGCCGGCGCAGCTCGGCGAGGGCGGCGTCCCGGTCGGCCGTGCTGGAGGACGGCCGGCGGATGATCTCCTTGAGTTCGGCCCGCCGGGCGGCGTACCGCTGGACGATCTCCTTGCGCTTCTCGTTCTGCGCGATCTTGCTCTTCTTCGCCATCAGACCTTCCCTCCTCGCGCGCGGATCCGGGCCACCGCCGCCTCGATGCCGATCGCGTCCACCGTCTTGATCGCCTTGGCGCTCAGCGTGAGTCGTACGTGTCGCCCCTCGCTGGGCAGCCAGTAGCGCTTGTGCTGGATGTTCGGGTCGAAGCGGCGCGAGGTGCGCCGGTGCGAGTGGGAGATGTTGTTGCCGAATCCCGGCTTGGCGCCGGTCAGTTGGCAGTGGGCCGACATGGATCTGCCGCCTCTCTCGTGGGTGTGCGTGTTGGTAATGGAAACCATTGTCATATACTTGCCCCATGGCACGCAACGAGATCCGCCCGATCATCAAGCTCCGCTCCACGGCGGGCACCGGATTCACCTACGTCACCCGCAAGAACCGCCGCAACGACCCCGACCGGCTGGTGCTGCGCAAGTACGACCCCGTCGCCCGTCGCCACGTGGACTTCCGCGAAGAGCGCTGACCGCCCCGCAACCCCGCCCCACCGCCGAAAGGTTCCTGCCATGAAGCCCGGAATCCACCCCGCCTACGGCCCCGTCGTCTTCCGCGACACCGCCTCCGGTACCGCCTTCCTCACCTGCTCCACCATGACCAGCGACAAGACGGTCGACTGGGAGGACGGCAACACCTACCCGGTCGTCGACGTGGAGATCTCCTCCGCCAGCCACCCCTTCTACACGGGCACCGCGCGCGTCATGGACACCGCCGGCCGCGTCGAGAAGTTCCAGCGCCGCTACGGAGCCCGGTGATGGACGGCGGGCACCAGCTCCCCGTCGTGATCGTCGCCGGGATGCACTCCGAGGCCCGGAGAGAGGTCGTCGATCAGCTCCTGCGGACCGTTCCCGGGAGTGTGGCGCTGCACCACGACCTGTCCGCCGCGCCCGACGGCACCGTGCTCCGCCTGATCCGCGACGCCTCCGGCACCCTCTCCCGCGGTGAGACACCGCTGGTCAACGACTGCGCGTGTTGCGCCCTGCGCGAGGACCTCGTCCCGGAACTGGAGCGGATGGCGGACAGCGGCCTGACCCGGCTCGCCGTGGTCGAGCTGTGGGACTCGGTCGAACCGAAGGCCATGGCGGAGGTCGTCGCCGGGTACGGCGCGGACCGTCTGGTGCTGACGAACGTGATCACCGCCGTCGATCCCGCCCTCGTCCTGCCCTGCCTCGCCAACGGTGACGACCTGGCCGAAGCCGGCCTCGCCGCCGCCCCCACCGACCAGCGGACCGTCGGCGACACCTGGGCCCGCCAGCTGGAGTACGCACCGGTCCTCGCCCTCGTCGACAGCGAGGAAGCCGACGACGAGGACCGGGCACTGCTCGCTCAACTGCACCCCACCGCACGGCGCGTACCGGCCGCTTCCGTCGAACTCGCCCGGGCCGCATTCGCCGGCTTCGACGTCGAGGCCGCGGCAGCCGCGCAGCACCCGGCGTGTGCGCTGCTGCCGCAGGAGGCGGACGAGGCCGGCGTGACCACGCTGGTCTGGCACCGCCGACGGCCGTTCCATCCCGAGCGTCTGTACGAGGCGTTGGAGGATCTGTGCTGTGCGGCGGCCCGCAGCCGCGGCAGGTTCTGGCTCGCCGACCGCCCCGACACCCTGCTGGCGTGGGACGCCGCAGGCGGCGCGCTGTGTGTCGAGAGCACCGGCCCGTGGCTGGCGTCATTGCCCGACGCGGCGTGGGACATGGTCCCCCCGATGCGGCGGGCTGCTGCGGCCCTGGACTGGCACCCCGAGCACGGCGACTGCTGCCAGCACCTGGTTTTCACGTCGCCGGGCCTGGACCGGGACGGGCTGGAACGGCTCCTCGACTCCTGCCTGTTGACGGACGCGGAGTACCTGTCGGGGCGCGAGTCCTGGAAGGCCCTGCCCGCCGCCTTCGACTCCCTCCTCGACGCCGCCTGACTTCCGTACCCACCACCTGCCCACCCACGGCCCGATGAGGCCGTCATCGAAACGTTCACTCAAGGAGACGCCGCCATGGCCCGACGCCCCGTTCCCCACAAGCCGGTCAAGTCCCGGCCCAACCCGCTCGACGCCGCAGGGATCACCTACATCGACTACAAGGACACCGACCTGCTCCGGAAGTTCATCTCCGACCGGGGGAAGATCCGCAGTCGCCGCGTGACCCGGGTGACGGCCCAGCAGCAGCGGGCCCTCGCCGCCGCCATCAAGAACGCGCGCGAGATGGCCCTGCTGCCGTACGCCGGTCGCTGAGTCAATCCGGATGACCGTGATCGCGGGGGCGGCCAGGTCCCCCACTGGACGGCGTCGGGGAAAATCCAGGGGAGCGGACGGGCCGCGCGCTGCTACGGTCGGGCGCCATGAGCTGGCTTCCCGATGACTTCGTCCACCCCGTCCTGGTACCGCTGCCGGGCGGTGGCCATCACCTACGGCCGATCCGGGAGGCGGACACCGCGCTCGACTATCCGGCTGTGATGGGTTCGCGCGAGCGGCTGTGGACCATCTTCGGCCCGGCCTGGGGCTGGCCCGCGGCCACCATGACCTACGAGGCCGACCAGGCCGACCTGTTGCGGCACGAGAAGGAGATCGCCGCACACCAGTCCTTCAACTACGCGCTGTTCGACGCGGCGGAGACAGCTCTGCTCGGCTGTGTCTACATCGACCCACCGGAGAGGGCCGGCGCGGACGGCGAGATCTCCTGGTGGGTGGTGGACGAGCTGGTGGGCGGCAAGGTCGAGCAGGCCCTCGACGAGCTGGTGCCGCGGTGGATCGCCGCCGACTGGCCGTTCGAGCAGCCGCGCTTCCTCGGCCGCGAGATCTCCTGGTCGGACTGGCTCGCCCTGCCGGAGCATCCCGACAGGTAAGTGGTTGTTGCCCGTACCGATCTATGCTCACTTCATGCCGGACGCCGGCAGCAAGGGGCGCGGCACCATCGACGGTCTGCTGGGGGGAGCGGGGAGACCGGCTCGCCGGCCGAGACTCCCCAGATTCTCCCCTGCGCCGTTGACCCGTGATTCCTGCCTCTACGCGCTGGAGACGTCGTCGTGGATTGTAAGGCTGAAGAGATGGGTGGCCTGGGAAAGTGTTGGAAGAGGTCGTAGCGACCCGCTACGTCACGCCCTTGCGTGAGGGTGGCTCGCTTCCCGGGATCGTCGAGGCCGACGATCTCGGGACCTACGTCATGAAGTTCACCGGAGCCGGCCAGGGCCGCAAGACGCTGGTGGCGGAGGTGGTCTGCGGGCGGCTCGCCCGGCGGCTCGGGCTGCGGGTGCCCGAGCTGGTGCAGATCCAGCTGGACCCCGTCATCGGCCTCGCCGAGCCGGACCAGGAGGTCCAGGAGCTGCTCAAGGCGAGCGGCGGGCTCAACCTCGGGATGGACTACCTGCCCGGCTCGATCGGGTTCGACCCGCTCGCCTACCAGGTGGACCCGGTCGAGGCGGGGCGGATCGTCTGGTTCGACGCCCTGATCAACAACGTCGACCGGTCCTGGCGCAACCCCAACATGCTCGTCTGGCACGGCGACGTGTGGCTCATCGACCACGGCGCCACGATGATCTGGCACCACAACTGGCCCACCGCCGCGAGCGCGGCCGCCAAGCCGTACAACGCCTCCGACCACGTCCTCGCCCCCGTCGGGCCGCGGATCGCCGAGGCCGCCGCCGAGCTCGCGCCGCTGGTCACCGAGGAGTTGCTCACCGAGGTCACCGCCGACGTGCCCGACGAGTGGCTGGTCGACGAGCCCGGGTTCGAGTCCACCGACGCGCTGCGCCGGGCGTATGTGGAGGCGCTGCTGCCGCGCGCCGCTACGATCCACGAGCGGATCTCGATGGAAGCTCCGGTCAAGGCCCCCCAGGGCCCGCCCGGCTGGCTCACCGAGCACCTGACCGAATGGCCCCACAAGACGAAGAAGAGCGACAGCCGGTGAGTGAGCGGGACGTGTTCGAGTACGCGCTGGTGCGCGTCGTCCCCCGGGTGGAGCGCGGGGAGTGCTTCAACGCCGGGATCATCGTCTACTGCCGGGCGCGCTCCTTCGTGGCGGCCCGCACCCACCTGGACGAGGCCAAGCTCCTCGCGCTCGACCCCGGGGCCGACGTCGCGGGCGTACGGGCCGCCCTGCGCGGGGTGGAAGGCGTGTGCGCGGGCGGCGAGCAGGCGGGGCAGGCGGCCGGTGACGACGCCGGCCGGCGCTTCCGCTGGCTGATCGCGCCGCGCAGCACGGTGGTCCAGCCCGGGCCGGTGCACAGCGGTCTGACCACCGACCCGGAGGCCGAGGTGGAACGCCTGCTCGACCTGCTGGTGCGCTGACCGTACGACGGCGGGGGCCCTGGCAGCCGGTGGCGTTGACACCGGGTGCCAGGGCTCCTAGCGTCTCCTCAGCTGAAGCTACTAAGCGGTTGCTCAGTCGCGGGCGGCCGCACTCAAGGGCGAGGAGAACCAGCATGTCCACCACCGAGCAGCGCGTCGCCATCGTGACCGGGGCGGCCCGGGGCATCGGCGCCGCCACCGCCGTACGGCTGGCCGCCGAGGGCCGCGCCGTAGCCGTGCTCGACCTCGACGAGGGCGCCTGCAAGGACACCGTGGAGGCCATCACCGCGGCCGGGGGCAAGGCCGTGGCGATCGGCTGCGACGTGTCGGACGGCGCACAGGTCGAGGCCGCCGTCGAGCGGGTCGCCGCCACCCTCGGGGCCCCGACGGTCCTGGTCAACAACGCGGGCGTGCTCCGCGACAACCTGCTCTTCAAGATGAGCGAGTCCGACTGGGACACCGTCATGAACGTGCACCTGCGCGGTGCGTTCCTGATGGCGAAGGCCTGTCAGAAGCACATGGTGGACGCCCAGTTCGGCCGGATCGTCAACCTCTCCAGCAGCTCGGCGCTCGGCAACCGCGGCCAGGCCAACTACTCCGCCGCCAAGGCCGGCCTCCAGGGCTTCACCAAGACCCTCGCGATCGAGCTCGGCAAGTTCGGCGTCACCGTCAACGCGGTCGCCCCCGGCTTCATCGCCACCGAGATGACCGCCGCCACCGCCGCCCGCGTCGGCATGGGCTTCGAGGACTTCCAGGCCGCCGCCGCCACCCAGATCCCCGTCCAGCGCGTCGGGCGGCCCGACGACGTCGCGAACGCCATCGCCTTCTTCGCCGGCGACGCGGCCGGCTTCGTCTCCGGCCAGGTCCTGTACGTGGCCGGCGGCCCGCTCAGCTGATCCCAGGCCCAGGACCGACGAAGGAGAGCGCGTACGCCATGACGTACCAAGGCACCGACAGCGGCAAGGTCGCACTGATCACCGGCGCCAGCCGGGGCATCGGCTACGGGGTCGCCGAGGCGTTCCTCGCCCGCGGGGACCGGCTGTGCATCACCGGCCGCAACGAGGACGCCCTCAAGGAGGCCGTCGAGCGGCTCGGCGCGGACCGGGTCATCGGGGTGGCCGGAAAGGCCCACGACGAGGCCCACCAGGCGGCGGCCGTCGAGCGCACCATGGAGGCGTTCGGCCGGGTCGACCTCCTGGTCAACAACGCCGGCACCAATCCCGTCTTCGGTCCGCTCGCGGACCTCGACCTCGGCGTCGCCCGCAAGGTCTACGAGACCAACGTGATCTCGGCACTGGGCTTCGCCCAGCGGACCTGGCACGCCTGGCAGAAGGACCACGGCGGCGCGATCGTCAACATCGCCTCCATCGCCGGGCTCGCGCCCTCGCCCTTCATCGGCGCGTACGGCATGAGCAAGGCGGCGATGATCAATCTGACGGTCCAGCTCGCGCACGAGATGGCCCCGGGAGTCCGGGTCAACGCGATCGCGCCCGCGGTGGTCAAGACCAAGTTCGCCGAGATGCTCTACGACGGCCGCGAGGCCGAGGCGGCCGCCGCCTACCCGCTGGGCCGGCTCGGCGTGCCGGCCGACATCGGAGGAGCTGCGGCATTCCTCACCTCGGACCAAGCGGAATGGGTCACAGGTCAAACTCTGGTCGTAGACGGAGGAATCTTCCTCAATGCCGGAGTCGGGTGACCGATTACCGGACGAATTCCGTCACCGCGGGGTGGTAAATGCACCCCTAATAGGTACGGAATCGGTCAAGTGCCCCACGGAACCTCCCCCATTGGATTCGTGGGGCACTGCGGTAGGGTCTGCCGCACCCGTGGCTGATCGAGGAGCGTGCACGTGTTCAACCGGACCAGATGCCTGCAGACCTTTGCGGCCGTTGCGTCCATATCCCTGCTCGCCGGCTGCGGGCTGTTTTCGGACGACGCCGAGGGCGAGCAGAAGCAGATAGTCGTCGGCACCATGAGTGCCCCGTCCACGCTCGATCCCGCGGCGGCCTGGGACGGTTCCTGGGAGCTGTACCGGAACGTCTTCCAGACCCTTCTCAGCTTCCCGACCGGAAGCACCAAGCCGCAGCCCGACGCGGCCCAGAACTGCGAGTTCACCGACTCCGCGAACCAGTCCTACCGCTGCACGCTGAAGAAGGGCCTGAAGTTCTCCGACGGTGAGCCGCTCGACGCCAAGGCCGTCAAGCACTCCCTCGACCGGATCCGGACCATCGGGGCCAAGTCCGGCCCGAAGGACCTCTTCGGCAGCCTGGAGCGCATCGAGGCCCCCGAGCCGCTGGTCGTGGTCTTCCACCTGAAGACGTCCGACGCGACGTTCCCCTTCGTCCTCGGCTCGCCCGCCGCCTCCCTCGTCCCGCCGAAGGAGTACCCGGCCGACAAGCTCCGCCAGGACGGCAAGCTCACCGGCTCCGGCCCCTACGTCCTGGAGTCCTACAAGGACGGCGGCGAGGCCGTCCTGAAGGGCTACGCGGACTACCAGGGCTTCGCGCAGCGCCGTAACGACGGCGTGACCATCCGCTACTTCACCGACTCGGCGAAGATGGTCACCGCGCTCAAGGAGAAGGAGATCGACGCGACCTACCGAGGTCTGACCGCCGCGGAGATCAAGGACCTCCAGAGCCCCGACTCGCACGCCAAGGGCGTGCAGGTGGTCGAGAACGTCGGCACCGAGATCCGCTACCTGATCCTGAACCCCAAGGACCCGGCCGTCGCCAAGCCGGCCGTGCGCCAGGCCATCGCCCAGCTCATCGACCGCGGCGCGCTCGTCTCCAAGGTCTACCAGGGCACCGCCGAGCCGCTGTACTCGATGGTCCCCAAGGGCGTCGTGGGCCACAAGACGCCCTTCTACGACCGCTTCGGCCAGGCCGACGTCAGCAAGGCCAAGAAGATCCTCAAGGACGCCGGGATCACCCAGCCGGTGGAGCTGAACTTCTGGTACACCACCGACCGCTACGGCCCCGCCACCGCCGCCGAGTTCACCGAGCTCAAGCGGCAGCTGGAGGAGAGCCAGCTGTTCAAGATCAACCTGAAGACCCAGCCCACCTGGAAGGCGTTCCAGGACGGCTACCAGAACGGCGAGTACCCGGTCTTCTTCCGCGGCTGGTTCCCCGACTTCCCGGACCCGGACAACTTCATCGCCCCGTTCGTCGGCAAGGAGAACGTGCTCGGCACCCCGTACGAGTCCAGCGAGATCCTCACCGAGCTGCTGCCCAAGTCCCGCCGCGAGGGGGACCGCTCCGCCGTCGCCCGCGAGTTCGAGCGGGCCCAGCAGATCTTCGCCGAGGACGTCCGGCTGCTGCCGCTGTGGCAGGGCAAGCTGTACGTGGGGGCGCGCGAGGACATCGCGGGTGCCGAGCGGGCCCTCGACCCGCAGACGGCCATGCAGATGTGGGAGCTGTACCGCAAGACCAGCTGGTGACGGCCCGGCGGGCCGGTCGGGGCAGTCCCGTCCGACCGGCCTGACGGCGTCGTTGTCAGTGGCCACCGGTAGGTTCTGAGCAGTTGCACGAACACGTACCGGAGGTTGTCGACGTGACCCAGATGCTGCCCGAGTCCTGGCTCCCCGTCCTCGGCGGGGAGCTGGAGCAGCCCTACTTCAAGGAGCTCACCGAGTTCGTCGAGAAGGAGCGGGCGGCCGGACCGGTCTACCCCCCGAGCGAGCAGGTGTTCGCCGCCCTGGAGGCCACGCCGTTCGACAAGGTCAAGGTCCTCGTGCTCGGCCAGGACCCGTACCACGGCGCCGGCCAGGGCCACGGCCTGTGCTTCTCGGTGCGGCCGGGGGTCAAGACGCCCCCGTCCCTGCGCAACATCTACAAGGAGATGCAGGCCGACCTCGGCACCCCGATCCCGGACAACGGGTACCTGATGCCGTGGGCCGAGCAGGGCGTCCTGCTGCTCAACGCGGTGCTCACCGTCCGCGAGGCCGAGCCCAACTCGCACAAGGGCAGGGGCTGGGAGAAGTTCACGGACGCGGTGATCCGCGCCGTGGCCGAGCGCCCCGACCCGGCCGTCTTCGTGCTGTGGGGCGCCTACGCCCAGAAGAAGCTGCCGCTGATCGACGAGACCCGGCACGTCGTCGTCAAGGGCGCCCACCCCTCGCCGCTGTCGGCCAAGAAGTTCTTCGGCTCCCGGCCCTTCACGCAGATCAACGAGGCCGTGGCCGCCCAGGGCCATGAGCCGATCGACTGGACGATCCCGAACCTCGGCTGACTCCGCACCGCGCCTTGCGCGGCAATGCCGGTGCCTCCGGTTAGCGTCGTGACGATCAGACCGCAGCAGGTCTGGCGGGACCGACCGGAGGCCGCATTGAGGGAGCAGCAGCAGGAGGCGTCGGAGGACGCCGTCATGACCCGGATCGGACAGGCGATCATCCTGCTGCACGCCGGCGACCGGGAGGAGGCCCGCAACCGCCTGGCGGAGATCTGGGCCGAGATCGGCGAGGACGGCGACCCCCTGCACCGCTGCACCCTCGCGCACTACATGGCCGACGCCCAGGACGACCCCGGCGACGAACTGGACTGGGACCTCGCGGCCCTCGCCGCCGCCGACGGGCTCGGCGACGAGCGGCTCGCCCGGCACGAGCCGCACGTGGCCGTCCGCGCCTTCTACCCGTCGCTGCACCTCAACCTGGCCGCGGACTACGTCAAGCTGGGACGGCCCGAGGCGGCCCGCACCCATCTGGCGCTGGCCCGCGACGCCACCGGCGCCCTGCCCGACGACGGCTACGGCAACGGCGTACGGGCGGCCGTCGCCCGCCTGGAACAGCGGCTGGCCGACGACCCGGACGAGGGCCCCCGCCCGGGTTCCGTCCCCGGCCAGCACCCGTAGCGGACCCGCATCCGTGGCGGACCCGTACCCGTGGCGGGCCAGCCCCCGTAGCGGGCCCGCATCCGTGGCGGGCCCGGCTCAGCCCTCGTGGACGCCCGCGCAGATGCGGGCCTCCGGGCTGTCCGGCGACCAGCGGCCGTGCCTGCGCCCCATCGCGCACACGTCGGCCGGGTGCATCGGCAGCTGCTCGACCAGCTGCCGCGGCATCCCGGCGTCCGGCCGCCCGTGCTTCTGGCCGTGCCCGGGCCGGTCGTCGGGCCGCGCGCCCGGAGCCTGCGGCTCAGGGATGTCCGGCACCGGGAGGGGGCCCTCCGCGTGCCCGTGCCCGTGGCCCTTCGACGGGGACTGCCGGTCCCCGTCGAGGGCCGGCTGCCGCGCCGGGTCCGGGGCCTGCGCCGGCTGCGCCCTGCGCCACCGGCTGC
>NZ_WTFF01000050.1 GCF_019400985.1 Streptomyces bambusae
GCCCTGCGCAGCCGGCGCAGGGCGACCGCGTGGGCGCCGGCGGGCCCGCCGGCGGGAGCGCCGGGCGGGCGCACGGCGATGACTCCGCGCCGACGGGCGGGCCGCGACTCCCACACGGCGGTGCCACCACCAGGAGGCTGCCAGGTGAGCCGGGTCGTGAACGGTCCCGCGCCCTCGGCGCGCTGCTCGGTGGGTGCCATGCGCGTGAGACGGCGGCGAGGCCGCCCTCCTCCTCGGGTCTGATCGGGGGACGCCGACGGTCCGCGCCGGTCGCCGGGCCGGACGCCGCCGTGCCACCACGGCAGCCGGCGCCGCCGGCCGGGACGACGATCAGCGCGGCGCTCTCCAGCTCGCCGGACGCGGCACATCAGTGTCGCCGATGAAGGGACGGAACCGGGCAATTCACCCACTCGTGGGCGGGCGAGGCCGCGCCGCTGCGGCCGGGCGGGTGGCGGCTGCGAGCACCGCTCTCACGACCGGCCGTGGACAGCCGTGCGGGGGAGCACCCACAAGGCCTCGGCGGTGGCGCAGAGCTCGCCGTCCGCGGTGGCCACGGCCGTGCCGACGCCGTACTTGCGTTCCGCCGAGGACAGCATCCAGGCGTAGGAGACGAGCCGCTCGCCGGCCCGGACCGGTCGCACCAGCAGGGCGCTGAGCGCGGCCGTGACCGCGCCCGCCGGGCGGCCGTCGAGCAGGCGTCCGGCGGCGTTGCCGGGGCAGTCCAGCGCGCCCCACACCAGCTCGGGCGGCAGCAGCCCGCCCCGGCTCGCGAGCTCGGGCCCCGGGGTCCAGGCGGTGGCGACCAGCGCCCGCCCCGGCACCGGTCCGCAGTGCTGGCGCAGTCCGGTCGAGGCAGTGCGGTCCAGGCCGCAGCCGAAGCAGTCGGTCTGCCCGTCCGGCGGGTCCGCCCGATAGGCCTCGGCGGCCGCCTCGGCCTCCGCCCATGACGGTGCCGCCGGCACCCCCGCCGCGACCCCGGCGGAGTCGACGGGCACGGCGGTGGCCAGCAGCATCTCGTCGGCGGTCAGGGCGCAGCCGCCGTCGGGGGTCGCGGCGAGCCGGACCGGCAGCCCGGTCGGCACAGGACGCCGGAAGTCCACCCGTACGTGCTTCGCGGCGGCCCACCCGGCCAGTACTCCTGCCACGTAGCCGCCGAAGGCCACGCCGGGGTAGCCGTGGAGGCGTTCGGGGATCGTGATCATCTCAGCGTCGGTCATGCCCGCCACCTCATCACACGACGGGCATGACGCGGACACCGGCCGGGCGCGGCACCGGCCCGGGGCGGGGCGACCACGCCACGACGCACCTCAGAGCCAGCCGTTGCGGCGGAAGCCCCGGTGAATGACGAAACAGGCGACGGCGATGACGCCCAGGACGGTGGGGTACCCGTACGTCCAGCGCAGTTCCGGCATGTGCTCGAAGTTCATGCCGTAGACCCCGCACACCATGGTCGGCACCGCGACGATCGCCGCCCAAGCGGTGATCTTCCGCATGTCCTCGTTCTGGGCCACGGTCACCTGCGCGAGATGCGCCTGCAGGATCGAGTCGAGCAGGGCGTCGTAGGAGCCGATCTGCTCGGTGACCCGGTTCAGGTGGTCGGCCACGTCACGGAAGTACGGGCGGATCTCCGGCCCGATGACGGGCATCGGCTGGGTGGCGAGCTGCTGCAGCGGCCGGTCCAGCGGTGCCGCGGCCCGCTTGAGCTCCAGCAGCTCCCGCTTGAGCTGGTAGATCCGGCCGGCATCGCCCCGGCCTGCATGGTCGCTGAAGACGGCGCTCTCCACGGCGTCGAGGTCTGTCTGCACGGCGTCGGTCACCGCCATGTAGTCGTCGACCACATGGTCCGCTATCGCGTGCAGGACCGCAGCCGGCCCCTTGGCGAGCTGCTCCGGCGAGGCTTCGAGCACCTCGCGCAGCGGCCCGAGGGAGCCGTGCCCGCCGTGCCGGATGGTGATCACGAAGTCCGCGCCGACGAAGGCCATGAGCTCACCGGTGTCCACCACCTCGCTGGTGGCGGTCAGCTCAGCGTGCTCGACGTAGCGCACCGTCTTGAACACGGCGAACAGCGTGTCACCGTACCGCTCCACCTTCGGCCGCTGGTGCGCGTGCACCGCGTCCTCGATCGCCAGCGGATGCAGACCGAACAGCTCGGCGAGCCCTGCGAACTCCTTCTCGTCCGGCTCGTGCAGCCCGATCCAGACGAAACCCGACCCTGCCCGGCGGACCCTCCGCAACGCCTCGACGGCCTCCGCGCAGCCGTCCTGCCGTACGCCGCCCAGGTAGACGACGCAGTTCACCACGGCGCTGCCCAGTGGCGACCGCGCCGGGTGGCTGAGATCCACGGCACGCCGGTAGCTGCGGCGGACCGCCTGGCGGATGGTACTGAACACGGACACTGCGAGACTCCTTCGGACAGACCGCCGGACAGTCTCGCACCTCCCCCGAATGCAGCGTTCCGGTCACTGGGCAGGCGCCGGGACCGCCACCGGGACCGCCACCGGGCGGGCGGGCCACACCGACGGCCGCCGATCGCGAAGGTCCTGGGTCTCCCGACGCCCGGGGACGGCCCCGAATGGCCGGGGCGGGTCAGCGGGACTCGGTCTCGCGGGTCGCCCTGGCCAGTTCGACGGCAGCCCGCAGACTCAGGCCGGGGTTCGCGTCGCGCAGCGCCTTGATGGCCGTGACGGAGTCCGCAGGGCCCGTCACACCGGCCTCGTCGAGTGTCCGGCGCCCGCCTGCCCGCCGTGCGTCAACGAGAAGAAGCTCGCACCCCCTGGACGGGTATCGCGGGTCCAGCTGTTGACCGTTGCGGCATTGCTGCTTCGTATGGTCGATTCCCTGCGTTTGTGATGCATGTGGCGGAAGAGATCGATCAGTTCGGGTCGAGGTCGGTCAGTGTGGAGGCTGTCGTTCCAGCAAGGTCACATGGCGTACCCGAACTGACTATTCTCCCCTGCGTGTTGCGCTGAGCTCACGGCCAGTCACCGAGCGCTGTGTCGCGCACGGACGGAGCCTGGCTGCAAGGAAGGCGTGACCACCGATGCGATTCCGATGCGATTCCGATGCGATTCGGAACCGACCCGGCGGCGGCACCCGGCAGAACCTATCGGTGCTCGGCCGAGCGAAGTTCCGACCGTTCCTGTCGGCGTGCCCGCATCACCCCCAGTCCACTCATTCCAGACTGTTTAGGGACCCCTCGATGGCTCGTACCGGTTCAACGCCTGGAGGCCTGCCACGCGCAGCGGCTCCGGCATGGCTAGTACCCCCCGGTGTTCTGGCCGGGGCCTGCGGCATAGCGCTGATCCTCGTTCCCGCGCAGATACGCACGCCGGTTGCCTGGTGCGGCCTCGTCGCCGTCGCCCTGACGGCCGTCACCTCGGCCGCGACGGCGCGCCGGGCGCGCTCGGCGGAGCAGGCCCGCCACGCGCGGGCGAGTGCCGAGGTGCAGCAGTACTACGCACAACGCGAAGCCGCACTGTTCGGGCGCCTGGCCGACCAGCGGGCCACCACGGTATGGCTCGCCGAGGAACTCCTCCCTGCGGCCGTCGCCCGTATGCAGAAGGGCGCCCCCGCCTCGGAGATCCTGCAGTCCGTCGCGTTAGGGGATCACCTCGACGTCGAGTTCGCCGCAGCACTCCGGCAGGCGCTGAAGACGCTCCTGGAAGCGGTGGAGGCCGAGGAGCACACGCGGGACGCCTCCCAGCGGGCACTGGTGGCGATCGCGCGCAGGGTCCAGGCGATCGTGCACCAGCTCGCCAAGGACCTCCGCGACATGCAGATCCTTCACGGCAACGACCTCGTGGTCTCCCACGGCCTGCAGGCCGTCGATCACCGCAACGCCCTGATCGGGCGCCTCGCGGCCAGCGTCGCGGTACTCGGTGATGCCCGGCCCGGGCGCCAGTGGTCGAAGGCGATCCCCCTCTACGACGTCGTACGCGGGGCCATGTCACGCATCGTGGACTACCCCCGGGTGAAGCTGCAGTCGGTGACGGAAGTGGCCGTGATCGGCCCGGGCGCCGAGCCGCTGATCCACCTCCTCGCCGAGCTGCTCGACAACGCCACGACCTTCTCGCCGCCGCACACCCCGGTCGAGGTGAGCGCGAGCGAGGTGCCTTCCGGTATCGCCATCGAGATCGAGGACCGCGGGGTCGGGCTCACCGAAGAGGTCCGGCAGCGCATCGACCGGGTCATGTCGCGGGGGGCATCAGGCCTCGATCTGGGCGACCTGGGCGAGGGGACCCAGCTCGGCCTGCCCGTCGTCAGCAGGCTGGCCCGCGAGCACGGCCTCGTCGTCGATCTGCGCACCTCCGCCTACGGCGGCGTACGGGCCGTGGTGCTCGTTCCGCGGAGCCTGATCACCACCGTTCAGCAACCTGCCCAGAAGCCCCAGCCGTTCGCGCCGAAGCACACGGGTGGACCGTACGCGCCGAAGCGCACCGGTGGACCGACCACGGCGCCACCGCCCGTGACGCGCGCCGCCGCGGCAGAACCCGTCGAGGTCAAGCACACCGTCAACGGGCTGCCGCAGCGGCGACGGGAGTCGCCCGTCCCCACACCGGTCGTCCGTACCGCCCCCCAGCCCCCCACGCCTCCGGCCGCCTCCCCGGGAACGCCCCGCGGCGCCCGGCAGCCGGGCCTGATGTGGGAGGCGTTCAGCGGTGAGAAGAGACCGGGCACCACCCCTTCCAGCCCAACCAACGAGCTATTAGATGAGGATGAGTGACCGTGACGCCACTGCCAAACATGGACTGGATGCTCAAGGAGCTCGCGGCCAGCGTCCCGTACGTGCGCCACGTGGTCGTGCTGTCGTCGGACGGTTTGTGCATCGGCCGAGCGAACACGGAGACCGACACCGCTGACGCCATCGCCGCCGCCTGCTCGGGCATGCAGAGCCTGGCAAAGGCCATCGCGCAGAAGGTCCCCCACGGCGACGGCTCGACGCGCATGGTCGGCATCGAGGTCGACGGCGGCTACTTCTCCCTGATGGCGGCCGGCCCCGGGGCCTATCTCGCCGTGCTCGCCGACGAGGAAGTGGACGCCGGGCTGCTCGGTGACCGCATGCGTACGCTCGTGATCCGGATCGGCCGCCACATGACGAGTCCGCCACGGGATGACGTCGGGCGGGCGATGTGACGTCAGAGCACCAGGAGAAGTGGGATGAAGGCAGTCCCGTTCCGCTGTACGTCATCTCCGGTGGCCAGGGTTCCTCGGCAAGGGCCTTCAACCTGGTCACCCTCATCACATCGAGGTCCGTACCCGACCCCGCGATGCAGCCCGAGCAGGCCGCGATCCTCGGCATGTGCCAGTACCCGCTGTCGGTGGCAGAGATATCCGCGTATCTCAGCCTTCCCTTCAGCGTCCTCACGGCGCTGCTCTCCACGCTCGTCGAGGACGGGCGGGTCGAGGCCATCGCTCCTGTTCCCGTCGCTGCGGTCCCCGAACTCGACCTTCTGGAGGCGGTGATCCATGGACTACGCAAACTCTGACGCACCCGCCGCCGGCCCCCGCAGCACCGATGTGCTGCTGCCGCACGGCGCCAGGGGAGTCAAGGTCGTCATTGTCGGAGGCTTCGGAGTCGGCAAGACGACCATGGTCGGGGCGGTGAGCGAGATCGCGCCGCTGACCACCGAGGAAACCATGACCCAGGCCGGTGTCGGGATCGACCACAACCCCGGCGCGGAGGGCAAGCACACCACCACCGTCGCCATGGACTTCGGCCGCATCAGCATCAACGAGGAGCTGATCCTCTATCTCTTCGGGACGCCGGGGCAGGAGCGCTTCTGGTTCCTGTGGAACGGCATCTTCGAAGGCGCGCTCGGCGCCGTGGTCCTCGTCGACACCCGGATGATCGAAGTCTGCTTCGAGATCATCACCCGCCTCGAAGACCGCCGCGTCCCCTTCGTCGTGGCCGTCAACTCCTTCCCCGAGGCCCCGCAGCACCCGATCCCAGCCCTGCGCACCGCCCTGGCCCTCAACGAATCCGTGCCGATCATCACCTGTGACGCACGCGACCGGTCGTCCAGCCGCGACGTCCTGATCTCGCTGATGGGCTACCTGTGCACCCTCGCCGCCGCTCAGGAGTCCGCATGACCGTCCCTCCCACCGACCGCACCGCCACGGAACCGGGGCCCGTCCCGCCGCCGGGCTGCCCGGCCCACCTCGCCACGGGCGCCGGGGGAGTGACCCGGCTCCACGGCGCCGCCGCCGAGACCGACCCCATGGGCCTGTACGAGAAGTTGCGTGCCGCGCACGGTCCGGTGGCGCCCGTCCTGCTCGAAGGGGACGTGCGCGCCTGGCTCGTCCTGGGGTACCTCGAGAACCGTGATGTGGCCACCCGCTCCACCCAGTTCTCCCGTGACCCCCGCACCTGGCACGGCTGGACGAGCGGTGAGATCGACCCCGAGACCTCGCCGCTCGTGCCGATGATCGGCTGGCGCCCCGACTGCGTGTGCGCGGACGGCGAGGAGCACCAGCGGCTGCGCGGCGCGGTCACGGCCAGCCTCAACCAGTTCGACCAGCGCGGAGTCCGCCGCCACATCACCCGCTTCGCGCACCAGCTGATCGACGACTTCTGCGAGAGCGGCAAGGCCGAGCTGGTGGGGCAGTTCACCGAACCGCTGCCCATGCTCGTCCTCACCCACCTGCTCGGCATGTCGGACGAGGACGGTCCCAAGCTCGTCCATGCCGCCCGGGACCTCTTCAAGGCCACCGAGACGTCGCTCGCCAGCAATGCCTACGTGCTGGAGACCCTCAAGCAGCTCGTCGCCGCCAAGCGCGCCGTGCCCGGGCCGGACATCGCGTCCGTGCTGATGGCCCACCCGGCCGGCCTCAGCGACGAGGAGGTGCAGCACCACCTGCGCCTCATCCTGCTCGCGGGCTACGAGACGACCGCCAATCTCATGGCCAACGTGCTGCGGATGACGGTCACCGACCCGCGGTTCCGCGGCTCGCTGGCGGGCGGCCAGATGACCTTGCCCGAAGCCGTGGAGCAGGTGCTCTGGGACGAGCCGCCGTTGATGGTGTGCCCCGGCCGCTGGGCCACCGGTGACACCTCGCTCGGAGGGCAGGAGATCAAGGCGGGAGACATGCTGCTGCTCGGCCTGGCCGCCGGCAACGTCGACCAGGCCGTCCGCCAGGATCCCTCGACCCGCGTGCACCACAACCGCGCGCACCTGTCCTTCAGCGCGGGCGCCCATGAGTGCCCCGGCCAGGACATCGGCCGTGTCATCGCCGACACCGGCATCGACATCCTGCTCACCCGGCTTCCCGACATCGGCC
Organism: Streptomyces bambusae; assembly: GCF_019400985.1. Lineage (GTDB taxonomy): Bacteria > Actinomycetota > Actinomycetes > Streptomycetales > Streptomycetaceae > Streptomyces > Streptomyces bambusae_A. The sequence continues at coordinate 7,279 of NZ_WTFF01000050.1, forward strand.
TGGCCATCGCCGAGTCCGGGCTCAGCTGGCGTTCCTCCACCTGGGCCCGGCACCTGACGGCGCTGCCCGTGAAATTCGCATCCCGCGCTCCGGAGGCTGCCCACGCTCTGCCGGCACCGCTGCCGGCCCCGCCCCCGCCGAGCGCCGGCATGCCGGCGGCACCCCGCACGCCGGCAGCCCCCCACGTGCCGCCCGGCCGGGAGACGGCATCTCGCATGCCGCTGGCCGAAGCCCGTGTTTCGTGGCGGACGCGGCTGAGGCGGTTGCTGGGGCTGGGACAGGTCCCGTAGGGCGTATCGGATCCGGGCATCGGGGCTGCCGAACCGCGCGGTTCGGCAGCCCCGATGCCCGGCGGGCGAACTCATGGCGTGGAGAGATGCCGTTCGCGGGCGGGCACAGCGGCGTCGGGCGTCCGCTGCTCCGGGACCGGTCCGCCGGCGGGAGCGTAGCGGGGTGCCCCGGAGTACCAGGCGTGCAGGCCGGACAGGAAGCCGCGGGCTCCGGCGAGCCACACCTCCAGCTCGATCCGTTCGCCGTGGTTCAGCCCGGCCCGGCGGACCAGCGCGGGCAGTTCGCTCTGTATGAGGTGTTCGAAGTGGTGGAGTCGTGCGGTCACCAGATCCGCGGCGGTGTGCATCGCTTCCTGGACGGTGAGGCCCAGGGACGTCCCGAGGACGACGACGAGGTTGTTGACGTCGTACTCGTCATGGACTTCCCGCTGGTAGGAGGCGATGTCGTTCGCCAGACCCATGTAGTCCATGAAGGCGTCGAGCAAGGCGCACACGGTCCGGCTGTGCCGGATCCGCTCGGGGATCTGCGCTCCGGTGGAGAGTTCGACGGAGTACGGGGCGGTGTACGCGGCGAAGCTCTCACGGCGGAACTGGGCGTACTCGATGACGTCCGGGACGCGCCCGGCGAGGCTGTTGGCCAGCTCCTGGACCCCCGCGTCGACGTATCGCGCCAGGCTCCGGTTGAGCCCCTTGCGCCAGTGCGCGAGCCTCGGAGGGAACAGCCGTTGCTGAAGATCGGCCATTCCCCTCTCGACGGCGTTGACCGGCTCCGGCAGCCGGACGCCCGGCTCCGACGGCAGGAAGGCGTGCAGACGGGCGGTGAAGGCCTGTGCGCCTGCGAGGTTGCCCGTCTGTTTGAAGGCGGAGGCGAAGTAGTCGTCCCAGGCCAGAGCCCAGAGGTTGAACCGGTGATTGAGCCGGAGGCCGGCGAGCGAGGCGTCGGGAAGGGCCCAGGCGGTCAGCTGGTCGACGGCCATGGCCCGGAACTGCGACGGGGTCCAGACCGCCCGGCCGGCGCCCGGGGCTTCACCGCCGGCCAGCATCCCCATCTCGCGCGCCCACGTCTCGGCCTCCTCGCGCAGGGCCGGCAGGTACGGGTTCACCCGCACCCGGTACGGCATCCGCAGTTTCGGAAGTTCGATGTCCTGCACTGTCATGGGATCCCTACCTCCCTGTCGGCAACAAGCGAGGACGCGACCGCGCTGCACTTCCGAACGTCGTGTCGGCCGACCGGCTCGGTGCCGGAGTTTGACGATCCATTACTGCCACGGGGACGGACGACGAGCGATTCCAGCCATTGAGCGCTCCAAACCTTCCCCTTCCGGCCGAACCGCAACCCAGCTCGGCCCGCCCGTGGCCTTCGAACAGAGTGGTTGTACAGGATGAAACGATCCTTCTGGTCGGGTTTGGCTGAAAATCGATCCCAAACCTGGCCATGATCGACCCCTGTCCGATCCTTGCGGGCGGCGACAGCTCACCACAGGCGCCTCGGCGGCCGCCGCATCCCCACGGGGCGGCCGGTCCGCCGGGGGGCGGTGTTCACCGTGCCGCTCAGCACCAGCGGGTGTGCCGGCAGACGCTCCAGCCGTGACCGTCCGAGCCGCCGCCCGAGGAGCCGCCGCCGCCCGAGGAGCCGCCGGTGTCGCGCGGGCGGCCGCCGGGGAAGGTCGTGTCGCGGTTCCGGTCGCCCGGGTGGGGGTCGCGGTAGTCCGGGTCGCCATCGCCGTCCCGGTCCGGGAGGTACACGGCCGTGCCGCGGTCAGGGTCCGGGCAGCCGTTCTCGGGCGACGACAGGGACAGCGTCACCCAGGTGTCGCCCCGCAACTCCGCGTCCTTCGCGGGGTCCTGCCGGCAGACGCGCCAGTCCTCGTACTCGCCCCGAGGCGGCAGGACGTCGTTCCGGTACGCCGCCTCGGCGCGCACGCGGCCCTCGGGCACGCCCACGGCGACGACCTCCGCACGGGCGGTGGGCCACGTCTTCCAGATCACCTCCGGCATCTTCGGCCACGGCAGGGCCTCGCCGTCCCGCCCGGGGCACGGTTCGCCGGTGCGAACGGCACCGAAGTCGACCACCTTCTCCACGACGGCGCTTGCGGGCTCAGGCTGCTGGAAGCACACCGTCCAGAGGGAACGGGCCGTCACCGCCCGTCCCTGGCCGGACGCGTCGTGGTACGTGACGGAGTATCCGGACTTGCGGGAGCGGGTGAACGCCGTGTCGAGCCGCTCGCCCACGAAGTCGCGTACCCGCTCGGGCGGTCTGGCAGACGGGCTGGAGCCGAAGGCGGGGGAAGTCCTGGCCGGCTGCGGGTTCTTCTTCGGCGCAGCCGCCGCTTCCGGCCGGGGCTGGTCCGGAAGTACCGCTCCCAGCAGCGCCATCGCGGCAACCGTGGCCGCGATCTTGCCGCCCCTCGGCCAGGGATTGCCTCGCCACAGCACCACGAGCGCGGCCACGAGTGCCAGGAATCCCAGCCGCTCGTCCAGGAGACCGAGCAGCGGCACCGCTGCGACGGCCCCGACCTTCGCGCGGTCCGTGCGCCACCAACGGTTCGGCGAAGGGGAGTCCGGCGGCGTGGCGGGCGTGCGGGGGCGGGACATGACGGTGCTGCAGCCCTTTCGGCGGACGGGCGAATGGATCCGGCCGCATGATATCGATGGCTGGAAATCACCGACCGCGAGGGCCGCCGATCACGGCCCCGACCTCGTGAGCCCCGCCCTTCCCCGGTCAACAGCTGCCAGGCGAAGCGTGCCCGGTCGAAGCGGCCCACGGCGAGACCGGCGGGGCGGATCAACCAGCGCACGGCACGGCGTGGCCACCGAGCCGGTGCCTCACGGGGGCGGCGTCGAGGTCGACCAGGGCGGCGGTGAACGGCCTGGCGTCGACCGGGCGGTGGCGCCACTCCGGGGCGCCCACGACTTCGCCGAACGCGGCCCGTACGCCAGTGGTCGGCGCGGACGCCGTGCGGGGCGCTCAGAGCGCTGCCGGTGGGAGGGTGGGCCCCGGGGCAGGATCTACCCCCGCTGCGGGCCGTACAGCAGGGCCTCCAGGCCGTTGGCAGCCGCCGCGCCGGTGAAGTCCCGCCAGTCGATCGCACCGTCACCGTCCGAGTCGATCAGTGCGAACGCGGCGGCCGCGTTCGGTTCGGGTACGCCCTTGAGGTCCCGCCACAGCGTGAAGTCGTGAAGGTCCATCACGCCGTCCCCGTCCCGGTCGGCCACGCTGAACTGCGCGTGCAGGACCGCCATCACCTCCGGCGAGCCGGACGGTACGCCCGAGGCGGCAGCCGAGGCCGGCAGGGAGTCGAACCACTCGCGGTACTCCTCCCGGTCGATCCTCCCGTCACCGTCTCGGTCCACCAGCTCGGCCTGCCGCTCCCACAGCGCCTGGTTCGACTCGATCAGGGCGCGCCCCTTCGGGGAACTGGGCCCCATGCCGTACGACTGGAGAAACTGCTCGGCGCTGGCCCGGTAGTCCTCCGAGGTCAGGATCCCGTCACCGTTCGTGTCCAACCGGTCGAAGATCTCATCGGCCACCGCCGACTTCTTGACGCTCATGCCGGCAAGCGTAGGCCTCGACTCCGCGCCGGCCCGACGATTGCCGCGCCCGGGGGCGTGTTTCGCCAGGAGGACGCCATCAGTGTGGAGCCGGGCTCCGCGGGACGCGGGGCGGTTCCGGCCTTGGCGCCGGACGCCGTGGCCGGCGGCGGGCGTAGTTCCGTCGGATGGTGTCAAGGAATTCTTGACACAGTCGATCACGTCAAGGTTTCCTTGACGTATGCCGATCTTGAAGCCGAAGACGTCCCACTCGGGCGCCCCCTCTGCATCCGACTTCTCCGTTGCCCTGCTCCCGTTGGTTGCGGTCCTGCCCGCGCTGGCCACGATGTTCGCCGACCGGTTGAGCACGGCCGGCTGGGCGGCGCTGATCGCGGTGGAACTCATGTCGATCGCCACCGTGAGCGCATGGGCCGCTCGTGGCGTTGCCCGCGCGGCCGCCGAACGGGCACGCCGCGACGCGGAGGTGCTCGACATGCTGGAGCCGCTCGCCGGGACACGTCGATGAGCGGCGAGCCGCTGCTCGGCCCGCAGGAGGCCGTCCGCATCCGGGAGGGCATCGCGGCCGCCGTTCTCGGCGCCCGTGAGGGGCTGGCCGCATCGCTGGAGCACGACGCCGACGAGTACCTGCGTCTGGTGGATGCCTCGCGGATCGGTGCCGAGGAGGCGAGCCGGCTGCTGCGCGAGGCCGTGCAGGGCGCCAGGGCGGCCGGGCACAGCTGGGACACCGTCGGCCGTGTCCTGGGAGTGAGCCGCCAGGCCGCCCAGCAGCGCTTCGCGGGCAAGGCCGGGGATGCCGTGGCATCCGGACCGCCCGCGGGGGGACCGGGCGCGCCGGAGCGCCGCATCCTCACTCCGTTGTCCGCGTTCAACGAGATGCCTGCCCTGGCGGAGGCCGGACGCGAAGGCTGGCACCTGGTCGGGTACGGCGCGCTGTTCCACGAGGTGGAGGCGTCCGACCACCCGTGGGAGCACTGTCGTGTGACGCTGGCCTCGGGTGGCCGGCAGCGGCGGATGGAGGCGGAGGGCTGGATCCCCGTCGGTGCGGGCTGGTTCCCCTGGCGGTACTACAAGCGGCCGCTCAAGGCGGCCGAGGAGCGCTGAGATGCGCTGAGTCGGCGCTTTGTGGGAGGCGAAGGCCATGTCGTGTCCGACAGTCCTTCCCCCTGTTGCCGGCCCCGGCGTGCCGTGCCCACGGCACGGTCCCGGCGGCCGGCCCGGCCGTACGCGCGAGCGCCGATGCGGGTGAGGCCCGTCGTGTCCTCCGCGGGCCCGCCGAGGGAGACTCCGAAGTCGCTTCCGAGGCTGGCTCGCGCGGCCCCGGGGCGGAGCCCGCGTGCCCCGCCGAGCAGGTCGCGGGTGATCACCGCTCCTGTACGTAGTAGTAGTAATACGCGTTGCTACGGTCCTGCCCGCCGAGGATGCTCTGCACCGGGCTGCTGCGCGGCCTTCGCTCCGGAGGGGTCGTCGGCCAGGGCGGGGGAGCTCGATGCGGCGAAGGCCGATCCGCCGCCGAGGAGCGCGGCGACGGCGGACACCGCGATGAGGAGCGTCCTACGCAGGGGGATCAGGGCAGCCATGGCTGTCTTCCTTTCGGGCTGTGGGCGACGGGTCCGTCCTGTGCATGCCCTCCATTGAGCCGCCCGAGGAAGCGTCGGGCATGCCACGACCGCACGTGACATGCCTCCGCCCCCGACACCTGGCACAATCACCCTTTCCGCCCGCGGACGACTGCGCTGCTACGGCGCGCGCGCCGGGCCGGGCAGGGGCGAGCGCCTGGTCCAGGCCGGCACCGACCGCCCCGGCTCGTGGTGGGACGGCCTTCGGGCCCGGAGTCGGCCCCACGCGAGCCGCAGGGCATGCGGGCCCGGGCCCCCAGCAGCAGCCCGCCGGCGGGCGGCCCCAGCAGCCGCAGCGTCGCGTCGGCGAAGACGTACCGCGGGCCGGTCCGCCGTCAGCCCTGAGGGGCGGCAGGTTCGACGTCCTTGGACAGCGGCACCTCTCCGGTGTTGTCGACGTGCCGGGCGGCGACCCACGCGGCCTGGTCGCGCAGCAGGTACCAGATGCTGTTGCCGTCGACGGGTTGGGCGTGCACCTTGCTGTGCAGGCCGACCTCGGTGCCGTGGCTCAGGTTGCCGACGACGGCGGAGTCCGTGCTCGGGTACTTCCGCAGGTTGACGCCGATGGCGCTCACGACGGTGCCGAACGGCTGGGGGAGACTGGGCATCATGACCTCCAGGGGAACGCCGGAGTGGCGGGACATCGGCCGCTGTCCGGACGGGATCCTCGCACGGTAAGGCCGACTCCTGCCGGGGCGCCGGAGGCGTGCGGGGGATGCCACGACCGGCGTCCGGGCGTCATTCCGATGGTTCCGCCCCTCTGGCGGACGAGATCATCCGCGCGCTGGGCGTACCACGGGTGGAGGGACTCGTCCGGCCGAGGGCGACCTGCGAGCCCTGCAGACCCTCCTGCGCCGGCGCGCGCAGCGGGGCCGCACTCCACAACAGCGGTTCCGGCGCTTCCCCGGTACGACGTCAGGGCGCAAGATCTGCTACGGCCGCGTCCTCGCCACAACTGCCTTCGGCTGGGCCCGTGATCACTACCGACAGAAGCTTCTGGCCCTGCTCGACGGCCAGCTGGATCTTACTTGTCAGGCCGCCCCGGGAACGCCCGAGTCCGTGGTCGGGCGACTCGACGGCGATTCCGCCCGGCGGCTCATTCTGCAGGTCCCCCGCTCTCCTGGTGCCGGGCCGTATCCATGCACGGCTGCCCGTCCCCCTCCGCCACCCCGGCCGGCTGTCGCAGCCACAAGCCGAGAGCCTCATAGTCGCCATCAGTCAGACCGAGGCGGGCATCGACTCGGTGGAGCATCGCGCGTCCCGGATGGTGGGAGGCGACCCAGGCCCGATCCGTGTCCGTGAGCTCGTCATCGACCCAGACGAATGGCCTCCCTGCCGCCCATTCGACCAGGGCACGGGTTTTCCAGTGCAGTCCGTTGCGTTCGTCTTGCTCATCGATATCGGAAGGCTCTGGCCAGACGACCACGGCCAGCTTCGGGAGACCGATCAACGGAGCAATGCACTCGTTCGCGTCATCCATCCATGTCGTGGCCCAGACCACCTCGCACGGAAGAGCGGCCAGCTTGGGCCCGTGCTCAGGACTGATCCTGGCCAGGAGCGGGTTCGCGTCGGCTTCAGGCAGATCGAGACCTGTCCCAGAGGTCCGATACTGCTCCGGCTCCGCACCGAACGGGATGAGCGGTCCATCGACATCAAGGAACAGCAGCGGAAGCCGCACAGAGCCAGTCACAGCAGCACAGGATAGCGGCGGGTGCCGCCGTCGGCCGCCTCGATGAGGACGGCCTGACCGCCGACCCCTCGACCCCACAGCATTCGCAGGAGGCCGCATTCGGGCAGGTCATGCGCCGACCACCGGGTCCAGACGGATCGGCCGCTCCAGGACCGCGCCGAACACGGTCTCGGCCGACAAGGCGTGTGCGGATGTACGTGGCCGGGGCGGGGTCCGTACCCGCATCTCCATGATCATTACAGTCTCGGTATGACCACACGAGACGACTTGCTCATCGACCTGATCAACCGAACCGAGATGAACGGCGAAGGCCCACGCATCACGGTCGCCACGGAGGGCGTGGTGATTACCGGTCGCCTCACGCCGCACCGGCGCTGGGCGGCGGACCTCGCCGACCGGCTCAGCGAGGCGGGCCTGCCCGACGAACGGTTCGCCGAGGACTTCGCCCGCGAGGCCGGCGAGATCCCCGACTACCCGCCGGCCTTCCTGAACCTCCGGGGCTGCCAGCTCATATCCGGCACCAGCAGCCTCCCCACCGCACTGGGCGAGTACTTCCGAATCCCGCTCTCCGCGGTCAGCGCGTGGAGCGTGCGGTGAGCAGCGACCGGTACGCGCGGGGATGCCCCCGACGAAACCGGCCCCGCCTGGCCCGGTGTGATGAACCTGTGCGTCGGACGGCGGCGGGGACGGGTGGCAGCAGTGGCGGTCCGGCGGGGCGCAGCCCAGGATCGTAGCCGGGGCCGACTACGAGGGAAGGGCAGTGGCCAATGCCGCAAGCCGAGGAGGAAGGCCTCACCGCGCGCCCGATCGGCACGGCGGACCGGCATCGCAGCAGAGCCGGGCACCTGAAGACCGCGGTCCTGCGAACCAATCTGCTTCCCGCGTTCTTGGTTCTTACGGTCATGATGGTGGCCCTGTGGCTCATGGGTATGCCGTTTCTTCAAGCCCTGACCATCTCCACCGGGACGAAGATTGCGGTGGCTCTGCTCGAACTCCGCCGGTCGCCGGACCGTTCCAGGAACTGAAGCACACCCGCCGGAGGGCGAGGGCGAAGACGCGTCCCGGGACCTTCGACCGCGCCGCGGCCCGAGAACGCCGCCCAGTGTCCGCGACCAGTTGCTCGTATAACTCGATGGGCAAGCGCGCCGTTCCCGAAGTCACCCGTTCGGAGTAATCGAGCGTGCCGACGGACGCCCCGCGCAGTCATCCTGGGAAGACCCGAAAGGGTTAACCCCGAGAGGAGCAAGCCATGCGCGTTCGACGACTGCTCGGCCTCGCCCTCGCAACCCTGGCCTTCGCAGGAATGAGCGTCGCCGGGTCCGTCGTGGCCGAGGCGGCCGCACCCCAGGTGTCCTGGGCGGACTGCGAGTACGGCGGCGGTTCACCGGTGAAGCACAGCAGCGGTTACTGGTACTGCCAGGGCGGCAGCTACGACGGCCAGCGGATCTACGGCAGCACCGGCTACTGATCACGCGAGAACCGGGTTCGCCGGCTCACCACCGACGACCCGAGGCACTCGTGCGGGCAGCTTCGACATGCCCCCGGCAGGCTCTCTGCGGCACCGTACGGCGAGTCGCTCCTCCAGCGCTCGGACGGTGCGGGCCTGCCCCGTCCCGGGCGGCCCCGTGCTCAGCGGGGGCCGAGGCCCCGCCCACAAGGGCCTCCTGATCAGCCCGTTGGGAACTCGACATTCCCGAGCTGGTCAGGAGACCCCGCCTTCATGCCTGGGCTGCGGCGGGATCACCGATCGGTGATTCCGGCCTCGTCCTGTCCGTTCGGGCGTCGAGGACATGTCCGGTCGTCGCGTCCACGTGGTCTGCGACGACGCGCAGATTCTCGACATCGCGTTCGGCCTCGGCCCCGGTCCGGGCAGGCAGAGGACTGCCCGGACCGGGGAAGCCCACGGGGATCAGTCGCACCGGCCGCACAAGTGTCCGCGGCGCACGGCGGATCGAGGCATGGCCAACACCGGCGCAGGCGCCCACCGGCCGCTGCGTGCGCGGCGCGGCGGCGGACCGTACGGCGACTGCCAGGCCGGCCGCCCGGTTCGACCCGAGCCGCCTACGGCGCGGCCGGCTTTCGCCCGCGAGCGCCCCGCGGCGCAGCTGTGGCAACGGCAGGGAACGTTCAGCAGGGAGGTGGGCATGACCACCCGGTTCTTGGACACAGAGATACACCGGTTCCAGTGAGTAGACCGCAGCGAAAAGGAGCACGCCGCACACGGGCGACGCGCGACGGATCAGCGCTCGGGGAGTCTCACTCGGTGTACAACGGCATGTCCTTCACAGGTGACTGCGGGTGGGAGCACGGTGCACGGTAATGGCACAAGGGAGTGCAGCTCCACCGGTTTTCGGACGGGGGAGCGGGGTCTCGAGGGCCACGCCACGCCGCTGGGCGTGCCGCCCCGGGGCATGCGCCCGTCACCTTGCCGGTGCGGTGGCCGTGCGGTCGTCGGCGGTGGTCCCGGCGGTGGTCCCTGCCGCGGTCCCTGCGGCGAAGTGAACGTCGTAGCGGTGCTGTTCGTCGAGCAGGACGTCGAAGGGCTCCTCACCCCGCCGGACCCGTCCCAGGGCCCGGAAGTATCCGAAGCGGTCGACACCCGGAGTGAGGAGCACGAGCAGCTCCGCCCCCTGCCGCGGGACGGCCCCGAAGGCGTGGACGATGCCGGGCGGGACCACTACGAGGCCACCCGCACCCACGGTCTCGGCCCGGTCTCCGTCGGCGCCGGACAACAGGAACCGGGCGGCGCCGGCCACGACGTAGAACACCTCGGTCGACCGGGTGTGGTGGTGGGGGCCCGCGCCATCGGCCCCGGCGGCCAGCTTCAGCAGGTTGACGCCCACCGCGCCGGCGGTGTCGGCGGCGTCGGCGAGCAACCGGATGCCGGCGCCGTCGGGCAGTTCGATGTGCTCGGCCTCCTCGGGCCGTACGACGAACGGGTTCAACGGGTGCAACGGGTTCACGGTCGCTCCTCCTCGAGCACGACGGCTGTGCTCCCATTCGACTCCGGGAACAACCGGCGGACCAGAACCGGTTGAGGATCACAGCCATCTCGAATCGAGATGGCCTGGCGGGAGGGGCCGGCGAGGCGCCGTCACACCGGGGAGCGTGAGGGTGGAACTGCGACAGCTCAGGTACTTCGTCGCGGTTGCCGAGAAGGGCGGCTTCGGTCGCGCGGCCGACAGCCTGGGCATCGTGCAGTCCGCTGTCAGCACCCAGGTGAGGCGCCTGGAGCGGCAGCTCGGAGTGGTGCTGTTCGACCGGGGCACGCGACGCACCGTTCTGACGGGCCCGGGTGAGGCCCTGCTGCCTCAGGCCCGGGCCGTACTGGAGGCAGCCCACCGCACCCGGACGCTGGCCGCCGAACTCGCCGACGGGTCCGCCGGCCTGCTGAGGCTGGGCCCCGTCCGGGGCCCGGGCGAGCGGACGAACCAGCTGCTCCACCGCCTCGCGGACGGCACCGGGGCCTTCCGCGTCGTCCTGCGCCACCTCCCGGCGGCGCAGCGGCTGCGGTGCCTGCGCGACGGCGAACTCGACGCCGCCTTCGTGCGCGGCGAGCCGACCGTCCCGCCCGGCATCAGCCTCCTGGAGGCCTGGCAGGACCCGTTGTACGCCGCCGTGCCGGCCGGTCACCCCTTGGCCGCCCGCCCCGCCCTGATCCTGGCAGAACTCACGGAACTGCCGCTCCGGCTCGTGGAACGGCCGGCGAACCCGCCGTTCCACGACCTCGTCACCGCCATGTTCCGCGCGGCCGGAATCCCGCGGCCACTGCTGGGCCCCCGCTTCACGACGCTGCCCGAGACCCTCGCGGCGATCGCCTCGGCGCGCGAGCCGTCATGGACCCTCTTCTACGAGGTGACCGGCCTGCCCGACTTCCCCGGCATCGCGGTACGCCCCCTCGCGGGCCCCACGCTCCCCACCTGGCTCGCGGTCCCCGAAGGCCCGCCCGCCCCGGCCCTGCGCAGGCTGCTGACGGCTCTGGCGGAGTAGCGAACGCCCGGGAATCGGGGGACATGCGACGGTCAGCCGTACATCGCCACGCGGAACAGCGCCGCCAGCGCGTCGTCGATGGGATGGGGTTGCGGCCTGCCGGAGGAGTCGAGCCTGTTCCACCTCTGCATGTTCACCGCGACCGCCATCTGCCGCTCGCCGTCGGCACGGGTCATGGCCAGTGCTCCGCCGCCCCAGACCGTGCCGCCGTGCCCCCAGAAGGTGGCCTGGCCGGGTGCCTCCATCGGGTACAGGCCGAGGCCGTAGTCGATCGTCTTCCCCTCCTGGGAGACGACCTGGACGGTGCGCTGCATCTGCTCGAGCGACGACGGGCTGACGATCTCCCCGGCCAGCAGCATGCCGTAGAAGCGGTTGACGTCGGCCACGGTCGATATCAGCGAGGCCGACGGCCCCACCCATGACATGTCGTAGACGCTGTAGTCGCGCGGCGGGTCGATCATGCCGAACCATGCCTCGTAGAGCTGCGACTGCGGCCCGTCGAACGTCGGCCCGGAGGGGAATCCGGTGTCCCGCAGGCCGGCGCGCTCGATGACGTTCCGGGTGATGTACTGCTCGGCCGCGGTGCCGGTCACCTTGTTCAGGAGTTGGACGAGGAGCAGGTAGTGGGTGTTGGAGTACAGCCCCGGAGTGCCGCCCGGGGTGCCGACGGGGGGTGCGGTGACCCCCATCTCGATCAGGTCGAGATGGTCGAACCGCGTGAACCGGTGGTGGTCCAGGCTCTCGGGTCGGGTCTCCGCGAGGGCGGGGAACGCCTTCAAGGACGGGAAGGCGTACGGGAAGTACTCGGCGAGGCCGCTGGTGTGGTTGATCAGCATCCGAACTGTGATCGCGTCACCGCGCACCCCGGGAACCAGCTTCGGAAGGTACCGGCCGATCGGTGCGTCGAGCCCGATCCGACCGGCCTCGACCTGCTGCAGGACCGCTGCCGCGGTGAAGGTCTTGGTGATGCTGCCGACCCGGTGCCGCATGTCGGCGGTGACGGGGCGGCCGGTGGTGACGTCGGCGACCCCGGCGGCGCCGCGCCAGACCTGGTCGCCGTCCCGTACCTCCGCGAACAGGCCCGGCATCCCGGCCCGGTGGACGTTCTCGAGGGCGGCGTCCAGCGCCGTTAAGTCCAGTGAGTTGCTCACGACTTGCGTCCTTTCGCACGACTCGGGGTGGGCGCCGCGCGGCGCCCATGTCCTCATTATGCACGCGGTGCGTGCAACACCAAGTGCACAGCTAGACTGAGTTCGACGAGAGGGGCGGCATGACAGGCCGAAGGCGTTGGTCGACCGACGAGATCCTGGACGCGGCTGCGGAGTTGCTGCGCACGAGCGACGCGGAGTCGTTCAGCGTGCGCAAGCTCGCCGCGACCCTCGGGACCGATTCCTCCAGCCTCTACCGGCACTTCCGCAGCAAGACGGAACTGCTGCGCGCGGTCGCCGACCGGATCCTCCTGGCCTCCATGGACGGCTACCGCGCCGAGGGCGACTGGAAACAGCGCATCACCACCCTGGCCCTGCGCATGCGAGAGGCCTTCGGCGAGCAGCCCGAACTGGCCGCGGTCTGGGGGCGGTACGCGTCAGGCGGCGCCGGTTCCCGGCTGGTCATGGAGGAGGTGCTGCAGGCCCTGCGCGCGTCGGGCCTGCCCGACGAGGAGATCCCGGCGCGCTACCACCGGCTCGCCGTCCTCATCGCCGCGCTGATCGCCTCCGAGGCCGGAGTCAGCACCATCACCCCGGAGGAGTACGAACAGGGCATGGAGCTGTTCCGCGTCGCGGTGCTCGGCGCCGACCCCGTACGCTTCCCCGCCCTGGCCCACTTCGCCCGCGAGGTCCGCCCCCTCGGGGCGGACCGCCGCGCCGCATTCGAGGAGATCCTCGCGGCCCACCTCGCCCACGTCGAAGCCGCAACCGGCTCACGTTAGCCGACCGGCTCGGGGCTGTCGGCACACGACGTGCGTCGTGCACGCCACGCGGCGCACGGCGTCACCGACCCCACCGCACCGCCCTGTGTCATCCGCCGTGTGTCGTCCGGCCTGTGTCATCCGGCCTGTGTCATCCGGACTTCAGACGGCGGATCATCTCCTCGCTCAACCGCCCCTGCAGTGCAGCCAGTTGCTCATTGGTGTACTGCGTGAGATCGCCCCCGCCCGGGGGGCCCTTCGCGCTCTGCTCCTGTTGCTTCTGCTGCTCCCGGCGCCGGAGTTCCTGTTCCTCCGGGGATCCGGGTGCCGCGTACGCGCACCGGATGAGCGCTCCGTCGGCGGCCTTCAGGCAGGTCGCCTCGCGGCCGGCGACCTGGCCCCGCCCTTCCACCCGGTAGCGGATGTTCTGCTCGCTGCCGATGGTGGCCGTCCACGTGCTGCCTCCCGTGGGTACAACCTCGAAGACCTCGTCGTCGTTGTAGCAGCAGACGTCCCGGTACTCGGCCTTGATGAGGGCGACGAGCGCCTTCGGGGAGGACCACGTCGGGTCGAGGCGGTGCACGGTCATCGGCGCGAGCCCACCTCCCCGGTGGCGGGTGGGTATGGCCGACACGGCCACGACCGAACTGGCCTCGCCCTGCGGGGTGAGCGGGGTGACGTATGCGCTGGCCCCGCCTCCGTGCTGGTGCCGCAGGGTGAACTCGGACTCGTTGCCCTCGTTGGCGCCGTCCTCGGAGGCGTCCCATCCGCTGCGCTCGAACCACCAGTCGCTGAAGCCGCCCACCGCGGCCGTGCCCTCCCGCTGCCGGGCCGCCAGGCTGATCGGATAGGACGGTCCGGGGACCGCGGACGTGTCGGTGGTGACCGTGAGCTTGCCGGTCCGCCCGTCGTAGAGCGCGACCCCGGCGGGACGTTCGGTCACCACGAGGAGCCCTGTCTGCCGCTTGAGGGGGACGACCACCACCGGTGTGCTGCCCGAGCAGGTCACGTAGGCGTCGTCGGCCTCGAAGCGGACCCAGCGCTTGACCGCCGATATCTTCCGGCCCAGGTTGTGGGAGAACCAGCCGCCGATCCGGGCGTCGGCGACCGACACGTCGAAGGCACAGCGCTCCTGGCCGCGGCTGCCCCCGCCGAGCGGGATGTCCTGCACGAGGCCGACCTCGTAACCGGCCAGCAAGCCTCGCCGTTCCACGAGGGTGGCGAACCGGTCCGCGTCGGGCAGGTAGGTGATGTCGGCGATCTCGCCAGTGACATCACCGAGGTTCGGGGCGGCCTGCGCCTTGCCCACCACGTACGGCGCACGGGGCGTCAGCGGGGGCACCGGCTCGCTCACCACCCGTGCGGTGGCCATGTACGCCCGGTCCTGGAGGTACGCGCCGTACACCAGCCAGCCCACGGTGAGACCCAGCCCGACGACGACGCCCAGGCAGCCGAGAGTGACGGCCGCGTTCCCGGCGTTCCCGGATTGTCCGGCCCGGCGGCGCAGCCACCACACCAGCAGGCACACCACTGCGGTGCCTGCCGCGGCCAGCAGGGGCAGCGCGAACCAGGCGAAGATCTTCCGCAGTTCCCACACCAGAATCGTCGTGTAGTACGAGGCGTACCAGAACACGAACCCGGCCACGCCGAGCCAGAGCCCTCCGCGCAGTACCCGACCGCCCATCAGCGTCCCCCTCCGCCGCGTCCCGGTCCGTTCGATTCTGCACCTCCGGCAGGGCGGTGTCAGCGGATCGGCGACACGGCAGCCGGCAGGCCGGCAGGCCGAGCCGGCCTGCCGGCAGAAGAGCCTCACCGGCCACCGCGCCGGCCCGGCCCTCCTCAGCCCGGGTAGGTGATCGAGCCCAGCGGCGGGCAGGGGATGAGCACGGTGCCGGCGCCGGGGCGTTCGACGAAGGCCCGCGCCTCGGCGGCTTGCTGACGCCGGGACTCCAGATCGTCTGCGTACCAGGCGTCGCGCCTGGCCCGGTCGTAGTCCCACGAGTCGTCGATGAGACTGAGGCTGATATTGCCGGAGCTGCGCTGGAACTCCGCCTTCACGGCGGCCTGCTGGAGTGCGGTCTGGACCGCGGCGAGATCGATGCGGGTGATCAGGACGCCGAGGGTGTTCGGTTCGCGGGTCGGCATGGGGGCCTGCGGGAGCAGCGACACCCCGGTGTCGAGGCGGCCGATGTTGTCGACGCTCGCTTGCTGGGCGTCCCTCGACATGGTCTGCATCTCCTGGTGCAGCCAGAAGAACTCGTCGAGGTCCGCCTGGGTGATGCGCATCCGCTCGTACAGGGCCCGGAATCGGGGATCGTGGTGCAGCGGACGTATGGGGGCGGCGTGGAGCGCCACGCAGTCGTTGAAGCCGGCTGCCACCGCGGCGTCGAGGTGGAAGATGCCCTGGTCCGCCTGCCCACGCGCGACGGCCAGGCCGCCGAGACCCGCGTGGCCCGCGGCGACGAGCCACGTGCCGTCGGGGCCGAGCGCCGCGGCGCGCGCGATGACGTCGTGGAGAGCCGTGACGGCGTCGACGCCCTGCGGAGCGCCGAGGAAGTCACCCGCCGGCGAGGAGGAGACGTCCTGCTCCGGCACCACGGCACCGGGACCATGGGTCAGGAGCGCCACCACCACTGCGTGGAGCCGGGTAGCCAGCGAGTTGACGGTGTCGGCCATGGATCTCCTCGGACCTCGGTGGTGAACAGCGAAAGGGGGGTTGAGACTTCACCCCGGCAGGGTAAGCCCCGACCCGGCCCAGCGCCCCGCCGCCATCGGCCTGCTCGCCCTCTGCTACCGGCTCGGCGGCGCCTTCGGCCCGGCACTCGCCGTGGTGTTCCTGGGCCGAGCGGTGAACCGGGCCAGTGCGGCGCGGGCCAGGTCCTGGGAGGCGCGGACGGCGCGGCGCAGGGCCTCGGTGCGCCCGTCGGGGTCCGTGGTCCGCAGGACCGTCGAGTACGAGACCGAGACGACCAGGTTGTCGACGCGGACGTGGGTCTGGGCTTCCGGGAAGAAGTCGGGGTCGAGGAGCACCGTCACGGCCTGGTCGCCGAGCCCGGCGAGGGTCACGGTGTTCTCCGTGCGGGCACCGGACCGTTCGGGCGTACGGTCGAACTGCCTCCGCGCCCGCCCGGTGGCGGACTGCAGGGCGCCCGCGTGGTAGACCGCGGTCTCGATCCTGACGGAGCCCAGCTCCGGATCGGCTCCCCCGCCCGACTCCGGCTCCCACTGGCACCGGTACAGGTCGGCGTAGTCGTGGAGGAAGCGGGAGGGCTCCGCTTCGCGGCGGTACGGGCCGGGCAGGACGGCGGCCACCTCGGCCGGGGTGAGCAGCCCACAGGCGGGGACGCCTGCGCGCACCGCGCCCTCCGGGGGCGTGAGGGCGAGGCCGGAGAGCAGGACGGCCCAGAACCCCGCGAGGAACGCGGCGCTCATGACCGGCCGGTAGCGGCGCCCGGGCGTCCGGCGGGGGCGCGCCCGGGGGAGCGGGACCGGCCCGCCGCCGGCCGAGGCGGAGGCGAGCCGCTCCTGCATCCGCAGGTGGCGGAACTGGTACGCGTACCCCGACTGCCGCAGCACGCCGAGCCGGTGCGCCTCGTCCAGGAACGGGAACAGCCGCCACGGCAGCAGGCCGCTGAGCCACATCCCGGTGCGGCCCACGGCGAACCCGCTCCAGGCCGCCGCGCCCGCCCCCGCCACCAGCAAGGCGGCCACGACGACGCCCGCGGTCACCCCCCAGTCGCCGGGCCCCGGGGGCTCGTCCCAGGACTCCGTCGAGGTCGACCAGAGCAGGAGCAGCGGGAGCGCCAGCAGGTAGGCCACGTGCCGCACCGCCGCTCCCGCACCGCCCAGGTGGACCAGGCCCAGCGACAGCAGCCCGGCCGTGCGGTCCGCCCGGACCGTGCGGGCCGGGTCGCCGGGCCCGGCTCCCGGCCTGAGCCGGAACAGGTCCCACGGGCTCGCGTCGGGATCGGCGGGGGTTCCGGCGCGGGGGTCGCGCGCCGCGATCCGGCGCCTCCACCGCTCCAGGAGGACCGTCAGCACGACGAAGCCGGCCGTCACTGCGGCGAAGGCGAGGAGGGACGCCTCGACGGCCATCGGCAGGACCGCGTACGCGACGGCCAGCAGCAACAGCACCAGCGTGAGGACGTCACCGGCGTTCCGGGGCCGCGGCAGGTACCGGGGCACCGCCACGGCCGCCGGGGCGCTGACCGCCACGTCCGCGACCGCCAGCAGGCCCAGCGCCGCGTACGGCGCCCAGACCGGCAGGCCGATCCCGAACGGCAGCCGGTAGCCGTGCAGGAGCCAGGACATGAGCCAGGTGGTGGCGCCCAGGGCCAGGACGGCGGCGGTCACCCGCACCACCCGGGTGGCGCCGGGGGCCAGCTCCCACCAGGCCAGGTCGTGGGTGGCGGCGGCCTCCAGCCGCCGGGCGAGGAACCGCAGCCAGCGCTCGGAGTCGTCCGGCCGGTCCGTGGTCTGCGGGACGGCAGCGTCCAGCAGATGGTCCTCGACCGAGGCCCGGCCGCCCGCCAGCAGGGCCGGGTCGAGCAGCTCCGCCGGATCGCGTCCGGTGTCGCCGTACGCCGCACGGGCCAGCGAGACCATCAGAGGGGTCGACAGCGCCCCGCGCAGCTCCCGCGCGCCGGTGTCGTCCGGGTCACGGAGGCGGGTGAGGACGGGATCCCACTTGGTGACGGTGCGCCCGTCGGTCACCGTACCGCGGACGCTGTGGCGCAGGTGGTCGGTCACCTCCGCCAGGGTGAGGGGCTCCAGGCGGACGGCCGCCGCCCCGGGCAGCACCGCGTCGGCCGCGACGACGGCCGCCTCGTACTCGGCGACCCGGCTCGTCAGCACGAACGGGTCGCGTTCCCCGAGCGAGGCGCGCAGCGCCCGTAACGCCGCCGGCCGGGCCTCGGGGCGCAGCTCGTCGAAGCCGTCGAGGACGGGCAGGAGCCGGCCGGCGCGCAGGAGTTCGACGGCGACGGTGTCGCCGGAGACGGTCCGGGCGGCGAGCAGCGGGTGGTCGGCGGCGAGCCGGGCGGCGGCCCACGAGGTGACGTCGTGGGTCCGTGGGTCCCAGGACGCGAGCGGCAGCAGGACGGGCACCCGCTCGCCCCGGGCAGGCTCGCGGACCCGGTCCAGCGCGAAGCGGGCGGCGAGCACCGACTTGCCGGAGCCCGCGTCGCCGAGGAGGAGCAGCCGGCCGGAGGGCACCCGGCGGTAGACCTCGCCCAGTTCGCCGAACCGTCCGCCCAGGTCCAGCGGGCGGCCCTCGCCCCCGTGCGTCCCGAGCACGACGGGCCAGTGGTCGGCGTACGCGTCGGCGTTGACCCAGCGCACCGGGAGGGGCCGGGGATGCTGGAGCCGGCGCAGCCGGTTCTCACGCTCCCACCGGTCGACGAGGTCCCGGCGCAACTGCGTGAGCGCACCGTCGAGTTGCCGCTGCAGCCGCTGGGCGACCCGCGGGTCGGTCCGTAACCGGGCGCGGCGCCACTGCCGTACGGCGGGCCGGAGCAGCCGCGTGGCCAGGGCTCCGAGCGCGGCGGTGGCGAGCAGGTAGCCGCCGGTGGCCGGGCCCCGGTCGAAGAACAGCCCGGACAGGACCGTCAGGACCAGCAGGGCCAGGCAGACCACGGCCGATTGGCCCCGCACCTGCCAGGCACCGCGTACGGGTTCCCCTACGGGCTCCGGCGCCGCCCCGGCGACGTGGATGTTCCCGCCCGCCATGTACACGTTCGCATACCCGGACGCCGTGGCGCTCTGCCGGATGACCGACGCCCCCTCCTCACCGGACACCTCACGCCCGGGACCCGCCATCCCCAACTCCCCTCGCGCACCGGCCGGGTGCACCTTCGAGTGTAGGGGCGCCACCGGCTCGAAGGCGGCCGCTCGATCCCGGCCGGCAGGCCGGCCCACCGGCGACAAAATGGATGTTTCGGTGGGTTTCCGGCGTGGCCGGATCCCCGGACAGGGGGCGATGAGCGCGCCCTGTACCCCGTATGCGCATCCGGTTAGGCTTACCTTGCTAGATGTGTCGGCGTGCAGGGTCGGATTCGGTACGGAACGGGTAGAGGCAGGGCGCAGGTGAAAGACGGTGACCAGGCTTGTGCGCATCGTGCGCCCGCTGGGGCGGTACGCGCACGGTGGGTGACGGGCGTCCCGGGGGCAGGCCCGGAGCTCGGGACGAGGCGTCGTGGGTAGTGTCGCGCTGGCGGCCGGAGCCCTCTATGTCATCGTCCTGCTCCGCGCCGGAGGGACGTTCGCCGTCGGGTGGCTCGCCGGCGCCGGGGCCCGGCGCAGCAGGTTCGCCGGACGGATCTCCTCGGCGAAGCTGCTGCGCGCCGAGCGGGCGATCCAGCGGTGGGGCGCGCCGGTGGTGGCCGTTTCCTTCCTGACCGTCGGTTTCCAGACCGCCGCCAACTTCCTCGCGGGCAGCATGCGCATGCCGTTGCCGCGATACCTCCCCGCCCTGTTCGCGGGCGGGGCGGTCTGGGCGCTGATCTACGCGACCGCGGGGCTGGGAGTGCTCGACGTGCTGGGAAGGCTCTTCGCCGAGCGGGCGGCCCTCGGGGTGTCCGCCGTGGCTGTCCTTCTCCTCGCGGCGTGCGGGGTGGTGGTGTTCCGCAGGAGAAGGTCTCTGTCCGCCGGTGACACCGTGGCCGAGGAATCGTGAGCCCCGTCCCCGCGAGGGCGGGTGCCGCGGAGAGCGGGATGAACGCGCGGCCTTCCTCGGCCGCCCGCCCACCGGTTCGCCTCAGCGCACCGCCTGCTCCACCAGTGCGGCGATCCGCGCCTCCACCTCGGCCGTCACCTCGGTCAGGGCGAAGCCGGCCGCCCACATCGGACCGTCGTCCAGCTTCGCCTGATCGCTGAACCCGAGCGTCGCGTAGCGCGCCTTGAACTTCTCCGCGCTCTGGAAGAAGCAGACGATCTTGTCGTTCAGGGCGTAGGCGGGCATCCCGTACCAGAGCTTCGGCGCGAGGGCCGGAGCGGTGGCGGTGACGACGGCATGGACGCGCTCGGCCATGGTCCGGTCCGTGCCCTGCATCTCGGCGATCTTCGCGAGCACGTCCTGTTCCGCCTGCGCCGCCTTCTGCGCCTTCGAGCCGCGGCGCGCCGCCGCCTTCTTGAGTTCGCGCGCGTGGTCCTTCATCGCGGCCCGCTCCTCGGCCGTGAATCCCTGGTGCGTGCTGACGTCGGTGCTGCTCATGGTGGATCTCCCTTGAGGATCTGGATGTGTGGATGGTGATGGTGAGAAGGGGCCGTCCGGCCCCCTGTCCGGGCCGTGTCCCGGCCCCCGGCCCGTGAGGGCGTGGCCCCCGGCCGTCCGGCGGGACCGGGCCCGGCGTCAGGCCAGCCAGCGCCCCTCGCGCATCAGCTCGCGGCCGGCCAGCTCGTTCTCCTCCCGCCAGGCCTGGACGCGGCGCGGAGTGATGCGGAACCAGCGGTACGAGGTGAGGGAGCGCGGGTCGAAGCCGGTGCGTGCGGCGAACCGGTCGCCCAGGTGCGGTGGCAGCGCGTCGATGTCGAGGACCTCGACATCGCCCTCGATCATGACGACGTCGCGGGTGTGGCCGAGGGCGAGCCGGGCGGTCCGGGTGGCGGCCAGGTTCCGGCCGGTGGGGCTTCGTACCGGGGTGGCCGCCAGGAGCGCCTCGCCGTCCCAGTCGAAGGACAGCGGCACCAGATGGGGCACGCCGTGCGCCGAGGCACTGGCCAGCCAGACGTCGATGTCGTGGGTGAGCCGGTGCTCGGTGTCGCGGCGGCGCTGTGCGCGGGAGCGGGGTCCGTCGCTCATCGGTCCTGCACCAGCCCGAGGAGGTTGCCGTCGGGGTCGATGACGGTGGCCACCAGGCGGCCGCCGCCGACGTCGTGCGCGCCCTCCTTGACGGTGGCGCCCGCGGCGGTCACTTCGGCGAGCTTCGCCTCGATGTCCGAGACGTGCCAGTAGGCCAACGACGTGGTCAGGCCCTGCGGTCCGCCGCCCGGGAGGAGGCCGATGTGCTGGCCCGCGGCCTCGAAGCCGACGTAGTGGGGCCCGTCGGTCTGCGGCGCGACACCGAGCAGCGCGGCGTACACCGCCTTGGCCTGGGCGAGGTCGGACACGGGATGCAGCACGGTCTTGATCCCCTGGGTGGAAGAGCTGGTCACGGTCACTCCTGTCGTCGTGGGTCCCGATCGGCCCGGTGAGGTGTACCGGGCTCGTTCCCTGTGATCACAGCTTCCCCCGGCCGGGGTACGGGGCGCCTCCGTGCTGACCACGGAAAGCACTACGGATAATGACCCGGTGTCCACTCCAGTGATCTCTGCTCGGGAAGCCGATGTGCTCGCTCTGCTCGGGGAGCACCTGAGCAACGCGGAGATAGCCGCGCGGCTGTTCATCTCCGTACGGACGGTCGAATCGCATGTCTCCTCACTGCTGCGGAAGTTGGAGGTGCCGGACCGGCGGGCACTGTCCCGGCGGGCGCCCGGACCGACGCCCGCCGGGCAGGCACGCCCGGCACCCGCGCTTCCGGCACCGCTGACGGCGTTCGTCGGCCGGACACGGGAACGCGGGGAGCTCGCAACAGCAGTGACGGAGCGTCGGCTGGTGACCGCCGTCGGTCTGGGCGGGGTGGGCAAGACGCGGCTCGCGCTGGCGGTGGCGGCCGACGTGGCGGGCGACTTCGCCGACGGGGTTTGCTTCGTCGACCTGGTCCCGGTCGCCGATCCGGGGCGGGTGGGCGCGGCCGTCGCGGCGGCCATGGGCGTGGGCGAGCAGCCCGGGCGAGGCATCGACGACGCGCTGGTGGCCGCATTGGCGGACCGTCAGGCTCTGCTGGTACTGGACAACTGCGAACAGGTGCGCGACGGGGTGGCGCCCTTCCTGGAACGGCTGCTCGTGTCCTGCCCGGGGATACGGGTGCTCGCCACCAGCCGGGCCCGGCTGATGGTGCCGTTCGAGTGGGTCTTCCCGGTCCCGCCGCTGTCGCGCGTCGGCGGCGGCGAGTCGGAGGCGGTGGCCCTGTTCCGGGAGCGGGCGGCGGCGGTCGGCAGGGCTCCGGCCCCGGCGGAACGCGACCGGATCGCGGCCCTGTGCGAACGGCTCGACGGCATGGCGCTGGCCATCGAACTGGCGGCGGCGCGGTGGTCCACGCTCGGTCTGGACGGCCTGGCGGCCGGCCTCGGCGACCAGCTCCGGATCCTCGCCGGCGGCCCCCGTGCCGACGGCAGGCACCGGTCGGTGCGGGCCGTCCTCGACTGGAGCCACGACCTGCTCGAGCCGCAGGACCGGGCACTGCTGCGGCGGGTGTCGGCGTTCGTCGCTCCGTTCACCGCCGAGGCGGCCGCCGAGGTGGCCGGATTTGCCCCGCTGGAGGCGGCCGCGGTCACCGACGGGCTCGGCAGGCTCGCCGAGCAGAGCCTGCTCGCCGTGACACCGTCCGACACCGGCACCCGCTACCAGGCGCTGGAGACCCTCCGCC
This sequence comes from Streptomyces bambusae, assembly GCF_019400985.1. Taxonomy (GTDB): domain Bacteria; phylum Actinomycetota; class Actinomycetes; order Streptomycetales; family Streptomycetaceae; genus Streptomyces; species Streptomyces bambusae_A. The sequence continues at coordinate 29,790 of NZ_WTFF01000050.1, forward strand.
AGTACGGCACGGAGCGGCTCGCCGACGCCGGTGAGCTCGACGATGTCCGGTCGCGCCACCTGGCTTGGTGCCTGACCGGTGCGGCCGGCCTCCGGGAAGGCGGCGGCCCGCACTGGCGAGCCCGGTTCGACGCGGTCGCAGAGGACCTGCGGGCCGCCTTGGCCTGGGCCGCGGGCCGGCCGGAGCAGCGCGCGGACGCGTGCCGTCTCGCCCTGTCCATGGCCGAGCTGGCCTTCACCCGCAACCTGCTGGGCGAGGCCCAACAGCGCTACGAGCAGGCGGCCGTGCTCGCTGCCGGTCCCGACGCCGCCGCCGCATTGCGGCAGGCCGCCGGGGTGGCCGGGTGCCGCAGGCTCGGCG
>NZ_WTFF01000500.1 GCF_019400985.1 Streptomyces bambusae
GCGCAGCAGCGCGCGCAGCCGCTCCCAGGCCCGTACGTCGGCGTCGCCCGCCTCGCGCACCGGCAGGGACAGGGTGTCCACCGGCGTGCCGCCGCCGAGGGCGCAGCCCACCACGACCAGCGCCGGCAGGGCCGGGCCGAGCACCTCCAGGACGCGGCCCTCGCGCTGGGCGAAGAGCACGGGGCGGCCGTCGAGCATCAGCGGATCGCAGGCCCGTTCCGCCCGCACGGCCAGCCGGGCGACCGTGGCGGGCGCCAGGCGCCGCCCGTACGCGTCCGCGACCGCGCGCACGGTGGCGATGACGTCGCTGGTGGAGCTGCCCATCCCCAGACCCACCGGGACGTCACCGGTGAGCCGCAGCTCCCCGCCGCACGGCGGCTCCCCGGCCCACCGTGCGCACTCCGCCACGGCCAGGGCCGCGGCCCGCGCGGCCTTCGTACGCCCGGCGGGTACGACGGTGAGCGCCGCGGGCGCCGTGCCGGGCCGGCGGGTGAACTCGGCACGGCTGCCGGGTTCGGCCATCGGCAGCGTGACCAGGCCCGCGCACCGCCGCCCGGCGCCGTCGAGGAAGACGCCCTGGAGGATCTCGCCGTGGTGGAAGGAGGCGCACCCGGTGCCGGTGCGGAGGCCGGCGGCACCGGGTGTCGCCGCCAGGACGGTGGGGATCACGCGCCGTCCACCGCCCGGTAGCGGTACAGGACCGTCTCCTCGGCGCTGAACTGGGAGAAGGGGAACGGCTCGGCGGACAGGGCGGTCACCCCCGAGCCGAGGAAGGCACGGGCGACGGCGCTGCCGCTCTGCGCGTAGACGATCAGCGGGACGCCCCGGGAGCGGCAGCGCCCGAGGATGGTGTCGAAGGACCCGTTGCTCAGGGTCATTCCGGTCGCGATGACGGCGTCCGCCCGCTCCAGCACCTCGTGCATGTCGGCGGTGACGGGGTCGCCCCACTGGGTCGTCCTCAGGTTGAAGTCGCAGGGCAGTGGTACGCCGCCGCGCTCGCGGATGGCGGCGACGAGGGGGTTGACGACGCCGATGAGGCCGACTTCGGCACCCTCCTCGATGTCCAACAGGCCGGCGATCGCCGCGTCGCGCGCCCGGGCGCGGATCTCCGGGGTTCCGGCGGGGAGGGTGACGGGCTCGGCCCCGCCCGCCTCGCCGGCCGCGCGGTGCGGGCGGGTCTCGCAGAGGTAGGCGTCGAGGGCGGCGATCCGCAGCGGGCGCGGGGCCTCGCGCAGCAGGACGTCGAGGGGAGTGCCGGAGGCGTCGCGGCACAGCGCCGGGTCGACCTCTCCCGCCTCGAAGGCGCAGCCTCCGAAGGAGCCGCCGAGGCGGACCAGGACGTACTGGTTGAGATAGGTGGTGTCGCCTCCGGCCAAGCGGGTGCCGTGGTGGATCCAGAACACGCTGGTGGCCACGAGCGAGGCGGGGAGCGGACCGTGCTCGCCGGCCAGGACCGCCTCGACGAGCGAGTCGACGGTCGTGATCGTGGTCGCCGTGGGGCTGGAGTGGTGCGGGTGGGTCATGGGTCGGGATTCCTCTTTCACTGGGCGGACAGAGGCGTCGGCGCCTCGGCCGGGACTGGTGCAGGAGCGGGATCAGGAGCAGGAGCAAGAGCCGGGGCCGGGGCCGGTGCTCCGAGCGGTCCGCGGTAGACGACCGCAGGGTGTCCGAGGGCGTCGGTGGTGAGTTCGGCGTCCACCTCGAAGACCTCGGCCAGCCGTTCGGCCGTCAGGACGGCGGCGGGCGGGCCGGAGGCGACCAGGCGGCCGTGGTGCAGGAGCAGCAGGCGGTCGCAGTACCGGGCGGCCAGCGACAGGTCGTGCAGCGCGACCAGGACCGTACGGCTGGTTCCGGACAGCAGCTCCATCAGTTCCAGCTGGTGTCTGACGTCGAGGTGGTTGGTGGGCTCGTCCAGCAGCAGGGCGTACGGCTGCTGCGCGAGCGCGCGGGCGATGTGGGCGCGCTGCCGCTCGCCGCCCGACAGCGCCTTCCAGGAGCGGTCGGCGAGCGCGCTGAGCCCGAGGCGCTCCAGCGCCGCGGCGACGACCGCCCGGTCGGTGGCGTCCGGTCCGCGCCAGCGGTCCCGGAACGGCGTGCGCCCCAGGCCCACGACGTCGGCGACCCGCAGGTCGCTGTCCGTGCCGGCGTCCTGCTCGACGAAGGCCACGCGGCAGGCGATCCGGCGCGCGCCCCAGCCGCGTACGGACTCGCCGTCGTAGCGGACGGTGCCCGCCCCGGGCGGCCGCAGACCCGCCAGGCAGCGCAGCAGCGAGGACTTGCCGGAGCCGTTCGGGCCGAGCAGCCCGACCGTCTCGCCGGGGGCGATGTCGGCGTCGACCCCGCGTACGACCGGGTTGCCCGCCACGGACCAGCTCAGTGCCTCGGCGGTGATCCTCACAGGTCACCCCGCCTGCGCAGGACGAGGAGGAAGAGGGGTACGCCCAGCAGGGCGGTGATCACGCCCACGGGCACCTCGCGGGGCGCGAAGGCGATCCGTGCCAGCGCGTCCGTCCACACCAGGAACACCGCTCCCACGAGCGCCGCGCAGGGCAGCAGCACGCGGTGCAGCGGCCCGACCAGGAACCGCACTCCGTGCGGGACGATCAGCCCGACGAATCCGATGGCGCCGACGGTGGCCACCGCCACCGCGGTCAGCACGGCCGTGACCACGAGCAGCAGCGTCCTGGTGCGCCGTACGCCGATCCCCAGGGAGGCGGCCGTGTCGGTGCCGAAGGCGAGCCCGTCGAGGGCGTTCGAGCAGAGCCACGCGGCCACCAGCCCCAGCGGGGTGACGATCGCGCAGACCGTGACGGTGTCCCAGCGGGCGGGCGCCATCGAGCCGAGCAGCCAGTGGGTGACGGCCCGGGTGGTGTCCGCGTCGGCGGAGGCCATCAGCACGAGCGACGTGAGCGCCGTGAAGAGCTGGCCGACGACCACGCCGGTGAGGACGATGCGGACCGAGTCCGGTCCGGTGCGCCGCAACAGCAGCAGGAGCAGGGCGAAGGAGAGCACGGCGCCGGCGAACGCCCCGCCCGTGAGCCCGAGCGCGCTCGCGCCCACCCCGAGGACGAGGACCGTGACCGCGCCCGCCGACGCGCCCGAGGAGACGCCGAGCAGGTACGGGTCGGCCAGCGCGTTGCGGGTGACGGCCTGGAGCACCGTGCCGCACACGGCGAGCGAGGCGCCGACGAGGGCCGCCATCAGGACCCGCGGCAGCCGCAGGTCCCAGACGAGCGAGTCCAGCAGCGGGGGCAGCGGCTCCACGGCCAGGCCGAGACGGCTGCCCAGCGCACGGGCGAGACCGGTCCAGCCCACGTCGGCGGTGCCGATGCACACCGCCTCCGGCCCCCAGCCAGCGAGCGAGCCCGCGGCGCGAAGGGGCACGGCCACCCGGGCCGCCGGGGGCCGCCGGGGGATGTCCATTATAAACAGATCACGCAGCCGACAAA
>NZ_WTFF01000501.1 GCF_019400985.1 Streptomyces bambusae
GGCGAGGCCCGGCCCCCGTCCGGGTCGCGCCCTGGTGGCGCCGCCGCCCGACGCCCCATCATGGACGGCGAGCGGGACCCGGGCACCGCGACCGCGGTGCCCGGGGCACGGCCCGGGCGCCCGTACCCAGCGGACACGCGCACGCCTCCACGGAAGAAGTGGGCATGAACCAGCCGGAATTCGTCAGCTACGCCGAAGCCGTCATGGACGTGCTGTCGGCGACCCCCGAGCGTCCGGTCGTGACGACCGCGGACGGTACGCACCTGACGGCGGGGGAGTTCCGGGACTCCACGTGCCGCCTGGCCGGAGAACTGGCCGACCGGGGTGCGGGCCGCGGTACCACCGTGGCCCTGCTCACCGGCAACACCGCCGAGGCGCTCGGGGCCCGCTACGCCGCGCATCTGGCCGGCGCCCGCGTGGTGAACCTGTACGACGGGATGAGCGCCCCGGCCCTGGCCGACATCGTGACGAGCGCGGACACGGACATGCTGCTCGTCGACCGCGAACAGTACGCGGCCGTCAAGGAGTTGCGGTCCCTGGTCGACGTCCCGGTCGTCCTCGCCCTCGGCCCCGGCTCCGCCGAGGAGGACGTCGTGGCCGCCTCCGCACGGCAGCCGGCGCGGCCGCCGGCCGTGCGGATCGCCCCCGACGACCACCGCAGCATCCGCCACACCGGCGGCACCACCGGCATCCCCAAGGGCATCCTCGCCCTGCACGGCTCCTACCGGCGCGCCCTCGACTCCCCCCTCGGCGACCGCGGGGACCGGCCCCGCTACCTCGCCTGCACCTCGATCGCCCACCTCGCCGGCCTCTACGCCGACCTCCACCTCTACCGCGGCGGTTCCGTCGTACTCCAGCGCGGCTTCGATCCGGGCGAGGTCCTGGCCGCCATCGAGCGGGAACGGATCACCCACATCTGGCTCCTGCCGCCCCAGCTGTACCAGCTGCTCGACCACCCGGCCCTCGCCGGCACCGACCTCTCCAGCCTGCGCCGCCTCGCCTACGGCGGCTGCCCCGCCTCACCGGCCAGGCTGCGCGAGGCGCTCGACGTTTTCGGCCCCGTCCTGGAGAGCGGGTACGGCCAGGCGGAGGCGCAGAACATCACCGCACTCGCCCCGCACGAGCACGGCCGCACCGGACACGACGGCCGGATCAGCGTGGGCAGGGCCGTGCCCGGTGTCCAGCTCGCCGTCCGGGACGCCGACGGCACGACCCTGCCGCCGGGCGAACAGGGCGAGATCCAGGTCCGCTCGCCCGGGGTCATGCCCGGCTACTGGAAGCGGCCCGACCTCACGGCCGAGGTGCTCCAGGACGGCTGGCTGCGCACCGGGGACCTGGGCTACCTCGACGAGGACGGCTACCTCTACGTCGTCGACCGGCTCCGGGACGTGATCATCGTGGTCGGCGGGCACGTCTGCCCCTCCGAGCTGGAGGAGCTCCTCCTCACCCACCCGGCCGTCGCCCGCGTCGCGGTCTTCGGCGTCCGCGACGCCGATGCGGTGGAACACGTCCACGCGGCCGTGGTGCCCGCACCCGGCCACCAACCCGACCAACCCGACCGGGCCGCCGTCCAGGCCGCGGTCCAGGCCTCCGTCCAGGAGTTCGTCACCGCGCGCAAGGGCCGGATGCACGCACCCGAGGAGGTGCACCTCGTCGACGACATCCCCCTGACGGCGGCGGGCAAGCCCGACAGGAACCTCCTGCGCTCCCTCGGCCGGAATCAGTGAATGCCGGAATCAGCGAATGCTTGACGTGTGAGGCACGCTGGGCCCAGGCCCGCAGGACCACCCGAACGCCGTGTGGCCCACGGGCTGCAGGTCATCGATAATCGACGTGATCCCACCCCGGGCCCCGGGAGGAAGTCCATGTCGGCGCCGTCCGCCCTGTCCGAAGCCGTCGCGGAGCGCCCCGCTTCGCCCGTCAGCTCGCACAACGAGTGGGACCCGCTGGAAGAGGTCGTCGTCGGCCGCCTCGACGGAGCGACGATCCCCTCCCGCCATCCGGTCGTGGCCTGCAACATCCCCCCGTGGGCGGCCCGGTTGCAGGGGCTCGCCGCCGGATACCGGTTCCCGCCCAGGATGCTGGAGCCGGCCCAGGAGGAGCTCGACGGGTTCGTCGCGCTCCTGGAGTCCCTCGGCATCACGGTCACGCGCCCCGACCTGGTGGACCACCGGCAGCGCTTCGGCACGCCGGACTGGTCCTCGCGCGGCTTCTGCAGCACCTGCCCCCGCGACAGCATGCTCGTCGTCGGCGACGAGATCATCGAGACCCCGATGGCCTGGCCGTGCCGGTACTACGAGAGCCATTCCTACCGCACGCTGCTCAAGGACTACTTCCGGCGGGGCGCCCGCTGGACGGCGGCGCCCCGGCCGCAGCTCACCGACGCGCTGTTCGACCCGGACTACCGGGTCCCCGAGGCCGGCGAGCCCGTGCGCTACATCCTCACCGAGTTCGAGCCGGTGTTCGACGCGGCGGACTTCGTCCGCGCCGGGCGCGACCTGTTCGTCACGCGCAGCAACGTCACCAACGGCATGGGCATCGAGTGGCTGCGCCGCCACCTGGGAGACGGCTACCGCATCCACGAGGTCGAGAGCCGCTGCCGCACGCCCATGCACATCGACACCACGCTCATCCCGCTCGCGCCCGGCAAGGTGCTGGTCAATCCCGAGTACGTCGACGTCGACCGGCTGCCCGAGGTCCTGCGGTCCTGGGACGTCCTGATCGCCCCCGAGCCCGACCCGGTCACCGACCGACTGCTCAAGATCACCTCGATGTGCGGGAAATGGCTCAGCATGAACGTCCTCATGCTCGACGAACGACGCGTGATCGCGGAGCGGCACCACACCGGCATGCTGCGCGCACTGGAGAAGTGGGGCTTCGAGCCGATCCCCGTCGACCTGATGCACTACGCGCCGTTCGGCGGCTCGTTCCACTGCGCGACGCTCGACGTCCGCCGCCGCGGCCCGCTCGAATCCTATTTCTCCTGAGCAGCCGCCCGGTCGACGGGCCGGCGGCGCGGGCCGGGACCCGATTCCGCCCGGCCGCCCCGGTGGCGCCGCTCAGGCCGACGGCGCCGGGGCGGTGAGGAGTCGCCGTGCCAGCCGCCGCGCCTCCAGGTCCGGGTGGGGCGTCGCGTCGTACGGGAAGCCGGACACCACGCGCCGTGCGGAGGTGGCGATGTGCCGTACCGCGGGCCGGGCGGCCGCCGGGAGCAGATGCATCGCCACCAGCGCGCGCAGCGCCCCGAGATGGGGCTTGTGCAGCTCACCGCACCGCACGAGCTGGTCCGCGATCACCGGCGCCGTGTCGTGGGTGCGGCCCGTCAGCCGCCAGAGAGCGGCCGCCGCGCTGTCTGTTAGACACATCTTACGCCGCCGCCGATCGTACGCGTGTTATATCCACCTGACTGTCGACATGTGATTAAGTGTTAGATAGCTCATGC
>NZ_WTFF01000502.1 GCF_019400985.1 Streptomyces bambusae
AGGCCGGCGAGACCGCCCGCGCCGAAGCAGGCGCCCAGGCAGACGACACCGCCCGGGCCGAGGCCGCCGCCCCGGCGGACGGCACGGCCGGCGCGCCCGCCGCGCAGGCGGACGCCACCGACGACACCACCGACACCACCGACACGACGAAGGGGACGACGGACGATGCGCTCGCCGAAGCTCGCCGCGCTTGAGCTCAAGCGGTTCGGGCGGGGGAAGCTCCCCCGGGCCGCGCTCGTGGCGCTGCTCCTGCTGCCGCTGCTCTACGGCGCCCTGTACCTGTGGTCGTTCTGGGACCCGTACAGCCGCCTCGACAAGGTGCCCGTCGCGCTGGTCAACGCCGACCGCGGCGCCACCGTCGACGGCAAGCGCATCGAGGCCGGCGACGAGATCACCAAGAAGCTCCGCGACAGCAAGACCTTCGACTGGAAGGAGGTCAGCGCGGAGCAGGCCGCCAAGGGCCTGGAGAACGGGACGTACTACCTGTCCCTGACCATGCCGGCCGACTTCAGCGAGAAGATCGCCTCCAGCTCCGGCGACGACCCCACCACCGGCGCGCTCCAGGTCAAGACCAACGACGCCAACAACTACGTCGTCGGCTCGATCTCCCGCACCGTCTTCTCCGAGGTCCGCGCCGCCGCGTCCACCAACGCCTCCCGCGGCTTCCTCGACAAGATCTTCGTCAGCTTCTCCGACCTGCACGACAAGACCGCCGAGGCCGCCGGCAGCGCCGACAAGCTCGCCGACGGCGCGGGCAAGGCCCAGAAGGGCGCCGCCGACCTCGCCGACGGCCTGGACACGGCCAAGGAGAAGACCGGCGAACTCGCCGGCGGCCTCAGCCAGCTCAACACCGCCGCCGGCAAGCTGGAGAAGGGTTCCAGGGACGTCGCGAACGGAACCCAGACCCTGGCGAACAAGGTCAACGGCGCCGCGGACAAGGCCCGTCCCTTCATCCGGGACAACCCGCAGACCATCGCCAACACCGCGCGGCTGGTCGCCGACACCGCCGATGTCGTCGAGAAGAACTTGGAGAAGTTCGTCGAGAGGGCGCCCGCAGCGGCCCGCGTCACCCAGAACGCATCCACCCTCGCCGCGGACACCCACACCAAGCACTGCGTGAAGCCCGTCTCCCAGCCTGCGCCCGCAGTCTGCCCCGAGCTCGCCAAGATCAAGGCCGCGACCGCCGACGGCGCCCGGCTCGCCGGCGACGTCAACACCCTGGTCAAGGGCCAGGGAGCGGACCTGACCAAGCTCCGCTCCCAGCTGACCGACCTGGAGAAGAAGGCCCGCGACCTCGCCGCAGCGGCTCCGGGCCTGGCCTCCGACCTCGACGCGGCTGTGGCGAAGGTCAACGCCCTCAACTCCGGAGCCCAGCAGGTTGCCGATGGCATGGTCAAGCTGCACGCCGGCATAGGCTCCGCCACCTCCGGCTCCGCCAAGATCGACAAGGGTGTCGGCAAGCTCGGCGAAGGCGCCCACAGCCTGAGCGGCGGCATCTACAAGGTGGCCGACGGCAACGGCGCCCTGGCCTCCGGCCTGCACGACGGCGTCGACAAGATCCCCGACTACGACGAGCAGCAGCGCGACGCCCGCACCGAGGTCATGGCCGACCCGGTCAAGCTCGCCAACGAGTCCCTGCACAAGGCGCCCAACTACGGCACCGGCTTCGCCCCGTACTTCATCCCGCTGTCCCTCTGGGTCGGCGCGATGGTCGCGTACATGCTGATCCAGCCGCTCAACCGGCGGGCGCTGGCCACCGGCGCCTCCCCCTGGCGGATCGCGCTCGCCGGCTGGCTGCCGGTCGCCTCCCTCGGCGTCGCCCAGGTCGCCATGCTGATGTCCGTCCTCCACTTCGGCCTCGGCCTGGAGATGGCGCACCCGGCCGCCACCATCGGCTTCCTCGCCCTGGTCACCGGCTGCTTCGCAGCCATCGTGCAGTGGCTGAACGCCAAGTTCGGCGCGGCCGGCCGGATCCTGGTCCTCGTGGTGCTCATGCTCCAGCTGACCTCCGCCGGCGGTACGTACCCCATCCAGACGAGCCCCGGCTTCTTCAACGCCATCCACTCCTACCTGCCGATGTCCTACGTCGTCGAGAGCCTGCGCCGGCTCATCACCGGCGGCGACCTGGCGGCCGTCTGGACGGGCTGCGCGGTCCTGGCCGCCTTCACGGTGGGCGCCCTGGCCCTCACCGCGCTCGCCGCCCGCGGCAAGCAGGTGTGGACCATGGACCGGCTGCACCCTGAACTGAGCCTGTAGGGGACGGAACTGTGACAATCAGCGCCATGGACAGCAGCACCAGCACCGGCCCCACCGGCACCGGCGGCCCCACCGGCCGCCGCCAGGCCACCCGCCAGAAGCTCTACGAGGCGGCCGTCACCCTCATCGCCGAGCAGGGGTTCTCCGCGACCACGGTCGACGAGATCGCCGAGCGCGCGGGCGTCGCGAAGGGCACCGTCTACTACAACTTCGCCAGCAAGACGGAGCTCTTCGAGGAACTGCTCCGGCACGGGGTCGGACTGCTGACCGCCTCGCTGCAGGCGGCCGCCGACGGGACCGAGGCCCGCGGCGGCACCCGGATCGAGGCCCTGGACGCCATGATCCGGGCCGGCCTGGTCTTCATCGACCGCTACCCGGCCTTCACCCAGCTCTACGTCGCCGAACTCTGGCGCACCAACCGGGCCTGGCAGTCCACCCTCATGGTGGTCCGTCAGGAGGCCGTGGCCGTCGTGGAGAAGGTGCTGCGCGAGGGCGTCGAGCGGGGCGAGCTCAGCAGCGAGATCGACGTACCGCTCACGGCGGCCGCCCTGGTCGGGATGGTGCTGGTGGCCGCCCTGGACTGGCAGTCCTTCCAGCGCGAACGCTCGCTGGACGACGTCCACTCGGCCCTGTCCCTGCTGCTGCGCGGACGGGTGAGCGGAAGCCGCTGACTGACCCGGCAGTCCACTACCCCCGGTCGGCGGTGCCGCCTGCACCCGTCGGGGCGTAGAACTGGGTATCCGTACCTAGGCGTCAGGATGAGTATGCGTACGGATGGGCTCCCACCTGGGTGAACACCAGAATGGGAGCGACGGACGGGGGCGCCCGGCCCGCACCGCCGACACGGGGCTGCGGAGCGGGCCGGGCACCTCGATCCGGACCACGGGGGTGGGGGAAGCGGAACGCCGGTGCGGCGAGGCTCGGGGGGATCGAGCTTCGGCGCACCGGCGTTCTCGCATGCCGGCGGACAGGCCGGGCGGGACGCCCGCGCCGTCAGCCCCGCCCGCGCGACGGCAGCGGCAGGCGCGTCCTCCACGCGGACAGCCGGGCCCGCACCGGCGCCAGCCGGACCCGTACCCCCGCCGCCCCCGCGGGCCGGCGGCGCGTGGCCGCCACGCCCGCGCGCGGCGGTGT
>NZ_WTFF01000503.1 GCF_019400985.1 Streptomyces bambusae
TACGTCGATAGCCGTCTTCTACAACCGCCAGCCACACCTATCATGTCCACGCGAGAGCGCGGAGGCGTCTACAGGGGAGTGTAAGGGACAGGGCCCGGGGCGCCCGCGGCACGGCCCGCGCCCGGGCCTTGGGCCTGGCCGCCGGCAGGCGTCGTGTCCGGCCGCAGCGCCGGCTGGTACGTCGTGTCCCAGGTGGCCGACTGCCAGGTCTGGGTGCTGTACGGGTCCTCGGCCAGCTGCGGGGCCTGGGCGTCGCGGCCCTGACCGCTCGCGCCGGGCCCGCTCGCGCCCTGGCCGGGCCCGTTCGCGCCCTGACCGTTCACGCCTTGGCCGGGCCCGTACTCGTAGTCGTCGGTCGTACTCATCGCGGCCCGCTCACCCGCCCGCGAACGGCGGGAGGACCTCGACGGTGCCGCCCTCGGTCAGCTGTACGGAGTCGTGCGGGCGCGTGCCCACCGGCTGCTCGTCCACCAGGAAGGAGCACCGCTGGAGCACCCGGCTGAGCTCCCCCGGATGCGCCGCGCGCACGGCGTCGAGCGCCTCGGCCAGGGTCACCGCCTGGTACGGCTCCTCCGCCGCACCGGCCGCGGCCTTGGCCGCCGCCCAGTAGCGGATGGTTCCGGTTGCCACTACAGCTCCAATCGTCGGCCGCGTACGGCGGCACGTACCGGTACGGCACGTACCGTCGGCCTCCATGATGACCCCTCGGGGCCCCGACCCCCGTGTGCCCCGGCGCGCCCCCCGTGCGCCCGACCGGCCCGGCCCGGGTCCACCGATACGGTGAAACCGGTGGATAAGAGGGTGCCGGGCGTGGCGGGAACCACAGAAGTGGAGCGCCCCGATCCCTCGGCCCGCCGAAGGCCGGTGGGCTACCCTGGTAGCGAAGAGGATCCGGGCAACGTTGCCCCCGGGTCCTTTTGTGCTTTCAGCGCGTTGAACAGCGCGCGAAGAGCAGCACACGCAGAACCGCACACGGAGCGCGAAGAAGAACACGCGAACGAGCGCGAGCAAGACCGCAGAACCGGTTCGGCCCCAGGGCGCGGGCGCCGGACCGGACCACGTACGAAGCAGTGCCGCGAGATCCACCGGCCGCCCGGGACGGGACCGAGGAGGAACCGACGTGATGGGCCAGCGAACCGTGCACGACCGTCCGACCGCTCCGGCAGGGGGGCCGCGGCGATGAGTTCCCTGCTGTTGCTGACCAACGCCCTGCAGCCGTCCACCGAGGTGCTGCCCGCCCTCGGCCTGCTGCTCCACAACGTCCGCGTGGCCCCCGCCGAGGGCCCGGCCCTCGTGGACACCCCGGGTGCCGACGTCATCCTCGTCGACGGGCGCCGCGACCTCCCCCAGGTGCGGTCGCTGTGCCAGCTGCTGCGGTCCACCGGGCCCGGCTGCCCGCTGATCCTCGTGGTCACGGAGGGCGGCCTGGCCGCCGTCACCGCCGACTGGGGCATCGACGACGTCCTGCTCGACACCGCCGGCCCCGCCGAGGTCGAGGCGCGGCTGCGGCTGGCGACCGGCCGCCAGCAGCTCGGCGCCGACGACTCCCCGATGGAGATCCGCAACGGCGACCTGTCCGTGGACGAGGCGACGTACTCGGCCAAGCTGAAGGGACGGGTCCTGGACCTGACCTTCAAGGAGTTCGAGCTGCTCAAGTACCTCGCGCAGCACCCGGGCCGGGTCTTCACCCGCGCCCAGCTGCTCCAGGAGGTGTGGGGCTACGACTACTTCGGCGGCACCCGGACCGTCGACGTCCACGTGCGGCGGCTGCGGGCCAAGCTCGGCCCCGAGCACGAGTCGCTGATCGGCACCGTACGGAACGTCGGCTACCGCTTCGTCGCGCCCGAGAAGGTCGAGCGGGCCGCCGAGGAGGCCCGTACGAAGGCGGCCGCCGAGGCGGGCGCAGGAGCCGGCGCAGGAGCCGGCGCAGGGGACGGTCCGGAGGCGCGCGGTGGCGTCACCCGGATGGCGGAACCCGCCGTCGGCGTCCAAACCGCAGGACGACCTGCCCAGAGGTAGGTCACCCCGCGTAGACTCCAGCCCGTGGCCAAAGTGACGCGGGACGATGTGGCACGACTGGCGGGGACCTCCACCGCCGTCGTGAGCTACGTCATCAACAACGGACCCCGGCCGGTCGCTCCGGCCACCCGCGAGCGCGTCCTGGGCGCGATCAAGGAGCTGGGCTACCGGCCCGACAGAGTGGCGCAGGCGATGGCGTCGCGGCGTACGGACCTCATAGGCATGATCGTCCCGGACGCCCGCCAGCCCTTCTTCGCGGAGATGGCGCACGCGGTCGAGCAGGCCGCCGCCGAGCGCGGGAAGATGGTCCTGGTCGGCAACTCCGACTACCGGGACGAGCGCGAGGTCCACTACCTGCGGGCCTTCCTCGGCATGCGGGTCTCCGGCCTGATCCTGGTCAGCCAGGGCATGAGCGAGCGCGCCGCGAGCGAGATCGAGGCGTGGGACGCCCGCGTGGTGCTGCTGCACGAGCGGCCCGAGGCCATCGACGACGTCGCGGTGGTGACCGACGACATCGGGGGCGCCCAGCTCGCCACCCGCCACCTGCTGGAGCACGGGCACGCGTACGTGGCCTGCATCGGCGGCATCGAGAACACCCCGTCCGTCGGCGACCCGGTCGCCGACCACGTCGAGGGCTGGCGGCGCGCGATGCTGGAGGCCGGCCGCTCGATCGAGGGCCGGCTGATCGAGGCCCCCTACAACCGCTACGACGCGTACCGGGTCGCCCTGGAGGTGCTGGCCCGCCCCGACCGCCCCACGGCGGTCTTCTGCGCCACCGACGACCAGGCGATCGGTGTCCTGCGCGCTGCCCGCGAGCTGCGCATCGACGTGCCGGGCGAGCTGGCGGTCGCCGGCTTCGACGACGTCAAGGAAGCGGCCCTCACCGACCCGCCGCTGACCACGATCGCCTCGGACCGGCCGGCGATGGCCCGGGCCGCGGTGGACCTGGTGCTGGACGACGCGCTGCGCGTCGCCGGGTCGCGCCGCGAGCGCCTGAAGCAGTTCCCGTCGGCGCTGGTGATCCGCCGCTCCTGCGGCTGCTCGTAACGATCTGCCGCAGGCTTCACAGCAGCGGGCTTCACAGCAGCGGGCTTACGCAGCGACGGGCTTACGCAGCGGGCTTTATATCGGGCATACGCGGTTCTGTCGGGCTTCTCAGCCGGCGCTCAGGAAGCTCTCATGTACGACGGACAGAGTCGTGACCATGACCGAGAGCCACCGCCGCGCAGGCGAGCCCCAGGAGAACCGCCCGACCCCCTATGCGTCGTTCGGCCCGGGCGCCGACGCGCCGGCAGGGGCCTACCCGCCGCCCCCGGCCCATCCGCCGGCCGCCCCCGCCGCCCCCGGCTGGCACGAGGCGCACCGGCC
>NZ_WTFF01000504.1 GCF_019400985.1 Streptomyces bambusae
CCCCGGCGCCCCGACCGCAACAACGGCCCCGGCCGAGGAAGCCGGCCGCCCCGCGAAGCCCACCGGCTCCGCGTCCGCCGGCTCCGCATCCGGCTCCGCGTCCGCCGGGTTCGTCGTCCCGGACCTGACCAAGGCCCCGCCGGAGCCCACCGGCGGGCTGCCGCCGCGCGCCGAGCAGCTCCAGCTGCGCGGTGACATCACCTACGCCCTGCCCTCGCTCGACCTGATGGAGCGCGGCGGCCCCGGCAAGACCCGTAGCGCCGCCAACGACGCGATCGTGGCGTCCCTGACGAACGTCTTCGCCGAGTTCAAGGTCGATGCGAAGGTCACCGGCTTCACCCGGGGCCCGACGGTCACCCGCTACGAGGTGGAGCTCGGCCCCGCGGTGAAGGTCGAGCGGATCATCGCCCTGACCAAGAACATCGCGTACGCCGTCGCCTCGCCCGACGTGCGGATCATCTCGCCCATCCCCGGCAAGTCCGCCGTGGGCATCGAGATCCCGAACACCGACCGCGAGATGGTCAACCTCGGCGACGTCCTGCGCCTGGCCGACTCCGCCGAGGACGACCACCCGATGCTGGTGGCGCTCGGCAAGGACGTCGAGGGCGGCTACGTGATGGCCAACCTGGCGAAGATGCCGCACGTGCTGGTGGCCGGCGCCACCGGCTCCGGCAAGTCCTCCTGCATCAACTGCCTGATCACCTCGATCATGGTCCGCGCCACCCCGGAGGACGTGCGGATGGTCCTGGTGGACCCCAAGCGGGTGGAGCTGACGGCGTACGAGGGCATCCCGCACCTGATCACGCCGATCATCACCAACCCCAAGCGGGCCGCCGAGGCCCTGCAGTGGGTCGTGCGCGAGATGGACCTGCGCTACGACGACCTGGCCGCCTTCGGCTACCGGCACATCGACGACTTCAACGAGGCGATCCGCAGCGGCAAGGTCAAGCTGCCCCCGGGCAGCGAGCGCGAGCTGACCCCGTACCCGTACCTGCTGGTGATCGTGGACGAGCTGGCGGACCTGATGATGGTCGCCCCGCGCGACGTCGAGGACGCCATCGTCCGCATCACGCAGCTGGCCCGGGCCGCCGGCATCCACCTGGTGCTCGCCACCCAGCGGCCGAGCGTGGACGTGGTCACCGGCCTGATCAAGGCGAACGTGCCCTCCCGGCTCGCCTTCGCGACCTCCTCGCTCGCCGACAGCCGGGTGATCCTGGACCAGCCGGGCGCGGAGAAGCTCATCGGCAAGGGCGACGGGCTGTTCCTGCCGATGGGGGCGAACAAGCCGGTCCGCCTCCAGGGCGCCTTCGTCACCGAGGCCGAGATCGCCGGGATCGTCCAGCACTGCAAGGACCAGATGGCGCCCGTCTTCCGGGACGACGTCACCGTCGGGCAGAAGCAGAAGAAGGACATCGACGAGGAGATCGGCGACGACCTGGACCTGCTGTGCCAGGCGGCGGAGCTGGTGGTCTCCACCCAGTTCGGCTCCACCTCCATGCTCCAGCGCAAGCTCCGCGTGGGCTTCGCCAAGGCCGGGCGGCTCATGGACCTGATGGAGTCGCGGGGCGTGGTGGGGCCCAGCGAGGGGTCCAAGGCGCGCGACGTCCTGGTCAAACCGGATGAGCTGGACGACGTCCTGGCCGTCATCCGCGGAGAGTCCCAGCCGTAACGCAACGGTGTCTCACCCGTAAGGGAACGCGGGACAACCGTTTCCCTTGGCCGCGCGTCAAGTTGAGGGAAAGGGACGGCTCCGTACCGCACCCACGCACCCCCGCTCCACCAGGAACCCCGGCCGCCATACGGATGGCGTACGGAGTCCACCCTCCGGTTGCTCCACCCTTTCGTCACCCCCCTAGACTGGGAATCCAGCAGGTGGCTACACGCTCGAAAGGCGCCCTTGTGTCCATCGGCAACTCCAACTCCCCTGAAGACGACCAGCCTTCGACCGACGACCGGTCCGAGGACCGGCTCGTTCCGTCCGACGGTGGTTCCTCCATCGGGACGGCCCTGAAGAAGGCCCGGATCGCCGCCGGGCTCACCGTCGACGAGGTCAGTTCCGTCACCCGCGTGCGCATCCCGATCGTGCACGCGATCGAGCAGGACGACTTCACGCGGTGCGGCGGCGACGTGTACGCCCGCGGCCACGTCCGTACGCTCGCCCGGGCCGTCGGGCTCGATCCCGTTCCGCTGGTCGAGGCCTACGACGCCGCCCACGGCGGCCGGCCGGCCCCGACCCCCGCCGCGCCCCTGTTCGAGGCCGAGCGGATCCGGCCGGAGCGGCAGCGGCCGAACTGGACCGCGGCCATGGTCGCGGCGATCGTCGCCGTGATCGGCTTCGTCGGCTTCACCGCCTTCGGCGGGAGCGACGACGGCGCCCGGCGGCCGGTGGCGGAGGGCTCCGCCGCGCCCAAGCCGGCGCCCAAGCAGTCCGGCGCCCAGCCGTCCCAGCAGCCCCAGACCCCGCAGGCCCCCCAGGCGCCCAAGCCGGAGCCTTCGGACAGCGCCATCGCGGCCGCGCCCAAGGACATGGTCACGGTCGTGCTGACGGCGGCCGACGGCGAGAGCTGGATCTCGGCGAAGGACCACAGCGGGCGGCTGCTCTTCGACGGCACCCTCGCGATGGGCGACTCCAAGACGTTCACCGACAAGGAGTCCATCGACCTCGTGCTCGGTGACGCCGGGGCCGTCCAGCTGTTCGTGAACGGCAAGGAGATCAAGGACGACTTCCAGCCGGGGCAGGTGGAACGCCTCACGTACACCAAGGACGACCCCCGCCAGGCCGGCCCGGCCCAGGCAGGCTGAATTTCCGGTTCCGGATCCCCCGGGGTGCGAACCTGCGCCCCGGGGATCTCCGTTTCATCGAGACGATCTTGGTTTACCGGGACTTGGGGCAGGGGTCGGCGTTCGGACAAAGTAGTCTTGAGTCCATGCCCGAACGCCGTACCGTCGCCCTTGTCACTCTTGGCTGCGCCCGTAACGAGGTGGACTCGGAGGAGCTCGCAGGCCGCTTGGCGGCGGATGGCTGGGAGCTCGTCGAGGACGCCGCCGACGCGGACGTCGCCGTCGTCAACACCTGCGGCTTCGTCGAAGCCGCGAAGAAGGACTCCGTAGACGCCCTGCTGGAGGCCAACGATCTCAAGGATCATGGCCGCACCCAGGCCGTCGTCGCCGTCGGCTGCATGGCCGAGCGCTACGGCAAGGAGCTCGCCGACGCCCTCCCCGAGGCCGACGGCGTGCTCGGCTTCGACGACTACGCCGACATCTCCAGCCGCCTCCAGGTGATCCTCAGCGGCGGCCACGTCGAGGCGCACACCCCGCGCGACCGCCGCAAGCTGCTGCCGATCAGCCCGGCCGAGCGGCAGGGCGCCGAGGGCGTGGCCCTGCCC
>NZ_WTFF01000505.1 GCF_019400985.1 Streptomyces bambusae
CGCCCGGGCCGATCCGGGGGGTGTGGCCGGCAGGCCGGGGCGCGCGGGCGTGGGTACCCGCCGGGGCGAGGGTGGGCGGGGGCGGGGCCGTCGGGGGGTCGGGGGGGGGGGTCTACCTGCGCTCCGACAGCCCGTCGATGCTGCGGCTGGCGGTGCTGGCGGGGCTGCCGGGGCCGCTGTTCCGCCCGTGGTGGCAGACGGTCGTCAACCGCCCCTACCCCGTCGCCGAGGCCTACCGCTCCGGTCAGGCCGTGCTGCTCGCCGACGCCGAGGCGTCCATGCGCCGCTTCCCGCAGCTGGCGGCCGGTCTGCCGTACCCGTTCGGTTCGCTGTACGAACCGCTGGCCGACGGCGACGACCGGTTCGGGGTGCTGATGGTGCTGCGCCCGGCGACCCCGGGCCGGCCGGTGGGCCCCTCCGACCGCCGGCGGCTGCGCGAGGCGGCCGCCCGGCTGAGCCGGGAGCTGGCCGGGCTGTCCGCGGCGGGCGTCCGCGTGGCGTGGGACGACGATCCCCGGTGCTTCCAGCTGCCGCTGCTGCGTCCCGCCCCGGCCCTGGCGGCCGCCGGGCGGTTCTCCTGGGACCCGGCCGGGCCACCGCCCGCCGAGCTGGTGGCCGGCTGGCCGGCCGCGGACCTCGACGGGCTGCGGGCCGCCGCGGGCGCCTTGGTCGAGGGCCGGGCCGGGCGGTCGTACCTGCTGCCGGTGCAGGGTGCGCAGGGGCAGCCCGCCACGCTGGAACTCGACCGGACGGACGGCGGCCGGGTGACCGGGAGCCTGCTCGCCGTCGCGCCCGGCGCGGCCGCGGACCGGCTGCCGCAGGCCGTGATCGGGCTGGACCGGCTCGCCCGGGTCCGGTACGTCAACCGCGGCGCCCGCGACCTGCTGGGGCCGGAGCCGTGCGGGCACGAGCTGTGGGAGGCCCTGCCGTGGCTGGGCGGCCCCGCCCACGAGGACCACCTCCGGGCGGTGTGGATGTCCGGCGAACCGGTGGACTTCCCGGCCCGCCACCCGTACGGCGTCTGGCAGTCGGTCGCGTTGTACGCCGACCGGGTCGGGGTGACCGTGCAGCTGACCCCGGCCGAGCGGCCGGTGTACGCGCCGGGTTCGGTGCTGGGGCCCGGCAAGGGCCTGGGCTCGCCCGCCGACCGGGCTTCCGCGCTCTACCGGCCCATCTCCCTGGCGATAGCTCTCACCGAGGCGGTGACCGCCCAGCAGGTCTCCGCGGTGGTCACCGAGGAGCTGCTGCCGGCGTTCGGCGGCCGGCAGCTCGCCATCTACCTCCTCAGCGAGCAGCACCTCCACCTCGCCTGGGAGACGGGCTTCCCCGCCGGCTTCCTCGACCCGTTCGACGGAGTGGGGCTGGACGCGCGGCTGCCGGGTGTGGAGACGCTGACCACCGGGCGGCCCATCTTCTTCGAGTCGATGCAGCAGTTGGCCGCCGCCTACCCGGGCATCCTGCTCGACGCCAGTGTCGGGGCCCGCGCCTTCCTGCCGCTGATCGCGTCGGGCCGCCCGGTCGGCTCCTGCATCCTCGGCTTCGACGCGCCGCGCGGCTTCAGCCCGGAGGAGCGTACGGTGCTCACCGCGCTCGCCGGGCTCATCGCGCAGGCCCTGGAGCGGGCACAGCGATACGACACCGAGGCCGCGCTCGCCCGCGGGCTCCAGGCGGCGCTGTTGCCGAACCGGCTGCCGGTGCTGGAGCACGTCGACACGGTCGGCCGGTACCTGCCGGGCACCCAGGGCATGGACGTGGGCGGCGACTGGTACGACGTGATCACGACCGGCGACGGCCTGCTGGCCCTGGTCATCGGCGACGTCCAGGGGCACGGGGTGGCGGCCGCCGCGACGATGGGGCAACTGCGCAGCGCTGTACGGGCGTTCTCGCTGAGCGGGAACACTCCGCAGGATGTGGTGGGCGGCACCAACCGGCTGCTCATCGACCTCGACCCCGGCCAGATCGCGAGCTGCTGCTACGTGCTGCTCGACCCGGCCACCGGCACCGCCCAGGCCGTCCGGGCCGGCCATCCGCAGCCCCTGCTGCGGGCACCGGACGGCCGGACCGCGGTGCTGGACCTGCCGGGCGGCGTGGTGCTCGGCGTGGACGCCGAGGCCGGGTACCCGGTCACGGAGCTGGTCCTGGACCCGGGTTCCGTGCTCGCCCTGTACACCGACGGGCTCGTGGAGCAGCCGGGCGCGGACATCGACGACGGCGTCGAGCAGTTGCGCAGGGCGCTCGCGCACGCCGACCCGGACCAGCTGGCGGACACCGCGGACCGGCTGATCAGCAAGGCCGGGCAGGCACCCGACCGCCCGGACGACATCGCCCTGCTGCTGGCCGCCCGCACGGCGTGAACGGCGGTCGGCAGGGGGTCGGGAGGGCGTCGGCAGGGCGTCGGCCCGGACCAGCACCTGACGACCAGGTCGGGCTCGGTCGGGCGCGGGCGGGTCGGCGCGTGTCGTCGTGTGCGCAGGCCGGGTGCGCGTGCCACGCTCGGGCGTCATGAACCCCGGCACGACCTCCGCCGCCCGCTGATGGCACCCGCCGCGGCGCGCGACGAAGAAGCGCGGTCCTCCCTCACCCTGGTCATGATCGTCCTGACTGCGGTCACCGGGCTGGTCGAGGCGGTGAGCCTGCTGGCGCTCGGGCCGGCCTTCACCGCGATGCAGACCGGCAACCTCCTCTTCCTGTCCTTCGGCGCCGCGGGGGCGGGCCACCTGCCCACCCTCGGTCCCGCGGTCTCGCTGGCCGCCTTCGCCGTGGGTGTGGTGGCCGGGGCGCGGCTGGAGGCCGCGGTCCAGGCGCGCGGGCGGCGGTGGTTCGTGGTGGCACTGGCGGCGGAGGGCGCGCTGATCGCCTGCGCGGCCGTCGTCGGGTGGGGTCTGGCGCCGCACTACGGCGCGCCGACCGGCCGCCAGATGGCGGTGACCGGCGTCCTGGCGTGCGCGATGGGGATGCGCAACGTCACGAGCATGCGGGTCGGTGTCCCCGGCATGCCGACCACCCTGGCGACCCGGACCCTCACCGCCTTCCTGGGCTCGGTGCCGGGGCACGACAGCGCGTTCGGGCGGGACACCGCGACGTGGTTCCGGCGGGGTGCGTCGCTGCTGGCCCTGTTCACCGGCGGGGCGGTGGGCGCCGCGATGGTCGGGGCGGGTCTGCCGGTGAACCAGCTGCTCGCCCCGGCGGCACTCCTGGTCCTGGCCCTCGCGGCCTACCGCCTCACCCGGCCCCGCCTGAGTACGGCTTGAGCACGGCCTGACCTGAGCACGGCTTGAGCACGGCCTGACGGGCCGGCTGCCCGGACCGCGGCCGCCACCGGCAGGTCGCGGCCGCCGCCCGCGCTCGGGCAGGTCCGCGC
>NZ_WTFF01000506.1 GCF_019400985.1 Streptomyces bambusae
AGATGTGTATAAGCGACGGGCCCACCGGACGCGCCGTCGCCGGCCGCGCAGGCGGCCAGCCGGCGCCGTGCCTCCGCCGCTCCCAGCCGCCGCTGCGGATCCCGCTCCAGCAGTCCGCCGACCACCGGCAGGAGCGGCCCGAGCCGGGGCGACGGCCGGATCTCCTCGTACACGACGGCGTGCAGGACGGCGCCGATCGAGTCCCGGCGGAACGGCGACTCGCCCGTCACCGCCGTGCACAACAGCGCGCCGAGCGACCACAGGTCGGAGGCCGGGCCGGCGTCGCCGCCCTGCATCCGCTCCGGCGCCGAGTACTCGGGCGTGCCCGCGAAGACCCCGGTCCCGCTGAGGGTCGTCACACCGGGCAGGCTCGCGATCCCGAAGTCGGTCAGCACCACCCGGCCCGTACCCGCCTCCAGCAGTACGTTCGCCGGCTTCACGTCCCGGTGCAGCACGCCGCGGGCGTGGGCGGCGGACAGCGCGTCGAGCAGGGCCAGGCCGAGCTCGGCGGCCCCGCGAGGGGACAGCGTGCCGTCCGGGGCCGCCAGCCGGTCGGCGAGCGAGCCGCCGTCGACCAGCTCCATCACGATGGCCGGCCGTCCCTCGTGCTCGACGACGTCGTGGACGACGACCACATGGGGATGTCTGACCTGGGCCACGACCCGCGCCTCGCGCAGCGCGCCCGCCGGATCGGCGCCCGTGTCGAGGGACAGCATCTTCACCGCGACGGAACGCCCCAGCAGCTCGTCGGTGGCCCGCCAGACGACCCCCATCCCGCCCCGCCCCAGCCGCTCGCGCAGCCGGTAGCGCCCGCCGATGACGACTGCGCCGGCGGCGTCGGTCCGGTCGACGTCGTCCGTCCCGTGGGTCCCGTGGGTCGTCCCGTCCGTCCCGTCCGTCCCGTCCGTTCCGTCGTGCAGCGACACGCGTCCATCCCCCCGTCAGCCGGCCAGGGCCATGATGCCGTACGGGGTCGGACTCAGGAACATGATCCGTCCCCCGGACGGCCGTATCACGGCCGTATGATCGGGACCGGCGTCGTCGCCGACCCGACCCGCCCGCCCGCCCACAGACAGGTGAGGACGTGCACAAGACCGTCACCGAACTCGCGGACGGCCGCGAGCTGATCTACTACGACGCGGCACCCGGCCGGGACCGCGGCGCCAAGGACCGGCGCCCGCCCGAGCGCGGCCGGAGCACGCCCGAGGTACGCCTCGACCCGGCGACCGGCGACCGGGTCGTCATCGCCGCCCACCGGCAGGCCCGCACCTACCACCCGCCCGCCGACGCCTGCCCGCTCTGCCCCACCCGGGGCGACCGGTACACCGAGATCCCGGCCGCCGACTACGAGGTGGCGGTCTTCGAGAACATGTTCCCCGCCCTGTCCGGCCCGGCCGGCCGGTGCGAGGTCGTCTGCTTCACCTCCGAGCACGACACCGGCTTCGCCGGGCTCACCCGGGAGCGGGCCCGGCTGGTGCTGGACGCCTGGACCGACCGCACCGCGGAACTGTCCGCCCTCCCCGGCGTGGAACAGGTGTACTGCTTCGAGAACCGGGGCGTGGAGATCGGCGTGACCCTCCCGCACCCGCACGGCCAGGTCTACGCCCTGCCCTTCACCACCCCGCGCACCGCCAAGCACATCGCCGCCGCGGCCGCCCACCGCGCCACCACCGGCCGCAACCTCTTCGAGGACCTCCTCGCCGGCGCCCGGGCGGCCACCGAACGCCTGGTGCTCAGCGGAGAGCACTGGACCGCCTTCGTGCCGTACGCCGCCCGCTGGCCGTACGAGGTCCACCTCTACCCGCACCGCCGGGTCCCCGACCTGACCCGCCTCACCGAGGCGGAGCGGAGCGAATTCCCCGGCCTCTACCTCGACCTGCTGCGCCGCTTCGACCGGCTCTTCGACGGCTCCCGCCCCACGCCGTACGTCTCGGCCTGGCACCAGGCCCCCGCCCGCGGGGGCGGGGAACTCGCCCTGCACCTGGAGCTGTTCACCGTCCGGCGCACCGCCGACAAGCTCAAGTACCTGGCCGGTACCGAGTCCGGCATGGACGCCTTCATGAACGACGTGGCCCCGGAGACGGCCGCACGACGACTGCGGGAGGCGGCCGGATGAGGCGCGAGGCGGCGCGCGGGACGACGCGCGGGGCGATGCGCGAGGAGTTCCGCCGGGTCCACGGCTCGGCCCCGGACGGCGTCTGGGCCGCCCCCGGCCGGGTCAACCTCATCGGCGAACACACCGACTACAACGACGGCTTCGCCCTGCCCATGGCCCTCCCGCAGACCACAGTGCTCGCCGCCCGGCGCCGCACCGACGGCCGGCTGCGCCTGCACAGCGCGCAGGGCGACGGGCGGGTCACCGAGGTGGCGGTCGGCGCTCTGGCCCCGGGCGCGGTGAGCGGCGGGGCCCGCTACCTCGCCGGAGTGGTCTGGGCCCTGCGTCAGAACGGCCATCCGGTCGGCGGCGCCGACCTGCACGTGGACAGCACGGTCCCCATCGGGGCCGGGCTGTCCTCCTCGGCGGCCCTGGAGTGCGCCGTGGCCGCCGCCTACGACGACCTGTACGCGCTCGGCCTGTCCCGGCCCGAACTGGCCCGGGTCGCCCAGCAGGCCGAGAACGGCTTCGCCGGGGTGCCCTGCGGGATCATGGACCAGATGGCCTCGATGTGCTGCGAGGAGGGCGCCGCACTCCACCTCGACAGCCGCACCCTGGACCACCGGCAGGTCCCCTTCGACCTCGCCGCGCGGGGGCTGTCCCTGCTGGTGGTCGACACCCGCGTCCAGCACGACCTGGCCGACGGGGCGTACGCCGCCCGGCGCGCCGGGTGCGAACGCGCGGCGAAGCTGCTGGGGCTGCCCGCCCTGCGGGACCTCGCGGACACCGACCTGCCCGCCGCCCTGGCCGGGCTCCCGGCGGAGCTCGTCCCCCTGGTCCGGCACGTGGTCGGCGAGAACGCCCGGGTCGCGCGGGCCGTCGTACACCTCGACGCGGGAGAACCGGCCGCCCTCGGCCCGCTGCTGACGGCGAGCCACGCCTCCCTGCGGGACGACTACCGCGTCTCCTGCGCCGAGAGCGACCTTGTGGTCGAGGCCGCACGCGGGGCCGGGGCGCTGGGCGCCCGGATGACCGGCGGCGGCTTCGGCGGCTCGGTGATCGCCCTGGTCCGCGCGGAGCACCGGAGCGCGGGCGCCGACGCGGTCACCGCCGCCTTCGCCGCGGCGGGCCACCGCCCCGGCTCTTATTCACCTCTCCCAGCCCCCGAGACCGAGGGCGATATCGTATGCCGT
>NZ_WTFF01000507.1 GCF_019400985.1 Streptomyces bambusae
GCGCACATCTCAATCAGCAGCCAGGGCGCCCCGGAGAGCCGGGCGGCCACTCCTCGCGAGCCACGACTGGCAGAGAGCTATCAGCCACACCCGGCCCTCCCGGGCCGCTTAACAACTTACGGAGAGCTATGAGCACCGCACTGAAGTGGTTCAAGTCCAGCTACAGCGGCAGCGAGGGCGGCCAGTGCCTGGAAGTGGCCCTCGCCTGGCGCACCTCGTCCTACAGCAACGATGAAGGCGGCGCCTGCGTCGAGGTTGCCGCCTGCCCCTCCACCATCCACGTCCGGGACTCGAAGCTCAGCGCGAGCCCCGAGCTGCGGCTCGCGCCGCAGGCGTGGAGCAGCCTGACCGACTGGGTGCGCCGGTAGTCGGCAGGCTGATCCCGCGCCCGGGAGTTCTCACGCGTGGCGGGTGCGGCCCGCCACGTACCCCATGAGCCCGGCAAGGGTCAGGCAGATCGGGGAGTACAGCCGCAGGTCCCAGTGCCGGAACTCCGGTGTGGACTTGCCAAGTTGCAGGCCCGAGACGGCCAGGCCGCCCGCGCCGCGGGCGGCGAGGACGCCCGTCGCCGTCCACACGCCGGCCCGGACCAGTTTCGCGCGGCCCCAGCGGCTCTCCGGGCGGGCCGCCGCCGTGACCAGTGCCCCGGCCGTGCCGAGCAGGCCGGCCACCGCGAGCGTCAGTGGAGCGGACGGGAGCTCCGTCTCCTCCACGCCCACCGCCACCCGCGCCAGGTCGGCGGGGGTGTCCAGCGGCCAGGGGCTCCTGGTCCACACCACGTGCAGTGCCCCTGCCGCCGCCAGGCCCGTCGCCGCGGCCCCCGCAGCCGCCCGTACCCGCGTATTCACAGCCGTGCTCGTCATCGGTCGTTCCCCTCGCCGAATCAGCCTCGCTCTTCTGTACGGCACTGTATGGATGATCCGTACCGTCGTGGCGCCCGGGACCCCGTTGGCGTAACGATCCGGCCAACTTCGCCGAAACCTGCCATCGGGTCCCAACTTGCTTTACATGCCGGTAATTTGACTGTCTCTGTCGTGATACGCGGCACCTGGAACGTGGATGACGTACGGCCGTGCGGGTGCCGTAGGCCGGGTGGGTAGGGCGTGTTCCGAGCCACCCGGCCTTCTCGTGCTCCCGTTCGTGCGCGGCATGCGACCCCCGACGCTTCCGGATATCGATGGATGTGTTGGTACGGATAGTTATGATCCGTAGCGCACGGTGGGTATGACTCCGTCGTGTGCGCGATACCGATGTCCGTTCCGATGTGGAGGTGAACCGCCGTGGCACTCTCGATCTCGGCCGTGGTGCTGCTGGCGATCGTCGTCTTCCTGCTGGTGCGCAAGGCAGGGCTGAAGGCGGGACACGCGGTGGTCTGCATCCTGCTGGGCTTCTACCTCTCCAGCTCGTCGATCGCGCCCACGCTCAGCCAGGTCACCAACAGCGTGGCCGGCATGGTCAGTGGCCTGAAGTTGTAGGAGCGGCGTCGTACGCTGGCCGTCATGAACGGTCTTCCCGCCCGTCGTCTGCTCCTCGTGCACGCGCACCCGGACGACGAGTCGATCAACAACGGCGTCACCATGGCCAAGTACGCGGCCGAGGGTGCCCATGTCGCCCTGGTGACCTGCACGCTCGGCGAGGAGGGCGAGGTCATCCCGCCCGGGCTCGCCCATCTGGCGGCCGACCGCGACGACACCCTGGGCGCCCACCGGGTCGGCGAACTCGCCGCGGCCATGGCCGAACTCGGCGTGAGCGACCACCGGTTCCTCGGCGGCGCGGGACGGTTCCGGGACTCCGGGATGATGGGCCTGCCGCAGAACACCCGCCCGGGCGCCTTCTGGGGCGCGGACCTGGACGAGGCCGCCGCGTACCTGGTCGAGGTGATCCGGGAGCTGCGCCCGCAGGTGCTGGTGACGTACGACCCCGACGGCGGCTACGGGCACCCCGACCACATCAAGGCGCACCAGGTCGCGATGCGCGCGGCCGAGCTGGCCGCCGAGAAGGCCTACCGGCGCGACCTCGGCGAGCCGCACGCGATCGCGAAGATCTACTGGAACCGGGTGCCGCGCTCGGTGGTCGAGGAGGGCTTCGCCCGGCTGCGCGCGGCCGGTGAGCAGGTGCCCTTCCCCGGCGTCGGGTCGCCCGGGGACGTGCCGGGTGTGGTCCCGGACGAGCGGATCACCGCCGAGATCGGCGACGAGGGCGATGACGAGGCCGGCAGCGGCGGGAGCGGTGCGTACGTCGCCGCGAAGGCCGCCGCCATGCGGGCGCACGCCACGCAGATCGCCGTCGACGGGCCGTTCTTCGCGCTCTCCAACGACCTCGCCCAGCCGCTGTTCGCCCGCGAGTACTACGAATTGGTCGTCGGGGATCCGGGCGCGGCCGCGGGTGAGCGCGAGCGCGACCTGTTCGCGGGGGTGGGCGTATGACCACGGCCCTGACCCCGGCGCGGATCGCCGCCTGCGTGGGGCTGCTGGTCGCGGGCGCGCTCGCCGGCGCCGCCGGGTGGCTCGTGGTGGACCTGCTCTTCCCCGGCGGGCTGCTGCTGGCGCTGCTGGCCCTCGTCGGGCTCTTCCTGGGCGGCCGGCTGCTGACCGGCAACGCGTTCGGGGTGGGCGCGGCCGTGGTCGGCTGGTTCCTCGCGTACGTGGTGCTGAGCGTGCCGCGCTCCGAGGGTGACGTCCTCCTCAGCGCGGCCGGAATCAGTATGTATGTCTACCTTTTGGGTGGAACGGTGGCCGCTGTGATGTGCGCCACCCTTCAGTGGCCCTCGGAGCGGCCGATTTCGGCCGCCCGCTCCGGCAGGTGACGTGCCGTTCGGAGCTACGACGCGACGGGGGCGCGGGGTTGTGCACGCCCCGCGTGAGCCGCGCGCCGCGCGCCTGCGGGAACCCCTGACCTCCGGGAGACAGTTGCGCCCCGGCGGCGGCCAGTATGGTGGACGCGCCGCCGAGCTGCCCGCGCACGGTATGACGGGCGGCGGAGCCAACCGGGAGAACCTGCCTTGAGTCGTGAAACTGACAGTTCGTCCTCCGGGCCCCAGGGCCGCGGTGGAGCCGCATACCCCTCGGGTACGCCGCCGTACGGAACCGGCCAGTCGAACGGTCCGGAGGGGAACAGGAACACTGTGACGTCGAAGCCGCCCACCCCCGCCGAGGACACCGACGGGCCCAAGACCGAGACCACGTTGACGACGCGTATCCGGATCAACATCCCGGGCTCGCGGCCGATCCCGCCGGTCGTCGTGCGCAAGCCCATGGCCGCGGCCGAGTCGGCCGGGTCCGGGGCGCAGCCCGAGCCGGGAGCGCCCGCCAGGCCTGGCAGGCCCGCCGGGTCCGCCGCGCCGCCCAGGTC
>NZ_WTFF01000508.1 GCF_019400985.1 Streptomyces bambusae
GGAGGCTGGGTGGAGGGAAGGAGGAGGAAAGAGGAGGGGGGGGGGGGGGGGGGGAGGGAGTGGGGGGAGGGGGGGGGGGAGGGGGGGGGGGGGAGGGAGGGGTGGGGGGGGTGGGGGGGGGGCATACCGGTGGCCTTCAGAGGGTGGGGAGTTCGGTCGTGATCGGTACGTCGATGAGCACCGGCCCGTCCTGCTGGGCCGTGGAGTCCCGGACGAGCTTGGTCAGTTCGCCGGCGCCGCCCGCCTGGTGGGTGCGCACGCCGTACCCGGCGGCGACGGATGCGATGTCCAGTCCGGGGATGTCCAGGCCCGGGACGCCCTGGGCCCGCTCGACCTGGGCGAACCAGTGGAGGATCGCGTAGCGGGCGTTGGACAGCACGACGAAGGTCACCGGCACCTGGTAGGCGGCCGCGGTCCACAGTGCCTGGACGGCGTAGTGGATGGACCCGTCCCCGATCACGCAGACGACCGGCCGGTCCGGCGCGCCGAGCTGCGCCCCGACCGCGGCGGCCGCCCCGAAGCCGAGTCCGCCGCCCGCGGAGAAGAGGTACGAGCCGGGAGTGCTGATCCGGGTCGCCTGGTGGAACTGCGGGACGTTGGAGGGGGACTCGTTCACCCAGAGGGTGTTCTCCGGGGCGCCCTGGGCGACGGCCCTGAGCGCGGCGAGCGGGCTGAGCACGCCGTCGGCCGGCTCGGCGAACCGGCTCTCGCGGGGCGCCGCGGCGGCCACGGCCTCCCCCCGGCCGACCTGGTCGGCCAACGCCCGTACCGCCAGCGGCAGATCGGCGACGACGGCGTCCCCGACCGGCGCCTTGGCGGCCTCGTCGGCATCGCGGGTCAGCAGGACCAGCTCGGCGCCCTCGGGCAGGTAGGGGCCCGGCACGTACGGGTAGTAGCGGAACACCTGCGCACCGATGACCAGGACCAGGTCGTGGCCGGCCAGGCAGCGGGCGAGCGGGCCGATGGCCGGCGGCAGGTCGCCGCGGAACTGCGGGTGGCTGCGCGGGAAGGACACCCGGGCGGAGGCGGGCGCGGCCCACACCGGCAGCCCGGTCCGCTCGGCAAGCGTGCGCACGTCGTCCCAGGCGCCCGAGGCGTCCACGTCGTCACCGACCACCAGGACCGCCGACCTGGCCCGGGAGATGCGGTCGGCGAGGTCCTTCACCACCTGGGCGTCGGGTGCGGCGGCGTGCACCACGCGGCGGGCGGCGGCCGCCCGGGCAGCGCTGTCCTCGCCCTCGTCGAGCCGGACGTCGAAGTCGTCCATGGGCAGCGACAGGAACACCGGCCCGTGCGGCGGGGTCTCGGCGATCTGCACGGCCCGGGCGAGCGCGGGCGCGACATCGGCCGCGCGCGGAGGCTCGTACGCCCACTTGACGGCGGGCTGCGGGAGCAGCGTGGCCTGCGGGTTGGCGAGCAGCGCCTCCATGGTGAGCATCGCGCGCACCTGCTGGCCCGCGGTGACGACCATGGGGGTGCGGTTCGCCCGGGCGCCCAGGACGGCGCCCATGGCATTGCCGGTGCCGGGACCGGTGTGGAGGTTGACCAGGGCGGTGGTCCGCGAGGCGAGCGCGAATCCGTCGGCCATGCCGACGACGACGGCCTCCTGGAGGCCGAGGACGTAGCGGAAGTCCTCGGGGAACTGCTTGAGCATGGGCAGTTCGGTGGAGCCGGGATTGCCGAAGACCGTGGTGATCCCGCGGGCTCGTAAGACGTCGAGAACGGCTTCTCGGACCGTGCGCATGGTGATCCTTCCGCGCGGCTGGGGACAACGTGCGGTGATCAATTGATCACACGGAGTGGATCTTGCCAACAGCCGGACCGGGCCGGCCGGGACCCTTGCCGGCCGGCGGGGACGCATCCGGCCTGCGGCCTTTCCGGGTTCGCGTGTTCCTGCCGCGGGTCCGGCGGGACCGGGGTAATTCCCTCACCCGGGTGGCCGCGCGGGCGGGCGTGTTGACGATCCGAACCGGCGCGCGCCGCCGAGCGGTTCGACTCGCCGGGCACGGGGGCCGTGCCGAACGCGGTTGCGCCCGCCGGTGCGCCTGGCCGGCCTCGCTGTCCCGCCGCCGGACGGTTCGGCTCTCCGGGGCGGGTGGCCGAACAGGGTGGCTCACCGGCATGGGGCCACCGAATGGTTCGGCTCGGGGGACGGGCTGCCGAACGGTTCGGCTCGGCGGGACGGGCTGCCGAACGGTTCGGCTCGGCGGGACCGGCTGCCGGACAGTTGCGCTCGCTGCGCCGGGCGGCCGAGACGGTTCGTTCCGATCATGCGGCCGGGCCGTAGGCGGCGCGGCCGGCGTCGGGGGTTGCGGCCGGCAGGGGTTCGGCCGGTCGGGGGGCCGGGTCAGCCGCAGCCGCAGCCCCCGCAGCCCCCGCAGCTCGAACCGCAGCCGCCGCAGGCCGTGTTGTTGTCCGTACGGCGCGGCTGCGCCGAGGCCGTGGACGAGCCCGCCGCCCAGGACGCGCCCGCCGCGCCGGAGAGACCCGCGGCGCCCGTGGTGCCGAGGGACGTCGTACGGGTGAGGCCCGCGCGCTCCCGGGCCTCGCTCTCCTGGCGGAACTTCGCCTGGAGCGCCTGCTCCCGCCGCACGGTCCGCCGGTGGGACTCGCCGGCCTCCTGCCACCAGCCGAGCCGGTGCCACCGGCGCGGCAGCAGCGGTACGGCGGTGAGCTGCGTGGTGATGCGGTCGTCCCCCGAGTACACGGCGTACTCCAGCACGGCCTCGGAGCCCTCGCACGCGATCCCGTACAGCACCGCCTCGAACGGCTCGGCCGCCGGATCGACGTCCCGGTGCGCGTCACGCAGCCGGTCCGCGGAGCCGGTGACCAGCAGGCGGCCCGACGTCATGGTGTCCTGCTGCCAGGCGGGGTAGGCCAGCAGGGGCCGGCCGCTGCGCGTCGCGGCGTCCGGGCACAGCCAGTGGTGGTGCCCGGACGGGGTGGCCCGGACGCCCACGACCAGCGCGGGCTGGAGTCCGCGGCGCAGCCGCCGGACGGCCGAGCGCGCGGCCAGGCCCCGGCCGGCCAGGGTGGTCCCGAGGGCCAGCAGCGGCAGGGCGGTGAGCTGCTGCCCGACGGCGTCGTACGCGGCGCCGTCCGGGGCGGCCAGGTCCCGGTGCAGGCCCTTGACCAGTACGGCCGTCGCCAGCAGGCACAGTCCGCAGCCGATGGCGATCCAGGGCACACCGCGCCGGGCATGCCGCTCGGGCAGCTGCCCGGGCAGGGCGAAGCGCGCGCTGCCCGCCGCCTCCAGGGCGAGCCTGCGCTGTCGGCGGCGGCAGCGCAGGCGCACCGCCGCTCCGGCGGCCGCCCACCCGGCGAGGGCGAAGACCCGCACCCA
>NZ_WTFF01000509.1 GCF_019400985.1 Streptomyces bambusae
GGCGGCCTCCGCGGCCGCCCGGCCGGCGGCCGGTTCGAGGGCCGCGCGCGGCCCGGAGGCGGTGCCGATGCCGTGGGCGACGGCGGTCGCGGCCGGGGCGCTGGTGATCAGGCCCTGCGGGATGACGAGCACCGCGCGGACACCGCCGTACGCCGAGGAGCGCAGCGAGACCTGGAACTCGTAGGCCTGCGAGAGGCGGCCCACGACGGCGAGGCCGAGGCGCGGCGTCTCGCCGAGGTCGGTGAGGTCGATGCCCTGCTGGGCCTGGCGGAGCATGCGCTCGGCCCGCTTGCGGGCCTCCTCGCTCATGCTCACTCCGCCGTCCTCGATCTCGACGGCGATGCCCGAGTTCACGTCGACGGCGGTGAGGTGGACCTTGGTCTGCGGCGGGGAGTAGCGGGTGGCGTTGTCCAGGAGCTCGGCCAGGGCGTGGATGAGCGGTTCGACGGCCGGGCCGACGACGGCGACCTGGGAGACCGAGTGCAGCTCCACGCGCTGGTAGTCGATGATCCGGGACATGGCGCCGCGCAGCACGCTGTAGAGCGGTACGGCCTTGCTCCACTGGCGGCCGGGGCGCGCGCCGCCGAGCACGGCGATGGAGTCGGCGAGGCGGCCGATCAGCGCGGTGCCGTGGTCCAGGCGCAGCAGGTCGCCGAAGACCTCCGGGGTGCGGCCGTGCCGCTCCTCCATGTCCCGCAGTTCCTGGGCCTGCTGGTGCACGATGGCCTGGACGCGTCGGGCGATGTTGACGAAGGCGCGCTGCGCGGACTCGCGCAGGTCCTCCTCGGCGACGACGGCGTCGACGACCGAGCGGAGCACCGCCTGGTGGGCGGACGCGAACTCCGGTGTCAGGCCCGGCCGGTGGGCGTAGCTCTCGTCCAGCGCGGCGAGCACGTCCTCCGGGAACTCGCCCTTGCGCAGGCGCGCCACGATGTCGGGCAGGAGCACCTCGGCAAGTTGGACGGTCTCGGCCTCCTGGTGCGCGAGCGCCGCCCGCTGGGCGGCGGCCGTGGCGCGCAGGGCGTCGAGCGCCCTGCTGCGGCGGGCGGCTGCCGTACAGGCGGCTGCGACCGCGGCGAAGGCCACGACGGACACCCACAGCAGGGCGGTACGGGCGGACGCGGGGACCAGTGCCACGGCGACCGCGGCAGCCGCGGCGGTCAGCACGGGAGGTACTGCCCAGACGACGGGTGAGGCGGGCCCTGGACTGCCGGGCGACGATCCCTCTCGAACCAT
This sequence comes from Streptomyces bambusae, assembly GCF_019400985.1. Taxonomy (GTDB): domain Bacteria; phylum Actinomycetota; class Actinomycetes; order Streptomycetales; family Streptomycetaceae; genus Streptomyces; species Streptomyces bambusae_A. The sequence goes on from NZ_WTFF01000509.1 coordinate 1,237, forward strand.
CAGAACCCTCATACGATCGAAAGCGAAAAAGATCAAAGGACAACGGCCCGGAAGCTTATCGGCTCCGCGCACGAGTCTTGACAGCAGATCATGATCTGGACCCGTCAAGCGAGTTGGACAGGTGCCGGATGGCTGGATTCCGCCCCTGCCCGCCCGTCCTCGCACGCCGCCTGCCCGTCCGCATACGCCGCCTTCCCGCCCTCGTACGCCGCCTGCCCGTCCGCATACGCGCCCCCTGGCACCGCTTGGCCCGGACATGCCGAAGGCCGCCCTCCCGGGTGGGGAGGGCGGCCTTCGGCAGAGCGGAGCGCCGGCGGCGGTCAGCCGGGCGCGCCGGGATTCAGCCGGGCGCGCCGGGGATTCAGACGGGCGTGCCGGGGATCAGGGTGAACCCGGCGCCGCAGGCGGCGACCAGGTTGCTCGCGTTGAACGGCGTCGCGGTGATGGCGCACGTCGCCGTGTAGGCCTTCCCGCCCTTGGCCAGCAGCGTGAGGGTGACCGTGGCCGGGTCCTCGTCCGTGCCGACGGCGCTGTCGATCACGCACTCGGGGGCGCCGGGCAGGATGTCGAGGTTCACCCAGATGCCCGGGTTGCGGTCGTCGTTCAGGAAGGCGTTGCCCTTGCGGTCCGTCGCGATGCGGAACTCGGCGTTGCGGCCGAAGTCCAGCCGCTCGGAGCTGATGGTCCGTGCCGTGCGGCACTCGTCGTCCTTGTTCTTGGTGTCCGTGCCCACGGCCGCGGCGGGCGGTGCTGCGAGCACGCCGGCGAGCACGGCGCCCATCGCCATGGACAGGCTCCCGGCCACCCAGGTGGCCCTGGCGGAGCGGGCGAGCGGACGCCGGTTGCGGCGTTTGGATTCCATGCGCACTTCCTCTCGTTGCCGTTTTCAGGACGAGCCATGCCCGCGCTCCCCTACCTGATGACCTGTTGATCCGATGTGTCACCCCCGGGAACCATCAAGGTGCCCCGAACGGTCCACATCCGGCCCCGACGGGGGCGGCCGACCGGCGGGAGGCCGCGCCGCCGACCGCCCGCAGGCCGCGCAGCCGACCGCCGGGAGGCTGTACCGCCGACGGCGCGCCCGGTCCCGCGCGGGTCGGCTCCGAGCCGGCCCGGAGCCGGTCCGCCGCGCTGCGCAGCTGCCCCGCGGAACCCCGCGCCCCTTCCCTGGATCACCCAAGTACCCTTTGCCAGACTGCGTTTGGACGGACCATCCATCGACGAGCCGGCGCTGCGCCGCGGGGGACACGCATGTGGGGACGGGGCACGGTCCTGGGGGACCGTTACACGCTGACCGAGCGGATCGGCGGCGGTGGGATGGGTGAGGTGTGGCGCGCCGACGACAGCGTGCTCAGGCGGCAGGTCGCCGTGAAGGTGCTGCTGCCCGCGCTGCTCGACGACCCCGCCTTCGCCGCGCGGTTCCGCCGCGAGGCCACGGTGCTCGCCTCGCTCGGCCATCCGGGCATCGTGGACGTCCACGACTACGGCGAGAGCCCGATCCCCTCGGGCGAGCGGGTCGCCTACATCGTCATGGAGCTCATCGAGGGGCGCCCCCTCAACGAGGTCCGCGCCCAGGACGGCCCCCTCCCGCCCGCACAGGCGCTCGACATCGCCGGTCAGGCCCTGGACGCGCTGCACACCGCGCACCTGCGCGGCGTGACCCATCGCGACATCAAGCCCTCCAACCTGATGCTGGGCGCCGACGGCCGGGTGACCGTCACCGATTTCGGCATCGCCCGCTCCAGTGCGGCCAGCACCGCCATCACCGACTCCCACGCGGTGCTCGGTACGGCGTTGTACATGGCTCCCGAGCAGGCGGAGGGCCACGGCGCCATCGCCGCCTCCGACCTCTACTCCATGGGCGTGGTCGTCTACGAACTGCTCACCGGGGAGCCGCCCTTCACGGGCGAGTCGGTGGTCGAGATCGCGCTCAAGCACGTCCGGGAGCCCGCGCCGGAGCTGCCCGGCGCCCTGCCCCAGCCGGTACGCGCCTTCGTCGCCCGTGCGCTGGCCAAGAAGCCCGAGGAGCGGTACGCCGACGCCTCGGTGATGGCCGCGGC
>NZ_WTFF01000051.1 GCF_019400985.1 Streptomyces bambusae
GGCTCGTGCTGGCCGGCGTGGGGGCCGCCGTGGCCCGGCCGCTCGTGCCCGGGGCGACCGCCCACCTCCAGGCCAAGGTGGACGCGGCCGCTGCCGCGGGCGCCGGACGCCCCGTCACCGTCTGGCTGATCGACGCCACCACAGCCGGCCAGCTGGGCATCGTCCTCGGCGCCGTGCTCCTCTTCGGGGTCCTCTACGAGGCCTGGCCCACGGCCGTGTGGGGCCGGACCCTCGGCAAGAAGCTGTGCGGGATCCGCGTCCTCGCCCTGGAGACCCGCCGCCCGCCCGGCTTCGGGGCGGCGCTGCGGCGCTGGCTGGTGTACGCGCTGCTCGGGGTGCCCGGAGCCTTGTGGTCACTGGTCGACCGGCCCTGGCGGCAGGCCTGGCACGACAAGGCCGCGGGTACCTTCGTCGCCCGCTGAGAGCAGGGCCTCGCCCGAACGGCCGCCTTCCTGTTGCGGGGCCTGAAACCCGGGGTTCGACTCGGGCCATGAGCAACGATCAGCCGCCCCCGGACCGGCCACCCGAGGACGACCCGTTCCGCAAGAGACCGCAGGACCCGACGCCTCCCCCGAGCGGTTCGCCGTACGACTCGCCCCCCGCCGGCGGCGCGGGCGGCGGCGGTGCCGGGGGCGACGCCGGAGGGTTTCGCCCGCCCCCGCCTCCGCCCGGCGGCGGCCCCGGCGGACCGGGCGACTACAGCGTGCCCGACCCGCTGGCCGGCATGCCCCCGCTCGCCGACTTCGGCAAGCGGCTGGCCGCCCGCATCATCGACGTGCTGATCGTGTACGTCCCCCTCTTCGTGATCCAGCTGGCGACCGGGGCCGGCCGGCGCTACGTGGTCCGGACCGACGAGGGCGAGGACGCCACACAGGTCTTCACCCGCGCGTACAGCGGCAGCGGTCTGATGTGGACCCTCATCGTGATCTTCGCGTTCGTCGCCTACGACTGGCTGCTGACCCGGAACGACGGCCAGACCGTCGGCAAGAAGGCGCTCGGCCTGCGGGTCGCGATGCTCAACGACGGGACCACGCCCCCGTCCAACGCCGCGCTGGGCCGCGCCGCCATGCTGTGGGTGCCGACCCTGCTGCCCTGCTGCATCTGCCTGTGGCCGATCGCCCTGGCCATCTCGATCGCCGTCGACAAGCCCTACCAGCAGGGCCTGCACGACAAGGTCGCCAAGACGGTCGTGGTCGTGAAGGTTTAGGTCGTGTCTTTTGGATCAGGCCGGATCAGCCCGCGGCGTCCGGCGCCGTGCATCGCAAGGCCGAGGAGGGAGCCACTGCGGAGCATTGGCGACCGACGAGAACGCCGCGAGGTGCGGTGCCGGACGTCGCGGGCCCGGCATGATCCGAAAGACACGGCCTAACGCCGCACGGAGTGTTCGGCTGCGGCCGCCCGGGGCTCCGGCACCCGGGCGGCCGCAGGCATGGGTGCCGCGGTGGCGGCCGGCGAGGCGGTCGCCTGCGGCGCGGCGGCGCGGGCGGCTTCCGCCCGGCGCTTCGGTATCGGTACGGTGAGCGCCACGAGCAGGCCCAGGGCGAGGGCCGCCGCCGTGACGACGGCGATGCCGAGCCCCGTGCTCGTCTGCGAGAGCAGCAGCAGGAGGAGCGTCGACGCGATGACGGTGGCGGTCCCGTAGGCGAGCTGTGCGGCAGTCGGACGCGGCATGGCGGTTTCCGTCCTCGTCAGGCGGGCGGGGAGTCTGCTCAACTCGGCGTGCCGTCAAGAGACTCTACGCAGGGGGATTCCCGGACGGAACCTTCGGTAAGCGTGACCTGACCCACGGTGCCGAGGCATGGGGGGCGCACGGGGGCGTCCCGCGCGCCCCGAAGCCCCTTCGCCGGCCACGGGAAGGCGGCCGGGAAGGCGGCCGTAAGGTCGCCGTAAGGTCGCCGCGGAAGGCCGCCGGGGGAGCGCCGGTCGCGCCGTTCGACCCGTCTGGAACCGGAACGTCCGAATCGTGTCCGATTACCGGAACTGACTGACCGCATAGTGCAGTTGACCAGTGCAAGTCAAGGTCTGTCTTTTCTCGCGCGTGTCCGGTCAAATGTCGTCACTTGAGACGCGCGCCGCGCGGAACCCCCCAACTCCTATGGAGATGTTCCGAACCATCCATGCGGCCGCGGGAGGGGAACACATCAAGTGACGAGCAATTCTGCCCGGCGGCGTGCGCTGCGCGCCGCCGCCATCGGCGTGACCATCGCCGCCTGCGCCACCTCCGGCGCGTTCTTCACCGTCGCACAGGCCAACGGCGCTCCGTGGAGCGCCCCGGCCGTCGACAAGCAGGACCCCACCGCCCCGGCGAAGACGAAGGTCGACCACGACCTCAAGGGTCCGTTCAGCGACCAGCAGGCCAAGCAGCGCGAGGCCGCGCTGGACGCGGTGCTGGCCGGCAAGAAGGACGTCGAGCAGCGCGGCGCCTCCAAGGTCGTCAAGCTGGACGACAAGAAGTACGTCGAGCTCGGCCGCGAGAAGACCGACAAGATCTTCACCATCCTGGTCGAGTTCGGCGACACGGTCGACAACGAGACCATGTTCGACCCGGACGGTCCCGAGGGCCCCAAGCCCCCGGCCCCCAAGTACGGCGGCACCCCCGGCCCGGCCCGCAACACCATCCCGCAGCCGGACCGCACCAAGGACAACACCACCGCCTGGCGCAAGGACTTCAGCCGCGACTACTTCCAGGACCTGTACTTCGGTACCGGTGAGGGCAAGCACTCGCTGAAGACCTACTACGAGAAGACCTCCTCGGGCCGCTACTCGGTCGAGGGCGAGGTCGCCGACTGGGTCAAGGTCCCGTACAACGAGGCCCGCTACGGCTCGAACTACTGCGGCCAGAGCAACTGCTCCAACGTCTGGGACACCGTCCGCGACGGCGTCGCCGCCTGGACCGAGGCCCAGAAGAAGGCCGGCAAGACCGACGAGCAGATCAAGGCCCAGCTGGCGCAGTACGACCAGTGGGACCGCTACGACTTCGACGGCGACGGCAACTTCAACGAGGCCGACGGCTACATCGACCACTTCCAGATCGTCCACGCGGGCGAGGACGAGTCGGCCGGCGGCGGCAAGGAGGGCACCAACGCCCTGTGGGCCCACCGCTGGTACGCCTACGGCACCAGCGCGGGCAAGACCGGCCCGGAGAACAACAAGGCCGGCGGCACCCAGATCGGCAACACCGGCATCTGGGTCGGCGACTACACCATGCAGCCCGAGAACGGCGGCCTGGGCGTCTTCGCCCACGAGTACGGCCACGACCTCGGCCTGCCGGACCTCTACGACACCACCGGTGGCGGCGAGAACTCCGTCGGCTTCTGGTCCCTGATGTCGGCCGGCTCCTGGCTCGGCGAGGGCAAGGAGTCCATAGGCGAGCTCCCCGGCGACATGACCGCCTGGGACAAGCTCCAGCTGGGCTGGCTGAACTACGACAAGGCCAAGGCCGCGACGAAGTCCACCCACAAGCTGGGCGTCTCGGAGTTCAACACCAAGGACAAGCAGGCGCTGGTCGTCGAGCTGCCCAAGAAGCAGGTCCGCACCGACGTGGTGGCCCCCGCCGAGGGTGCCAACCAGTGGTGGTCGGGCATGGGTGACGACCTCAAGAACACCCTGACCCGGTCCGTGGACCTGACGGGCAAGTCCTCCGCGTCCCTCTCGCTCAAGGGCTGGTGGGACATCGAGAAGGACTACGACTACCTCTACACCGAGGTGTCCACCGACGGCGGCGCCACCTGGACCGCCCTCGCGGGTACCGCCAACGGCCAGGCCATCCCGGTCGACGCCGCGGGCTCCCCGTCGCTGACCGACGTCTCGGGCGGCTGGCAGGACCTGAACTTCCCGCTGGACGCGTACGCCGGCAAGAAGGTCGACCTCCGCTTCCGCTACCAGACCGACGGCGGCGCGGGCGGCAAGGGCTTCACCGCCGACGCGATCACCCTGACGGCGGACGGCGCCGCGCTGTTCACCGACGGCGCCGAGAACGGCGACAACGGCTGGACCGGCAAGGGCTTCTCCCGGATCGGCGCGGGCTTCACCAAGGAGTACGCGCAGTACTACATCGCGGAGAACCGCCGCTACGTCTCGTACGACCAGACCCTCAAGGTCGGCCCGTACAACTTCGGCTTCGCCAACACCCGTCCCGACTGGGTCGAGCACTACCCCTACCAGGACGGCCTGCTGATCTGGCTCTGGGACACCTCCCAGAAGGACAACAACACCAGCGTCCACCCCGGCCAGGGCCTGATCCTGCCGATCGACGCCAACGCCAAGCCCATGAAGTGGGCGGACGGCACGCTGCTGCGGAACAAGATCCAGCCGTACGACGCGACCTTCAGCGCGTACTCGACGGACGCGTTCACGCTGCACAAGAACGGTGAGTCGCTGTTCCTGAAGCCGAAGAAGGCCAACCTGGTCTTCGACGACCGCAAGGGCACGTACTACTACGACGAGAACCCGACCGGCAGCGTGAAGGTCACTGACACCAACACGAAGATCAAGATCGTCAAGGAGCCCTACGACGGTCTCCAGATGACGGTCGAGGTCGGCCCCTCCTCGAAGTAACCGGTAAAACCGCAGGTCAAAGCATGATCGGCCGTCGCCCTCTAGCGGGCGGCGGCCGATCGCGTTTAGATGCGGATGCGGGCCGCGTTGTTGACAGCTGCCCGCGACCGACCGTTACCACTCCATCTCACGGGGGAGATGCACACCATGCCAGGCGGAGGTTTCGTGAAGCTCCCGAACGGGAGCGTCGTGGTCGCCCTGACCCTGCCCAGACCACCCGGCGACGGGTACGGCACCGGGTACGGCGACGACGGCCACGTCCGCGTCCTCGTCCACGCCGCGAACCGGGCCCGCGCCCTGACCAGGCTGCGCAACCTCGGCATGCGGGCCGTCTACCTGCGCGGCAACAGCCAGCCGCCGACCCTGGACGAGGTCACGGCGGTGCTGCACCACCCGGACGGCCTGCTGTGGCGGACGGTCCCCGACGACGTCGAGGAGCTCTGGCACCCGATACGCGCCCTCCTGAAGGGCGCGTAGCCGCGCGGAGGGCATGGAGCGGGACGGAGAGGACCTGTGCGGCGCCCACGGGCGCCGCACAGGCGTGTACGGGCGTACGGGGCCCCCGGGCCGCCGCACACGCCTGTACGGCCCGCTAGCGGCCGCCGACCACCGGGGTGCCGCTCAGCTCCACCCCGGCGGCCCGGAGCTCCTCCAGGGCCCGCCGGGTGGTCTCCGGGGCCACCCCGGCCGTCAGGTCCAGCAGCACGTGCGTACGGAACCCCTCGCGCACGGCGTCCAGCGCGGTCGCCCGGACGCAGTGGTCGGTGGCGATGCCCACCACGTCCACCTCGGTGACGTGCCGGGCCCGCAGCCAGTCGGCCAGGCCGGTGCCGTTCTCGTCGGTGCCCTCGAAGCCGCTGTACGCCGCCTCGTGGGCGCCCTTGTCGAAGACGGCGGCGATCCCGCCCGAGGCGACGGCCGGCGCGAAGTTCGGGTGGAAGCCGACGCCCTCCGTGCCGGCCAGGCAGTGCACCGGCCAGGTGGTCTCGTAGTCCGGCTCGGCCGGCGGGCGCGCGAAGTGGTCACCGGGGTCGACGTGGTGGTCGCGGGTGGCCACCACGTGCCGGTAGCCGGGCGAGGCCTGCCCGATCAGCTCCGTGATGGCGGCGGCGACGTCGGCGCCGCCGGCGACCGCGAGGCTGCCGCCTTCGCAGAAGTCGTTCTGTACGTCGACGACGATCAGTGCGCGGTGCATGGCGCGGTCCTTCACTCGTGGTGGCCGGTGTCTTCCTGGTCTTCCCCGTACCGGGCGGCGCGTACCCGGCCGCGCGCGTGCGCGGCGACGCGAACCGGCTACGCGTACCGCAGGCCCGTGCGGCGGGCCGGGCTCCGCGTACGCCGGGGCTACGCGTACTCGGTCGGGATGACGGCGTCGCCGCGCGAGAGCTGGGTCGCCGACAGCGGCAGCCCGGCCCGCGCCGCGCGGTGCCGGTCCCGGGCCGCCTCCAGCGGCTCGCGGGCGACCACGTCGCCGCCCTTGACCAGCTGCACCAGCAGCTGCCGGCCGGCCAGCGCCTGCGGCACCGGCCCGGTGCCGACCACCTCGGCCTCGGCCACCCCGTCGGCGTCCGTCCGGCGGGCCGCCCACTTGCGGCCGCCGATGGAGGTCTTGCCCCCGGTCGACTTCTTCGCCACCGCCACCAGCGGCGCCTTCGGGTCCGTCGAGGCGGCCCGGGCGACCAGCTTGTAGACCATCGAGCAGGTCGGGTGCCCGCTGCCGGTGACCAGCTGCGTGCCCACGCCGTACGCGTCCACGGGCGCCGCCGCCATCGAGGCGATGGCGTACTCGTCCAGGTCCGAGGTGACCACGATCCTGGTCCCGGTGGCGCCGAGCTCGTCCAGCTGCTGGCGGACCCGGTGCGCCATCAGCAGCAGGTCGCCCGAGTCGATGCGGACCGCGCCCAGGTCCGTCCCGGCGACCTCCACGGCCGTGCGGACGGCCTCGGCCACGTCGTAGGTGTCCACCAGCAGGGTGGTCCCGCCGCCCAGCGAGCGGACCTGCGCCTGGAAGGCGTCGCGCTCGGTGTCGTGCAGCAGGGTGAAGGCGTGGGCGGAGGTGCCGACGGTGGGGATGCCGTAGCGGAAGCCGGCCGCCAGGTCCGAGGTCGAGGTGAAGCCGCCGACGTACGCGGCCCGCGAGGCGGCGACGGCCGCCAGCTCGTGCGTGCGGCGCGCGCCCATCTCGATCAGCGGCCGGTCCCCGGCCGCCGAGGCCATCCGGGAGGCGGCCGCGGCGATCGCCGAGTCGTGGTTGAGGATCGACAGGACCACGGTCTCCAGCAGCACGCACTCGGCGAAGGTGCCCTCGACGCGCAGGATCGGCGAGCCGGGGAAGTACACCTCGCCCTCCGGGTAGCCCCAGATGTCACCCGAGAAGCGGTACGAGGACAGCCAGTCCAGGGTCCGCATGTCCACCACGGCCCGCTCGCGCAGGAACTCCAGCACGGCGCTGTCGAAGCGGAAGTTCTCCACCGCGTCCAGCACCCGCCCGGTGCCCGCCACGACGCCGTAGCGCCGGCCCTCGGGCAGCCGCCGGGTGAACACCTCGAAGACCGAGCGGCGGTCGGCGGTGCCGTTCGCCAGGGCGGCCTGCAGCATCGTGAGCTCGTAATGGTCCGTGAAGAGCGCTGTCGACGGCACGTCCACCGGCAGGCCCAGGTCCGCAGGGTTCATGCCAAGGATGCTAGCGCACATTTCGTCAAAGTGACGAGATGTGGGGTCCGTTTGTGCGACGGGCCCCTCGCAGTGGCAGCATGGGACAGGTGAGTGTTGCTCCCATCGAGATCGAACGCACCGAATCGGCCGAAGAGGCCCGTGCGGTCCCCGAACCCGACGTCCCCTGGGTGACTCTGGTGCACAACGACCCGGTCAACCTCATGAGCTACGTGACGTACGTGTTCCAGGCGTACTTCGGCTACTCCAAGGACAAGGCGCGCCAACTGATGCTGGACGTCCACCACAAGGGACGGGCGGTCGTCTCCAGCGGCACCCGCGAGGAGATGGAGCGCGACGTGCAGGCGATGCACGGCTACGGGCTGTGGGCGACGCTCTCGCAGGACCGCGGCTGATGAGCGGACACCCCGGCATGTTCGAACCGATCGAGGGCGGGGGCGCGGCCGTCGCGCTCGACGAGATCGAGGTCTCCATCCTGCGCTCGCTGGCCGTGCAGCTGCTGGAGCTGATCGGCCCCGGCGGGCCCGAGCCGGCCGAGGACGCCGACCCGCTGGCCGCCCTCTTCGCCGACGGCCCCACCGAGCCGCCGTCCGACCCGGCGCTGGCCCGGCTCTTCCCCGACGCCTACGGCGGCCCGGACGGCGAGGACGCGGGGCTCGACCCGGACGAGCGCAAGGCGTACGCGGCGGAGTTCCGCCGGTTCACCGAGAACGACCTGCGCACCCGCAAGCGCGAGGACGCGCTGGCCGTCGTCCACAGCCTCGACGCGCTGAGCCCGGCCGCGGACGGCAGGGCGGTGCTGGAGCTGACCGGCGAGCTGCCGATGCGCTGGCTCGGCGCGCTCAACGACCTGCGGCTGACCATCGCCGCGCGGCTGGAGATCACCGAGGACGACGAGAGCGCGCAGCTCTACCGGCTCCCCGACGACGACCCGCGCAAGCCCATGGTGATGGCGTACCTGTGGCTCGGCGGGCTCCAGGAGACCCTCATCGAGACGCTCTGAATGATCGCGTTCGCTCAGCCTGAATGATCGCGTTCGCTCAGCGGACGCTCAAATCGGGATAACGATCAGATCACCGTCATGCGGTGATCTGATCCGTTTTGGTGACCTTGCCCCGTTATCCCTGTGCGCTGTGTCACATTTCGGCCCGCTGTTCACCCGTTCGTGCGTGATAGATCTTCACGATCGCCGACGGGACGCCACCCCTGTCCTCGCGGCGCCGCTTGAACCGGCCGACCGCCGGGTGCAACTCCATCCGTATCCGGGGGGATCGAGGACCCGATCCGGCGCCACCGACGGCGCGGGTCGGCGTGGAGAAAGGCGCACCAAGACATGACCTCCGTGCAGGTCGAGCAGCACGACAAGGGACCCGGCGAGGGCACCACGGGCGAGGGCGGGGACGGCTACCACCGCACGCTCGGCGCCCGCCAGATCCAGATGATCGCCATCGGCGGCGCCATCGGCACCGGCCTCTTCCTGGGCGCGGGCAAGGCCATCTCCAAGGCCGGCCCGAGCCTGATCCTGGCCTACGCCATCGCCGGCCTGGTCATCTTCTTCATCATGCGGGCCCTGGGCGAGCTGCTCATGTACCGCCCCGTCGCGGGCTCCTTCTCGGACTACGCCCGCGAGTTCCTGGGCCCGTTCTGGGGATACGCGACGGGCTGGACGTACTGGCTCTTCTGGGTGGTCACCGGCATCACCGAGGTCACCGCGGCCGCCAAGTACATGGCGTACTGGACGCACGACAGCTTCCCGCAGTGGGCGTACGCGCTGATCTTCACGGTCGTCCTCTACGCCGCGAACCTGATCTCCGTGAAGCTCTTCGGCGAGCTGGAGTTCTGGTTCTCCATGGTCAAGGTCACCGCCATCGTCGGCATGATCCTGATCTGCGCCGGCATCCTGACCATCGGCTTCTCCGACGCCGCCGCCACCGCCTCCGTCTCCAACCTGTGGAACGACGGCGGGTTCTTCCCCAAGGGCATCGGCGGCACCCTGATGACCCTGCAGATCGTGGTCTTCGCCTTCCTCGCCGTCGAGCTGGTCGGCGTCACCGCCGGCGAGTCCAAGGACCCCGAGAAGACCCTGCCCAAGGCCATCAACACCGTGCCGTGGCGCATCGCCGTCTTCTACGTCGGCGCGCTGATCATGATCCTGTCGGTCGTCCCCTGGCACGAGTTCCAGCCGGGCGTCAGCCCCTTCGTCGCCGCCTTCGAGAAGATGGGCCTCGGCGTCGGCGCGGCGATCGTCAACTTCGTCGTCCTGACCGCCGCCCTGTCCTCCTGCAACTCCGGCATGTACTCCACCGGCCGCATGCTGCGCGACCTCGCGCTCAACGGCCAGGGCCCGAAGTTCTTCACCAGGCTCACGAAGAACGGCACCCCGCTGGTCGGCACCAGCTTCTCCGCCGCCCTGATGCTCGTCGGAGTGTGGATCAACTACGTCGCCCCGGGCAAGGCGTTCGACTACGTCGTCTCCTTCGCGACCATCTCCGGCATGTGGGCCTGGATCATGATCCTGGTCTGCCAGATCCGCTACCGGGCCAGGGCCGACCGCGGCGAACTGCCCGCGTCCCCCTTCCGGGCGCCGGGCTCCCCGTACAGCAGCTGGTTCGCCCTGGCCTTCATCGGCATGGTCATCGTGATGATGGGCGCCGACAAGGACGCGCGCGTCTCGCTGTACTGCGCCCCGCTGTGGGGCCTGATCCTGGGGGTCTCCTACCTGCTCCTCAAGCAGCGCAACCCCCAGGGCGCGGCGTTCACCAAGCGCTGACCGGCGGGCCGGCCGGGAGCCGGACCTGCGGGACCGGCCGGGCGCCGGACCCGACGCCGGACCCGACGCCTGTCCAGCATGCGGGCCCTTCCGTACCACACCTCGGTACGGAAGGGCCCGTCTGCTTATCCTGTCGCTCATGCTGACCCTCACCCAGGACCTCTACGACAAGATCGTCGAGCACGCCCGCAAGGACCACCCGGACGAGGCGTGCGGCGTGGTGGCCGGCCCCGCGGGCACCGGCCGCCCCGAGCGGTTCGTCCCGATGCTCAACGCCGCCCGCTCGCCCACGTTCTACGAGTTCGACTCCAAGGACCTGCTCGCGCTCTACCGCGAGATGGACGACCGGGACGAGGAGCCCGTGATCGTCTACCACTCGCACACCGCGACCGAGGCCTACCCCTCGCGCACCGACGTCACCTACGCCAACGAGCCCGGCGCGCACTACGTCCTGGTCTCCACGGCGGACACCGACGGACTGGGCGACTTCCAGTTCCGCTCCTACCGCATCGTCGACGGAGTGATCACCGAGGAAGAAGTACAGGTCGTAGCCGCCTACTGACCGCCAATTGTCCAATATGCGAACGATTCCGGTCCAAGATGTGGGATCACACTCCAAACCCGGAAGCGGGAATCGTTAACATGACCGCATGGTTTCCCACGACGTGAGCATCGAGACGCCCGGCACTGTGCTGCTCGTGGCGCGGCTGCACGTCGACCTGTGCCGCCTCGCCAGCGCCATCTGTCCTGCCTGTCCTGCCGCCTGAGCACCACCCGGCCCCCGGACGCGAGGGGCCGCGCCGGTGCGCGCGTCGCACCGCTCCCCCTAGACGTAACCCTCGCCCTCTCCTCAACGACTGGAGCCTGCAGCCATGGCCATCGAGGTCCGCATCCCCACCATCCTCCGCACCTACACCGACGGCGAGAAGGCCGTCACCGGTGAGGGCACCACGCTCGCCGAGCTCTTCGCCGACCTGGAGACCCGGCACAAGGGCATCCAGGAGCGCATCGTCGAGGGCGACAAGCTGCGCCGCTTCGTGAACGTCTACCTCAACGACGAGGACGTCCGCTTCCTGGACGGCATCTCCACCGAGCTCGCCGACGGCGACAGCGTCACCATCCTCCCGGCCGTGGCCGGCGGCTCGAAGTAATGCGCTACGACTCCCCGCTCGCGGCCGTCGGCAACACCCCGCTGGTCCGCCTGCCCCGGCTCTCGCCCTCGGACGACGTCCGCATCTGGGCGAAGCTGGAGGACCGCAACCCGACCGGCTCGATCAAGGACCGCCCCGCGCTCCACATGATCGAGCAGGCCGAGAAGGCCGGCCGCCTCACCCCCGGCTGCACGATCCTGGAGCCCACCTCCGGCAACACCGGCATCTCGCTCGCGATGGCCGCCAAGCTCAAGGGCTACCGCATCGTCTGCGTCATGCCGGAGAACACCAGCCAGGAACGGCGCGAACTGCTGGCGATGTGGGGAGCCGAGATCATCTCCTCGCCCGCGGCGGGCGGTTCCAACACCGCCGTCCGCGTGGCCAAGGAACTGGCCGAGCAGAACCCGTCCTGGGTGATGCTCTACCAGTACGGCAACCCGGACAACGCCGGCGCCCACTACGCCACCACCGGCCCGGAGATCCTCGCCGACCTGCCCTCGGTCACCCACTTCGTGGCGGGCCTGGGCACCACCGGCACCCTCATGGGCGTCGGCCGCTACCTGCGCGAGCACAAGCCCGACGTCAAGATCGTCGCCGCCGAGCCGCGCTACGACGACCTGGTCTACGGCCTGCGCAACCTCGACGAGGGCTTCGTACCCGAGCTCTACGACGCCTCCGTCCTGACCACCCGCTTCTCCGTCGGCTCCGCCGACGCGGTCACCCGCACCCGCGAACTCCTCCAGCAGGAGGGCATCTTCGCGGGCGTCTCGACCGGCGCCGCACTCCACGCCGCCCTCGGCGTCGGCCGCAAGGCCGTCGCGGCGGGCGAGTCGGCCGACATCGTCTTCGTCGTGGCCGACGGCGGCTGGAAGTACCTCTCGACGGGCGTCTACACCGCCACCACCACGGAGGAAGCCATCGCCACCCTCCAGGACCAGCTCTGGGCGTAAACGTCGGCAGGGTTGGATATGTGCCTGCAGCGGCACTATCCAGCCCGTCCGGCGTTTGAGGACCGGGGTCTGGGGCGGAGCCCCAGTTTCGGGAAGGGGCGGGGAGGGGAAAGGCTCCGCGCAGCGGCCAGGCCAGGTCAGCTCGGCCCCGCCAAGAGCTCCGCCAGCACCGACGCATGGCTCGCCTCCGGGGCCCTGACCGCCGTCACCAAGGTCACCGGCCCAGCCGCCGCCAAGGCCCGCAGCCGCGCCAGGCACGCCTCCGCCTCCGGAGCCGCCAGCTCCGCCTCGTACCGCGCCCGGAACTCCTCCCACGACGCCCCGGCGTGGTACCACTTGCGCAGCTCCGCCGACGGAGTCACCTCCTTCGGCCACTCGTCCACCCGCGCCGCCGCCTTCGCCAGCCCGCGCGGCCACAGCCGGTCCACCAGCACCCGGACACCGTCCGCCGCGAGGTCCGGCGGATCGTAGACCCGTCGCAACCGGATCATCGGCCGCCACCACCTCCGAGCCCCTTCACCTCGTCCCACACGGCAGGATCCAGCACCCCGGCCCGCCGCCGGAACTCCCACACCGACACCTCCTGCGCCCGGTCCGCCTCCACGAAACCCGGCCGGCCGTGCACCTCGCCCACCACCCCCGGCGGCAGCGGAATCACCCCGGGCCGGTCGTCGTGGTACTTCCCCGTGATCGGCGCGACCCGCGCTACCCGGCCCCGCACCGACAACACCACGCACGGCCGGTCCTGCGCCGTCCACCAGATCTCACCCGCCCGCGGCCGCGGCGGCGGACCCGGCCCGTGCACCGCACCACGCCCCGCCGGGGCACTGCGCAGCACCCGCCCCCCGAAGAACAGCACGACCAGCGCCACCGCCACCACCGCGGCGACGGCGGGCCACCACGACGTGTCCATGGAACGACCGTAACCGCGCCCCGCCCGCCCGGCACGGCGACCGCCCCGCCCGCCGCCGGGCGGCGGGTGCCCGGCCGCAGACCGCGGGAGTACCCCTTGTGTACGGGCCGTCGCTCCCCCGGGTGACACCTCAGGTGAGTTCCCCCACAACGGCACGCCGTGGAGGAGCGACCGCGCGTTTCGCGCCTTACGCTCGACCCACCGCACGGCACCGCACGCCCCGACGCCCTCCCCGTCTCCGCCCGCCACGGACCGTCCACGGAGGTTCCCGCTCCCATGAAGCTCACCGTCGTCGGCTGCTCGGGTTCGTTCCCGTCCGCGGAATCGGCCTGCTCGAGCTACCTCGTCGAGGCCGACGGCTTCCGGCTGCTCCTCGACATGGGCAACGGCGCCCTCGGCGAGCTGCAGCGCCACATCGGCCTCTACGACCTCGACGCGATCTTCCTCAGCCACCTGCACGCCGACCACTGCATCGACATGTGCGCCTACTTCGTGGCCCGGTACTACCGCCACGAGGGCGGCCGCTGCGGCAGCATCCCCGTCCACGGCCCCGAAGGCACCGAGCGGCGCCTGACCACGGCGTACGACGACGTGCCCGACGAGCGGTCCATGAGCGAGGTCTTCGACTTCCGCACCCTGAAGCCCGCCACCTTCGAGATCGGCCCCTTCCAGGTCCGCACCGAGCGCCTCAGCCACCCCGTCGAGGCGTACGGCATCCGCATCGAGCACGGCGGCCGCTCCCTGACCTACTCCGGGGACACCGGGGTCTGCCCCGAGCTCTCCCTGCTCGCCGACGGCACCGACCTCTTCCTGTGCGAGGCCTCCTTCACGCACGGCAAGGAGGACATCCCCGACCTGCACCTCAACGGCCGGGAGGCCGGCGAGTACGCGCAGCGCGGGAACGTCGGCCGGCTGGTGCTGACCCACATCCCGCCGTGGACCTCCGCCGAGCAGAACCTCGCCGACGCCCGCGCGGTCTACGACGGCCCCGTCGAGCTCGCCGTCCCCGGCGCCGTCTACGAACTCTGACCCGCGCCGCAAGGCCCGTACGCCAGTACGCCGGTACGCCCGGGCCCGCAGGTACGCCGGACACGGCGAAGCCCCCGCTCTCACCTGTCACGGAGAGCGGGGGCTTCGCCGTAGAGCCGCCAGGCTCGTGCCTACTTGGCCTCGGCCTTCTGCAGCTCGGCCAGTTCCTCGTCGGACTCACGGCCCGGCGTCGGCAGGTTGAACTTGGTGATCGCGAACCGGAAGACCGCGTAGTAGACGGCCGCGAAGCACAGGCCGACCAGGGCGAGGCCAAGCGGGTTGGTGGCCTTGCCGAAGTTCAGCAGGTAGTCGATGGCGCCGGCGGAGAAGCCGAAGCCGTCCTTCATACCCAGTGCCCAGGTCAGGGCCATGGAGACACCGGTCAGCACCGCGTGGACCGCGTACAGCACCGGCGCGATGAACATGAACGTGAACTCGATCGGCTCGGTCACGCCGGTGACGAAGGAGGTGAGCGCGAGGGAGAACATCATGCCGCCGACGACCTTGCGGCGCTCGGGGCGGGCGCAGTGGACGATCGCGAGGCAGGCGGCGGGCAGGGCGAACATCATGATCGGGAAGAAGCCGGTCATGAACTGTCCGGCGCTCGGGTCGCCGGCCAGGAAGCGGGCGATGTCACCGCTCTTGCCGTTGTACTCGCCGGCCTGGAGCCACGGGAAGGAGTTCAGCAGGTGGTGCATGCCGACCGGGATCAGACCGCGGTTGGCGACACCGAAGATGCCCGCGCCCACGGCGCCGGATCCGACGAGCCACTCACCGAGGCCGTGCAGGCCCTTGCCGAGGACCGGCCAGATCAGGCCGAAGACGATGCCGATGACCAGACCGGCGAAGGCCGACAGGATCGGGACGAGGCGGCGGCCGCCGAAGAAGCCCGCCCAGTCGGGCAGCTTGGTGCGGTAGAAGCGCTGGTAGAGCAGGGCGACCACGATGCCCATGACCACACCGCCGAGCACCTTGGCGTCGACGGGGGCCTCGACCATGGCCACCTTGCCGTCGACGACCTTCGCGACCTTGGGCAGGTTGGAGTCGGTGAACGTGGCGAGCACGTTCTTGAAGACCAGGTAGCCGGTCACCGCGGCGAGCGCGGTCGAGCCGTCGGACTTCTTGGCGTAGCCGATGGCGATGCCGACGGCGAACAGCAGCGCCATGTTGTCGAGGATCGCGCCGCCGCCGGCCGACATGTAGCCGGCGATCTTGGTGAGGAACTCCGGCAGCGAGGGGTCGCCGAGCATGTCCTTGTCGCCGAGACGGACGAGCAGCGCGGCGGCGGGGAGCACCGCGACGGGGAGCATGAGGCTCCGGCCGATGCGCTGCATGACAGCCATCGCGCCGGAGCCCTTCTTCTTCTCGGCCGCGGGGGCGGCAACCGTGGTCACAAGGTCCTCCAGTGGACAAGGCGCCGCCCGGGAACGGAACACGGGAGACCGGCGGCGTCTTCGAAAAAGGGGGATTCACGGGGCCGGACAAGGCCGCGTGGTCTACACCATTGCGTGGTGTAGACCAGTTGTAGCACGGTCGGGGTTAGATAAGGAACCTTCGATTCTCTGCGGCCCACGGCACACGCCGAAGGGCCCCCGGATCGCAGGATCCGAGGGCCCTTCGGCCATGGGGTCAAAGGCCCACAGCCCTTTGCGGCCACGGCTTGCGGGGCACCTCCACCGAACCGCAGCCCTTCCGTTACTACGCCTTGATGTTGTCCTTCTGCATCTCCGCGATCTCCTCGTCCGTCTCCCGCCCCGGCGTCGGCAGGCCGAACCGCGTGATCGCGAAGCGGAACACGGCGTAGTAGACGAGCGCGAAGCCCAGCCCGATCGGGATGATCAGCCACGGCTTGGTCGCCAGCCCCCAGTTGATCACGTAGTCGATCAGGCCCGCCGAGAACGTGAACCCGTCATGGACACCCAGCGCCCACGTCACCGCCATCGACACACCCGTCAGCACGGCATGGATCGCGTACAGCAACGGCGCCACGAAGAGGAAGGAGTACTCGATCGGCTCGGTGATGCCCGTGACGAACGACGTCAGGGCCACCGACAGCATCAGCCCGCCCACCTCCTTGCGCCGCTGCGGCTTCGCACAGTGCGTGATCGCCAGCGCCGCCGCCGGCAGGGCGAACATCATGATCGGGAAGAACCCGGAGGTGAACTGCCCCGCCGTCGGATCCCCCGCCAGGAACATCGTGATGTCGCCGTGCACCACCTCGCCGTCCGGCTTGGTGTACTCGCCGAACTGGAACCACATGGGGATGTTCAGGAACTGGTGCAGGCCGATCACCAGCAGCGCCCGGTTCGCCACCCCGAACACGCCCGCACCCCAGGACCCCAGGTCCGACAGCCAGTCCGAGAAGCTCTCCAGCGCACCACCGACCGGCGGCCACACCAGCAGGCAGAGCACGGCGAAGGCGATCGCGACGAACGACATGATGATCGGCACCAGCCGCCGGCCGTTGAAGAAGCCCAACCAGTCCACCAGCTTCACCCGGTGGTAGCGCTGCCAGAACCAGGCCGTCAGCAGACCCATCACGATCCCGCCGAACACCCCCGGGTTCTGGAACGTGAACCCGGTGAAGGCGCCGTCCGGAGCCAGACAGCCACCCATGTCCGTACTGCCCACCGGCTTCGAACCGGGCGGACACGGCTTGGCGAAGGCGTGCAACACCCCCCGGTACACCAGGAACCCCGCCACCGCCGCCAGCGCCGTCGACCCGTCCGCCTTCTTCGCCATGCCGATGGCCACACCGACACAGAACAACAGTGGCAGACCCAGGTCCGGATCGAGCAGCGCGCCGCCCGCCCCGGCCATCACCTTGGCGACATCGGTCCAGCCCAGGCCCTCCTCGCCGAACACGTCCTCAAACCCCAGCCGGTTCAGGATGCCCGCCGCCGGCAGCACCGCGATCGGCAGCTGCAGACTGCGCCCCATTTTCTGCAGCCCCTGGAACAGCCCGTTCCACCACTGCTGCCGCGACGCTGCCGCGGCAGCTGAGCTGCCCGCACTCCCCGCGCTGTCCGCGCTCATCGGCGACCTCCCTGACGGCCGTTTGGGCAGCGGCGACAGTTGCGGCACACTGGTCAGCACACTGGTGTAGACCAGTCGTGATGCGGTCGCATGTCACCCGCCCGGAGAGCAGGTTGCTGCTGACCGTCATCATTCGGCAGAAGCCGGACCCGCGCTCGCGAAGATGGGCCAACCGTGGGCTACCGTGGCAAAGCGGACCCGCGCGCGGACCTCGCACCCAGGCACCCAGGGAGAACACATGGCCACCAAGGCTGAGAAGATCGTCGCCGGGCTCGGCGGAATCGACAACATCGAAGAGGTCGAGGGCTGCATCACCCGCCTGCGCACCGAAGTCGTCGACCCCGCCCTCGTCGACGAAGCCGCGCTGAAGGCCGCCGGCGCCCACGGCGTCGTCAAGATGGGCACCGCCGTCCAGGTCGTCATCGGCACCGACGCCGACCCCATCGCCGGCGAGATCGAAGACATGCTCTGACCGAGCCGCTTCCGGCGCCCCGCGCCCGCACCACAGGACCCCGTCCCGGCCCGCACCCGGACGGGGTCTCCGCGTCCCCCCGCGGACGACTACGCTCGGACCCATGTCTCGCATCGACGGCCGCACGCCCGAACAGCTCCGCCCGGTCACCATCGAACGCGGATGGAGCAAGCACGCAGAGGGCTCCGTCCTCATCTCCTTCGGCGACACCAAGGTCTTCTGCACCGCCTCCTTCACCGAAGGCGTCCCCCGCTGGCGCAAGGGCAGCGGCGAAGGCTGGGTCACCTCCGAGTACTCGATGCTGCCCCGCTCCACCAACACCCGCGGCGACCGCGAATCCGTACGCGGCAAGATCGGCGGCCGCACCCACGAGATCTCCCGCCTCATCGGCCGCTCCCTGCGCGCCGTCATCGACTACAAGGCCCTCGGCGAGAACACCATCGTCCTCGACTGCGACGTCCTCCAGGCCGACGGCGGCACCCGCACCGCCGCCATCACCGGCGCCTACGTCGCCCTCGCCGACGCCATCGCCTGGGGCCAGCAGAAGAAGCTCATCAAGGCCGGCCGCAAGCCCCTGACCGGCACCGTCGCCGCCGTCAGCGTCGGCATCGTCGACGGCGTCCCCCTCCTCGACCTCTGCTACGAGGAGGACGTCCGCGCCGAGACCGACATGAACGTCGTCTGCACCGGCGACGGCCGCTTCGTCGAGGTCCAGGGCACCGCCGAAGGCGAGCCCTTCGACCGCAAGGAACTCAACGCCCTCCTCGACCTCGCCGCCGGCGGCTGCGCCGACCTCGAAGCCATCCAGCGCCAGGCCCTCGGCCTCTGACGCAACCACCGCCGCACACCACGACGTCCATGTGGGTACGGGCGCACGGTGTCACGACCGCGCGCCCGTCCACGCATCCGCACAGGGGGGACCCGTACCGATGACCGAGCAGCAGTCCCAGCACCGCACCGGGCACCGCACCCGGCACCGCATGGCCGCCGTGGCCCTGACCGCCGCCCTCGCCCTGCCCGCAGTCACCGCCTGCAGCGCGATCAACACGGCCATGGACTGCGCCAACACCGCCGTCGCCGTCACCGAGGCCGCCAACGACCTCTCCCAGGCCGTCTCCAACGCGGGCAACAGCCCCCAGGACGCCCAGAACGCGCTCAACGAGATCGACCGGAAGCTCAAGGACATCGGCAACCGCACCGACAACGCCGACCTCAGCAAGGCCATCGACTCGATGAACACGGCCGTCAAGAACGTCCGCACCGCCATCGAACAGGGCAACAAGGCCCCGGACGTCAAGCCGGTCGCCGACGCCGCCTCGGAACTCACGAAGGTCTGCACCCCGGGCTGAGCGGGGGCGCGGCGGCCCCGAGCTGTTCGGCAGGCCCGGGGCCGGATGACCGGGAGGCCCGGCCGCCCCGGGACGGGAGACGCGGCAGCCTGGGATGGGGCCCGGCAGCCCCGGGCCAACCGGGGGCCCGGCCGCCCCGGGATAATCGGTGACCATGACCCGCCTGATCCTCGCGACCCGCAACGCGGGCAAAATCGCCGAACTCCGCGCCATCCTGTCCGACGCCGGCCTGCCGCACGAGCTGGTCGGCTCGGACGCGTACCCGGACGTCCCGGACGTCAAGGAAACCGGCGTCACCTTCGCCGAGAACGCCCTCCTCAAGGCCCGCACCCTCGCCCGCGCCACCGGCCTGCCGGCCGTCGCCGACGACTCCGGCCTGTGCGTCGACGTCCTGGGCGGCGCCCCCGGCATCTTCTCCGCCCGCTGGGCGGGCAGCCACGGCGACGACCGGGCCAACCTCGAACTCCTGCTGGCCCAGCTGGCGGACATCGACGACGCCCACCGCGGCGCCCACTTCGCCTGCGCCGCGGCCCTGGCCCTCCCGGACGGCACGGAACGCGTGGTCGAGGGCCGCCTCCTGGGCCACCTCCGCCACACCCCTGCGGGCACGGGCGGCTTCGGCTACGACCCGATCCTCCAGCCCCAGAACGACACCCGCACCTGCGCGGAACTCACCCCAGCAGAAAAGAACGCCATCTCCCACCGGGGCCAGGCCTTCCGCGCCTTGGTCCCGGTCATCAAGGAGCTCCTGGGCTGAGGACAAGACAAGGCCCCTTCACCTTCGCTTTGAAGGTGAAGGGGCCATTCTGCCTGTGGGCCCGGTGGGACTCGAACCCACGACACACCGGACCTAAACCGGCGCCCTCTAGGCCAGCTGGGGTACGGACCCGCGTCGCTTACCTTACTGGTCGCAGGGTGTGCGGTGCACGCGCCTCAGGCGGCGTACGGCGGTTGCCTCCTCGGCACCAGGTGCTGCTGCCCGCACGGCAGTTGGGGCGCGTCGGGGCGAGGGTGGGTCAGATGCCCAGGTCCTTGATGATCTTGGCTACGTGGCCCGTGGCCTTGACGTTGTACAGGGCGCGTTCGATCTTGCCCTGTTCGTCCACGATCACCGTGGAGCGGATGACGCCCGTCACGGTCTTGCCGTAGAGCTTCTTCTCGCCGAAGGCGCCGTAGGCGGTCAGGACCGCCTTGTCCGGATCGCCGACCAGCGTGATCTTCAGGTTTTCCTTGTCGCGGAACTTCGCCAGCTTCTCCGGCTTGTCCGGGGAGACGCCGATCACGTCGTAGCCCGCGGTGGTCAGTACGGCGAGGTTGTCGGTGAAGTCGCACGCCTGCTTGGTGCAGCCCGGGGTCATGGCCGCCGGGTAGAAGTAGACGATCACCTTCCGGCCGAGGTGGTCGGCGAGCGAGACCTCGTTGCCGTCCGCGTCGGGCAGGGTGAAGGCGGGGGCGGTGTCGCCCGGCTGGAGTCGCTCGCTCATCGCAGTCACTGTCTCCTCGGAAGGGTGTCGGTACCCATCGAGACTAAGCTGACAGACTGTTCATGGCGGACACGGACCACGAGGACGACGGAGGCAGCGCGGTGTCGGAAGTCAGGACCCCTGCGCAGATCGAGGCGGACATCGTCCGCCGGCGCGAGCAGCTCGCCGAGACGCTCGACGAGATCGGTGTGCGGATGCACCCGAAGACGATCATCGGGGACGCCAAGGCCCGGGTCGCCTCGACGGTGGACCACACGATGGGGCGGGCGTTCGCCGCCGTGAACCGGGTGGTCACCGATGTGACCTCCGGCCTGAAGGGTGACGACGGGGCGCCGCGGCCCGAGCGGATCGTTCCGGTGGCGCTGGTGGCCGTGGGTGTCGTGGGGCTGCTGGTGCTGTCCACGCGGCGCAAGCGCGGCTGAAGGGGAACGGCCGGTGACCCTCGCGCGTACAGAGTGGCCGCGGGCAGGTAGGTTCGAGGCGTGAGCGAGAACACCACCCACGACAAGCTGCCCATCCGCATGCTGCACGACCGCGTGCTCGTGCGTTCCGACTCGCCCGAGGGCGAGCGCCGCTCCGGCGGCGGCATCCTGATCCCGGCGACCGCCGCGGTCGGCAAGCGGCTGGCCTGGGCCGAGGTCGTCGCGGTCGGGCAGAACGTGCGGACCGTGGAGCCCGGCGACCGGGTGCTGTACGACCCGGAGGACCGGGCCGAGGTCGAGGTGCGGGGCGTGGCGTACGTGCTGATGCGCGAGCGGGATCTGCACGCGGTGGCGGCGGAGCGGCTGGAGGGGTCGAAGGACTCCACCGGGCTGTATCTCTGATCCGGTGAAGCGCGGGGAGGGGGCTGGTGGCGATGGTCACCGGCCCCCTTCCCGCCGTTTTGCTACGGTGAGGGGGAACCCCGACGAGACGCGCCGTACCGGGTAGGACAAGACGACGCACCCCCGTTCGTTCTCGTCCCGGAGGTGCCTGTCATGGCCTGGGTTCTGCTGCTGCTCGCCGGTCTGCTGGAGGTCGGCTGGTCGATCGGCATGAAGTTCACCGAGGGTTTCACCCGCCTGTGGCCGTCCGTGTTCACGGGCGCCGGGATCGTGGCGAGCATGGTGTTGCTGTCGTACGCGGCGAAGACGCTGCCGATCGGTACGGCGTACGGGGTGTGGGTCGGTATCGGTGCGGCCGGTGCGGCGGTGCTGGGGATGGTGGTCCTGGGGGAGCCGGTGACCGCCGCCCGGATCTTCTTCATCAGTCTGCTGCTGGTGGCCGTGGTGGGGCTGAAGGCGACCTCCGGTCACTGAGCCTGTCACCGGGCCCGTCACCGGGCCCGTCGGGTGGTTCACTCGGCGGGTTGTTCCGAGGGACCCGCAGTGGTGCCGCCGCGGGTGCCCTCCGTCTCGCCGCCGCCGGTGGTGGCGGTCTGATCGCCGTCCGGCGGGGTGCCGGGGCTCTGCCCGCCCGTGGTCCGGCCTCCGTCCGTGCGGCCGCCGTCGGTGCGGCCGCCGTCCGGCGGGGTGCCGCCGTCCGTCTCGCGGCCCCTCGGCGGCCGGGGGGAGCGGCCGCCGTCGGTGTCGCCGTCCCGGGGCGGGAACGGCGGGCGTCCCTCGGGGCTCTGTTCGCTGGGTGGTACGGGCGGCTGGCGGCCGGCGCCGGGCTGGAGTTCCAGGTCGAAGTCGAGGGGGTCGCTGCCTTCGAGGGCGGCCTTGGTGTAGGCGGCCCAGATGCGGGCGGGGTAGCCGCCGCCTCCGATGCGGGGCTCGCCGAGGGCGCCGTAGAGGGATTCGAGGCGGCCGGTGTCGGGGTCCTGGCCCATCATCGCGACGACGGTCACCAGGTCGGGGGTGTAGGCCGCGAACCACGCGGAGCGGTCCAGTTCGCCGGTGCCGGTCTTGCCGGCGGCGGGGTGGCCGGCGGCGAGTGCGGCGGTTCCGGTGCCGTTGTCGACCACGCTGGTGAGCATGGAGGTGGTGGTGTCGGCGGCTTCGCGGCTGACGGCCTGGTGGGGGGTGCGGGTGGGCAGGCCGAGGGTGTCGTCGCCCTTGGTGATCTTCTCGACGAGGGTGTACGGGGTCTGCCGGCCGTGGTCGGCGAGGGTGGCGTAGGCCTGGGTCATGTCGAGGACGCCGGCCTGCAGGGTGCCGAGGGCCATGGCGGGGCCGTCCACGAAGTTCGGGGTGTTCTCGGGGATGCCGAGGGCGACGGCGGTCTGTTTGACCTTGTCGGTGCCGACGTCGACGACCATCTGGGCGAAGACGGTGTTGACGGAGAGGTCGGTGGCGGTGCGGACGGTGATGTCGCCGTAGGAGCGGTTGTCCTCGTTCTCGGGGGCGTAGGGGATGCGGCTGCCGGTGACGGGGCGCCGGTTGTCGCCGTTGTAGTAGGTGTTGGGGGTGATGAGGCGGCCGTCCTGGGTGCGGGAGTCGTGGTCGACGGCGGCGGCGAAGACGAACGGTTTGAAGGTGGAGGCGACCTGGTAGTCGTGCCGGGTCGCGTTGTTGACGTACTGCTTGGTGTAGTCGATGCCGCCGTAGAGGGCGACGACCTTGCCGGTGAGCGGGTCGATGGAGGCGCCGCCGATGCGGACGAAGCGGTCGGCGGGCCGGGCGGCGGGGTCGAGCCGGGAGGTGACCTTGTCGTCGACGGCGGTGACGAGGGCGTTCTGGCGGCGGCGGTCGATGGTGGTGGTGATGCGGTAGCCGCCTTCGGCGAGGGTCTTCTCGTCGAGGATCTTGTGTTCGGCGATGTAGTCCTTGACGGCTTCGACGAGGTAGCCGCGTTGGCCGGAGAGGCCGGCGGCGGGGCGGATCCGGCCGGGTTCGGGGAAGGTGGTGGCGGCCCGTTCCTGCGGGGTCAGCCACTTCTTCTTGACCATGCCGTCGAGTACGTAGTTCCAGCGGGCGAGGGCGCGTTCGCGGTACTGGGGGTGGGCGACGACGTCGAAGGTGCTGGGGGAGTTGAGGAGGGTGGCGAGGTAGGCGCCTTCGGCGGTGGTGAGTTCGTCGACGTCCTTGCCGTAGTAGGCCTGGGCGGCGGCCTGGATGCCGTAGGCGTTGCGGCCGAAGTAGCTGGTGTTGAGGTAGCCCTCCAGGATGTAGTTCTTCGACTTCTCGCGGCCGAGTTTGATCGCGATGAAGAACTCCTTGACCTTGCGTTTGATGGTCTGTTCCTGGCCCAGGTAGTAGTTCTTGACGTACTGCTGGGTGATGGTGGAGCCGGACTGGGTGCCTTTGCCGGTGGCGGTGTTCCAGGCGGCGCGGAGCATCGCCTGGGGGTCGACGGCGGGTTCGGAGAAGAAGTCCCGGTCCTCGGCGGCGAGTACGGCTTCCTGGACGGTGCGGGGGACCTGGGAGAGGGGGACGTTGACCCGGTTGACCTCGCCGTCGCGGGCGAGTTGGGCGCCGTCGGAGTAGAGGTAGAGGTTGGACTGGGCGGTCGCGGCGGCGTTGGCGGGCGGGATGTGGACGAGCAGGTAGCCGGCGACGAGGGCGCCGCCGAGGAGCAGGACGAGCAACAGGGCGACGCCGAGGGCCGTGCGCCAGGTGGGGACGGCCCGGCGCCATCCGGTGCGTTTGCGGCCGGGGGTGCGTGTGCCGGGCGTTCGGGGTGCGTCGGGTGCGTCGGGTGTGCGGGATCTGCGGGGCGTGTGGGGTCTGTCGGGCGTGTGGGGGGCGTCGGGCGTTCCAGGTGTGTCCGGGTCGCGAGGGGGCCAGCCGGGTGGGGGTGACTGGTCGCTCATCTCCAGGGCTCCTCGACGCCGTGTGACATATCCACGTATGTACCTCATGGTGTCTACCCGATGGCGGATCGTTCCGTGCCGGACGGGCGTATTTCGGTCGCGTGGATCGCCCCTCCGCACTAAGCTCCCGCGCTTCGGCCGACGCGGGCCGAGGGCCGGCCGAGGGCGGCCTTGCGACGGCTTTGCGACGGTCTGCCGACGACCTGCGAGGGCCTACGAGGGCCTGCGAGGGCCTGCGAGGGCCTACGGCGGCCTGTCGACGGCTGGGGAACGATGGAGGAGGGAGCAAGGGTGCGCCTGCACGTGCCGTTGTGGCCGGCTGTGGCCGCGGGCGGCTTCCGGCGGTACGCGACGTACACGACGGCCACGGTGGCCGGGGTGTTCACGAACACCGTCTTCGGGTTCGTCATCGCGTACACGTACATCGCGCTGTGGGAGGAGCGGCCGGGGCTCGGCGGCTACGACCAGGCGCAGGCCCTGACGTTCGTGTGGGTGAGCCAGTCGCTGCTGGCGGCGGGAGCGTTGATCGGCGGCGGCTTCCAGGAGGAGCTGCAGGAGCGGATCCGCACGGGCGACATCGCCGTGGACCTCTACCGGCCGGCCGACCTCCAGTGCTGGTGGCTGGCGGCGGATCTGGGGCGCGCCGCCTTCCAGTTGCTGGGGCGGGGGGTGGTGCCGACGGTGGTGGGGGCGCTGGTCTTCCCGCTGGCGCTGCCCGGTGATCCGGTGCGCTGGCTGTTGTTCCTGGTGTCGGTGGTGCTGGCGCTGGTGGTGAGCTTCGCGCTGCGCTACCTGGTGGGGTTGGCGGCGTTCTGGCTGCTGGACGGCTCGGGGGTCAATCTGATGGCCACGGTCGCCTCGATCTTCTTCTCGGGGATGGTGCTGCCGCTGACCGTCTTCCCGGGCGCCTTCGGGGAGTTCGTGCGCGTGCTGCCGTGGGCGGCGATGCTCCAGGTGCCGATGGACGTGCTGCTGGGCCGGCACGCGGGGGCGGCGGAGGTGGCCGGGGCGCTGGGGTTCCAGCTCGGGTGGGCGGCGGCGCTGCTGGGGCTGGGGCGGCTGGTGCAGTCGGCGGCGACCCGGAGGGTGGTGGTCCAGGGTGGCTGAGGCTACGGGGAGCAGTGCGGCTACGGGGTCGGCGGGGATGGTGGGGACTTCGGAGACTCCGGGGACTCCGGGGACGGCTGCGGCTGCTGGGTCGGCTGTCGGGTCGGCTGCGGCCGCCGGGGAGACCGCCGTGCGCCGGAGCCGGGTCGTGGAGGGTCTGCGCGGCTACGGCCTGATCGTGGGGATGTGGATCCGGGCGACGATGGCGTACCGCACGTCGTTCTTCCTGATGCTGGTCGGGAACGCGACGATCTCCGGGCTCGATTTCGTCGGCATCTTCATCATGTTCCGGCACGTGGACGCCCTCGGCGGCTTCTCGCTGCCCGAGATCGCCCTGCTGTACGGCACGTCCACGGTCTCGCTGGGTCTGGCGGACCTGTTGCTGGGCAACACCGACCGGATCGGGGCGCGGGTGCGCGACGGTTCGCTGGACACGATGCTCGTGCGCCCGGTGCCGGTGCTGGCGCAGGTCGCCGCGGACCGGTTCGCGCTGCGCCGGCTGGGCCGGATCGTGCAGGGGCTGGCGGTGACGGGCTGGGCGGTCGCGGCGGTGGACGTGGACTGGACGGCGGGGCGGGTGCTGTTGCTGCCGGTGGCGATGGTCGCCGGGGCGGCCATCTTCGCGGCGGTGATGGTGGCGGGGGCGGCGTTCCAGTTCGTCGCGGGGGACGCGGCGGAGGTGCAGAACTCCTTCACGTACGGCGGGAACACGATGCTCCAGTACCCGCCGACGATCTTCACCAGGGAGCTGGTGCGCGGGGTGACCTTCGTGATCCCGCTGGCCTTCGTCAACTGGGTGCCGGTCCTGCACGTCCTGGGGCGGCCCGAGCCGCTCGGACTGCCGGGCTGGGCGGCGTACGCGAGCCCGCTCGTCGCGTGCGTGGTGCTGGTGCCGGCGTCGCTGGCGTGGCGCGCGGGAATCCGCTCGTACCGGAGCACGGGGAGCTGACCGTTGGTGGGCATGGACGTGGATGACGTGGATGACGTGCGTGGCGTGGATGACGTGGGCGACGTAAGTGACGTAGGTGTCGTGGATGACGTGGGTGCGGATGAGATGGGTCGCGGGGGCGGGGGAGACGTGCTGATCGAGCTGGACGGCGTACGGAAGGTCTTCGACGTACGGCGCCGGACGGGGCTGTTGCGGAGGGAGAAGCGCCAGGTCAAGGCGGTGGACGGGATCTCGTTCACGGTGGCCCGGGGGGAGGTGGTCGGGTACATCGGTCCCAACGGCGCGGGGAAGTCCACGACCATCAAGATGCTGACCGGGATCCTCACGCCGAGCGGTGGGCGGCTGCGGGTGGCGGGAATCGACCCGGCGCGGGAGCGGACCCGGCTGGCGCACCGGATCGGGGTGGTGTTCGGGCAGCGCACCACGTTGTGGTGGGACCTGCCGCTGAAGGACTCGTACGGCCTGATGCGGCGGATGTACCGGATCCCGGACGACCGCTACCGCCGCAACCTCGGGCGGTGCGTGGAACAGCTGGACCTGGGCGACCTGCTCGACGTACCCGTGCGGCAGCTGTCGCTGGGGCAGCGGATGCGCGGGGACATCGCGGCGGCGCTGCTGCACGACCCGGAGGTGCTGTACCTGGACGAGCCGACGATCGGGCTGGACGTGGTGAGCAAGGCGAAGGTGCGCGGGTTCCTACGGGAGTTGAACGCCGAGCTGGGCACCACAGTGCTGCTGACGACCCATGACCTCCAGGACATCGAGCAGTTGTGCGAGCGGGTGATGGTGATCGACCACGGGCGGCTGATGTACGACGGGCCGCTGGGCGGGCTGCACACGGTGGGGGAGGGTGAGCGAACGCTGGTGGTGGACCTGGAGACGGAGCACCCGCCGATCGACCTGCCGGGGACGCGGACGGTGAAGGTGGAGGGGCCGCGGCAGTGGCTGGCCTTCCCGGCGGCTGAGTCGGCGGCGCCGCTGGTGGCGGCGGTGGCGGAACGGTATCCGCTGCTGGACCTGTCGGTGCGGGAGCCCGATATCGAGGACGTGATCGCACGGATGTACGCGGGGCGGGGCTGAAGCCCTGTGAGGTACGGGTTCTGCTGCATAGGGTGGGTGCATGAGTGACGAGCGGCCGGAAGAGCCGGTCCCGGGCGGGCCTTTGCCGGAGAAGTCGACCCCGGACGCGCCGGCGCCGATGTCGAAGGAGGCGGTGCCGCGGGAGTCGGTGCCGCCGGAGTCGGATCGGCAGGAGCCGGCGCCCGGTCGTGCTCCGGCGCTGCGGGCGTCGGACGCGGACCGGGACCGGGTGGCGGAGCGGCTGCGGGACGCGTTGGCCGAGGGCCGGCTCGACATGGAGGAGTTCGAGGAGCGGCTGGAGGCCGTGTACGCCTCCCGTACGTATGCCGAGCTGGAGCCGCTGACCCGCGACCTGCCGGCGGTGGGGGACGCCGCACCGCATCCGCTCGCGGCGCCGGCGTCGGCGTCGGCCGGGGCGCCGGGCTCGGCGGTGTCGGCCGGGGCTGCCGGGTCGGCCTGGCCGGCGAGGATCGGCGGGGCCGGCACGTCGTCCGCGGGTGTGGCGGTGATGTCGGGGTTCCAGCGCAAGGGGCACTGGACGGTGCCGGCCCACTTCACGGCGGTGGCGTTCTGGGGCGGCGGGGAGCTCGACCTGCGCGAGGCGCGGTTCGCCGAGCGCGAGGTCGTGATCAACTGCGTCGCGATCATGGGCGGCATCGAGATCGTCGTACCGCCGGGCGTGGAGGTCGACGTACGCGGTGTCGGTTTCATGGGCGCCTTCGACCAGCGTGACAACCCGCTGCCGCCGGAGCCCGGCGCGCCGCGGGTGGTGGTGACCGGCTTCGCCTTCTGGGGCGGGGTGGACATCAAGGTCAAGGAGCGCAGGACGCAGCTGGGCGGCGGCGGGTACCGCAAGGAGCTGTAGCGCCTGCTGGCTGCTGGTCGATGGCCACTGGCGGCTGCCGCAGGGCGTTTGCTGTCGCCCCGCTCCCCCTTCTGGTCCGACACGAGGTGGGGAGCCCGGGAACTCTCCCCCGCGCTCGGGAGTCGGATGCTATGCAGGCAAATCCGCAGGCAATCAGATGTCCGACGCATAGCGACTGCATGGCGAATGCACAGAGATCGCACAGAGATCGCACAGAGATCGCATAGCCATGCATCCGTCTCCCGCGGGGGAAGGCAGGCCCGAGTGCCCGACACGTTCGTGTTCAGCGCTGCTGACGAGGAGCGGCGGCGTGGTGTGCGCCGGATGAAGGCCACGGCCACCGGGCTGCTGGTCCTGGTCGCGCTGGTCTACGTCTTCGCGAAGTGGGCCCAGCAGGACTGGGGGGCCGGCGGCTGGGCCGCGTACGTGGCGGCAGCCGCGGAGGCCGGCATGGTCGGCGCGCTCGCGGACTGGTTCGCCGTCACGGCCCTCTTCCGGCGGCCGCTGGGGCTGCCGATCCCGCACACGGCGATCATCCCGACGAAGAAGGACCAGCTCGGGGTGTCGCTGGGTGAGTTCGTGGGGGAGAACTTCCTCTCCCCGGACGTGGTCCGGGCCCGCCTGCACGCCTTGGGTATCGGCCGCCGACTGGGCGCGTGGCTCGCCGAGCCTGCGCACGCCGACCGGGTGACGGCCGAGCTGGCGACGGCGCTGCGCGGGGCGTTGACGGTGCTGCGGGACTCCGACGTCCAGGCGGTGGTCGGCGAGGTGATCACGCGGCGGGCGGAGGCGGTGGAGATCGCGCCGGGTGTCGGCAAGACGCTGGAGCGGATCGTCGTGGACGGCGGCCACCGGCGGGTGGTGGACCTGGTGTGCGTCAAGGCGCACGACTGGCTGGTCACGCACGCCGACTCGATCTCGGACGCGGTCCAGGGCGGGGCGCCCGGCTGGACCCCGCGGTTCGTCGACCGCAAGGTGGGCGAGCGCGTCTACAAGGAGCTGCTGCGTTTCGTCACGGAGATGCGGGACATGCCGGATCATCCGGCGCGGGGGGCGGTGGACCGGTTCCTGACGGACTTCGCCGCGGACCTCCAGTCGGACACGGAGACGCGGCTGCGGGTGGAGCGGCTGAAGTCCGAGATCCTGGCGCGGGACGAGATCCAGGACGTGATCGCGTCGGCCTGGACCGCCATCCGTACGATGATCATCTCGGCGGCGGAGGACGAGCAGAGCGAACTGCGGCTGCGCGTACGGGCCTCCCTGCTCTCGCTGGGCGCCCGCCTGGCCACGGACGGCCGCCTCCAGGCGAAGGTGGAGGGCTGGATCGAGGGCGCGCTGGTGTACGTGGTCACGACGTACCGCGCGGAGGTCACCTCGCTGATCACGGACACGGTGGCGAGCTGGGACGCGGAACACACGTCCCGCAAGATCGAGGCGCACATCGGCCGCGACCTGCAGTTCATCCGCATCAACGGCACGGTGGTCGGCGCCTTGGCAGGCCTCCTGATCCACACAGCCTCCACGGCATTCGGCGCATAGCACCGCCCGGGACCGGGCCGGGCCTTGGCCGGGCTGGCCCCGGGCCGGGGCCGGGCGCCTTGGTCGGGCTGGCCGGGCCCGGGCCGGGAGCCGGTGACGCTCGGCTGCGGGGGCTACGACACGGCGGGGCTGTTGCCGAGCGGCGGCTTGGGGCGCGAGTGGTGTCCCGGCC
>NZ_WTFF01000510.1 GCF_019400985.1 Streptomyces bambusae
GGCAGGACGACGCCCATGGGCCCGATCCTCACCGGGGCCGCGGGCCGGGCGCGGCCGGGGTCACCGGGGCGCTGACGGCCGGGGCCTCGGCGGCAGCCGGCTTGGGGGCCGGGGCGCCGGGCTTCGGGGCAGCGGGACGTGCCGCGGTCGCCGGGGACGGCGCAGCGGGCTTGGCGGGCGCAGCCTTGCGAGGCGCGCCGGGCTTGGCAGCGGTCTTGCCGGCGCCACCGCCGGGACCCTGCAAAGCGTCGGTCAGCTTGCGTACAACGGGCGCCTCGATCGTCGAGGACGCCGAACGGACGAATTCACCGAGTTCTTGGAGCTTGGCCATGACGACCTTGCTCTCAACCCCGAACTCCTTGGCGAGTTCGTATACCCGGACCTTAGCCACTTCGCTCCTTTTAGGTCCGGGTTACGCCGGACCGTCGCTACTTCATGGGCGTACTCATCGCGTACTCATCGAGTGCTCATCGCAATCTCGACCTACTTCCAACTCGCGAGGTACCTGACCGCACGGGGTTCCGTGCCGTACTTCTTTTCTTACGGTGTCGCCTCTGCGGCCCCTGCGACCGCCTCTACGGCCCGGCGCAGCTCCGCCGTGTCGAGCACTCCCGGGGACCGAAGGGCCCGGGGGAACGCCCGGCGGCGCACCGCCTGGTCGAGGCAGACCACGGCGGGGTGCACATAGGCACCCCGGCCGGGCAGCGTACCGCGACGATCGGGGACACACGCGTCCCCGGCCACCACGATCCGCAGCAGATCGCTCTTGGCCGCTCGCTCCCGGCACCCCACACAGGTGCGCTCAGGGCATGCGCGGGCATGCGTCCGGCCAGACACGCCTAGTCTACCTCCCCGTACCGACCTCACCCCTTCGGGCGAAAAATCGAACGGACGTTGTCGTGATCCCAGTGGATCGGGATCGATGTCCCGTGGATCTGTCTACCCGGCCGGGGAACCCGTCCGGTAGCGGATTTATTCCGCGGCCGGCTCGGTGTCGGGCCGGATGTCGATGCGCCAGCCGGTGAGCCGGGCGGCGAGGCGGGCGTTCTGGCCCTCCTTGCCGATGGCCAGCGACAGCTGGTAGTCGGGCACGGTCACCCGGGCGGAGCGCGAGGAGAGGTCGACGACCTCGACCTTGCTCACCCGAGCGGGTGACAGCGCGTTGGCCACCATCTCCGCCGGGTCGTCCGACCAGTCGACGATGTCGATCTTCTCGCCGTGCAGCTCGGCCATCACGTTGCGCACGCGGCCGCCCATCGGGCCGATGCAGGCGCCCTTGGCGTTCAGCCCGGAGCGGGTCGAACGGACGGCGATCTTGGTGCGGTGGCCGGCCTCGCGGGCGATCGCGGCGATCTCGACGCTGCCGTCGGCGATCTCCGGGACCTCCAGGGCGAACAGCTTCTTCACCAGGTTCGGGTGGGTGCGCGACAGGGTCACGGACGGACCGCGCACGCCCTTGGCCACCCGTACGACGTACGTACGCAGACGCAGACCGTGGGTGTACTCCTCGCCGGGGACCTGCTCCTGCACCGGCAGGATGGCCTCCAGCTTGCCGATGTCGACGAGGACGTTCTTGGGGTCCTTGCCCTGCTGCACGACGCCGGTGATGACGTCGCCCTCCCGCCCGGCGAACTCGCCGAAGGTCAGGTCGTCCTCCGCGTCGCGCAGACGCTGCAGGATCACCTGCTTGGCGGTGGTCGCGGCGATCCGGCCGAAGCCCGACGGGGTGTCGTCGAACTCCTGGGCCTCCTGGCCCTCCTCCAGATCCTGCGGGTCCTCCTTCGCCCACACCGTCACGTGTCCGTTGGTGCGGTCCAGCTCCACGCGCGCGCGGCGGCGGCTTCCCTCGGTGCGGTGGTACGCGATGAGGAGGGCCGACTCGATCGCCTCGACGAGCAGGTCGAAGGAGATCTCCTTCTCCCGGACCAGACCCCGCAGGGCACTCATGTCGATGTCCACGGCTACGCCTCCTCTTCCTTCTTGTCCTTGCGGTTGAACTCGATCTCGACACGCGCCTTGGCGACGTCCGTGAAGGCGAGGCGGCGGGCGGTGGCCTTGCGGCCCTTGACTCCCGGCACCTCGAGGTCCAGCCCCTCGTCGTCCACGCCGAGGATCCGGGCGATGAGTTCCCCGGCAGCCTTTCCACCTTCGGTGGACAATTGGAACTTAACGAGGCGGCCTGTCGCCCGTACGTAGTGGCGGTGCTGGGTCAGCGGGCGGTCCGCGCCCGGGGAGCTGACCTCCAGGACGTACTCGCCGTCCCCCATCGCGTCGGTCTCGTCGAGCTTCTCGCCGATGACCCGGCTCAGCTCGGCGCAGGCGTCCAGCTCCACGCCCTCGTCGGAGTCCACGATGATCCGCAGCATGCGGCGCTTGCCCGCGCGGGATAGCTCGATGTCTTCGAGGTCCAGGCCCTGGGCGGCGACGAGCGGCTCCAGCAGTTCGCGCAGCCTGTCGCTCTGGGTGGTGCTCATCCGGGTGACTCCTCGGCCGCGTGTGCTGTTGTGGTTTCCGTCGCGTGTCAGGTCAAAGGGTATCCGGTCCCGGGGGGTGTTGCCGTCCGCCCTGTGGACACCGCCCCGGGTACCGTGATCACCTGCTGTCCCTGCCACCACCGAGGACGTCGCCGTGCCCTGGACCTTTCCTTCGAGCCCCTCGCGCAGGAGTCTGCTCGTCACCGCCGCGGGTGCCGCGCTGCTCACCGGCTGCTCGGCCGCCGACCGTTCACCCGGCCGGCCGGACGCGCCGCTCGAACCGCGGATGCGGGAGGCGGCCGTCCGGGAGAGCCAGGGGATGCTGGAACGTTACGACGCCACGCTCGCGGCCCATCCGACGCTGGCGGAGCGGCTCGCTCCGCTGCGCGCGGCGGTGGCGGCGCACGTGACGGCGCTGCGCCCCGACGGCGCGCCCCCCACGCCCGCCCCGGCCGGCTCCCCCGGCGCCGCCGGCGCCCCGAAGGGGGCGAGCGCCTCGCCGGTACCCTCGGCCTCCCCCGTCCAGGTCCCCGACCAGCCCGCCAAGGCGCTCACCGCCCTCGCGGACGCCGAGCGGAGCCTGGCCGAGTCCCGTACCCAGGCCCTGGCCGACGCCCCCGGCGAGCTGGCCCGGCTGCTCGCCTCGGTGGCCGCCTGCGGCGTCGTCCACCACCACCTGCTCACGTCGAACCCCGGAGGCCAGGAGTGACCCGCCCGCTGTCGTCCCGCGCGGCACAGCCGACGCCCAGCGCGTCCGCCGCGTCCGCCGCGTCCGCACGCGCCCTCGCCGCGGCCCAGGCGGCCCTGGCC
>NZ_WTFF01000511.1 GCF_019400985.1 Streptomyces bambusae
GCCGGCGGCCGGGCGGCGGTCAGCCGGCGGCCGGGCGGCGGTCAGCCGGCGGCCGGGCGGCGGAAGAGCGCGGTCCAGAGGAAGGCCTCGCCGAAGTGCGGGGCGTCGGGCGCCTCGTCGCGCATGCGGCGCAGTTCGACCTCCGTCAGGCCGGCGAAGATCCGGCGGAGGGACTCCGGCGTGTACGCGAGCCCGCCCTGGAGGCCTCCCTGGCGGTAGAACTCCGCGTCGGAGAGCTCGGACCCCATCCCGCCCTCGCCGGCGGCGAAGCAGGTGAGGGCGAGGTGGCCGCCGGGCGCGAGGACGCGTTCGACGAGGGCGAGGTAGCTGATCCGGCGGTGCGGCGGCAGGTGGTGGAAGCAGCCCGAGTCGTACACCAGGTCGTAGGGGCCGGTCAGTCCGGTCGCGGTGAGCTCGAAGACGTCGCCGAGGTGGAAGCGCAGGGCGGCGGTGTCGGCGCCGGCCTCCCGGGCCCGCTCGGTCGCCCAGGCGATCGCCGCCGGAGAGAGGTCGACGGCGTCGATCTCGAAGCCCTGCGCGGCCAGATGGAGGGCGTTGCGGCCGGGTCCGCACCCGAGTTCGAGGACCCGGCCGGGGGCGACCAGCCCGCTGTCGAGGTACGCGGCGAGGTTCTCGTCGGGCTTCGCCACGAAGAACGGCACCGGCTTGGAGCGGTCGCCGTAGAACCCGTCCCACCAGTCGGCCGCGTCCGCCGTCCAGCGGTCGGCCTCCGGCGCGAACAGCCCGTCCATGAGCTTCAGCACGTCCTCGACCGTACGTATGTGCCGGTGCATCCGGTCTCCTTCCCCGTATGCCCTCGACCCTAGGGTCAGGGGAAGGGAAAGGCCAGGTCAGAGGCCCTGTGGCCGTGGTGGGCAAGATCCTCGTACGGCCGTCGGCGGGCAGGGCGCGGGGTGGTGCGACCCGCCCACCCGCGCCCCGGCCCCGCAGCCGCCCAAGCCCCCGCCGAGCCCCGCCACGGCCCCGTCCGGGACCGCGCGCGGGTGACTTCTCGGGTGGCGCGGGCCGGAGGCCGGCGACGGCCGCCGCACGGAGCGCAGTACGGGGCCGTACGGGCCGCCGTACGGGCGGGCGGCGGCCCGGTGCGGCTCCCTCCAGCGACAGCCCGGAACGCCTGCATCAGGCGACAGCCCGCTGCGCCTACGTCAGGTCGAACTCGCCGCCCCGGGCGTTCAGGACGAATGCCCGCCATTCGTCCGGGGCGAAGATGAGGGACGGGCTCTCCGGGCGGTCACCGTTGCGCATCGCGATGAATCCCTCGACGAACGCGATCTGCACGTCGCCGGCCCCCTTGCTGCTCGACTGCCACTCCGCTCCGCTGAGGTCCAGTTCGGGCTTGTTCCAGCCTGCGAGGGACTGCGACACCATGCTCTCGGTCACGTGCGTGCTCCTCCCGGTTCCGTCGTCCGGGGGCCAGGTTAGCCATGGCCCCGGAGGACCGACAGGGCCCCTTTCGGGCCCGGCACGCGGCTCCGGCCGGATCGGCGCGGTTCAGCTGTCCGGCCGTTCGCTGCCGACCAGCCACATCGAGAAGAACTGCGCCCCGCCGCCGTACGCGTGGCCGAGCGCCCGGCGGGCCCCGGGGACCTGGTGCTCGCCGGCCCCGCCGCGGACCTGGAGGGCCGCCTCCGCGAAGCGGATCATGCCCGAGGCGCCGATGGGGTTGGTGGACAGCACTCCTCCCGAGGGGTTCACCGGGAGGTCGCCGCCGAGTTCGGTGACACCGGCCTCGGTGAGCTTCCAGCCCTCGCCCTCCTCCGCGAAGCCCAGGTTCTCCAGCCACATCGGCTCGTACCAGGAGAACGGCACGTACATCTCCACGGCGTCGATCTGCCGCCGCGGATCGGTGATCCCGGCCTGCCGGTAGACGTCCGCCGCGCAGTCCTTGCCGGCCTGCGGGGAGACGAAGTCCTTGCCCGCGAACAGGGTCGGCTCGCTGCGCATGGCCCCGCCGTGCACCCAGGCCGCGGGGCGGGGCGCGCGGGCCGCGCCGGCCCGGTCGGTGAGCACCATCGCGCAGGCGCCGTCGGAGGACGGGCAGGTCTCGGAGTACCGGATCGGGTCCCAGAGCATCGGCGAGGCCTGGACCTTCTCCAGGGTGATGTCGTGCTCGTGCAGGTGTGCGTAGGGGTTCAGCAGGGCGTTGCGCCGGTCCTTGTACGCGACGAGCGAGCCGACCGTGTCCGGCGCCCCGGTGCGGCGCATGTACGCGCGCACGTGCGGGGCGAAGAAGCCGCCGGCGCCGGCCAGCAGCGGCTGCTGGAAGGGCACGGGCAGCGACAGCCCCCACATGGCGTTGGACTCGGACTGCTTCTCGAAGGCCAGGGTGAGGACGGTGCGGTGGACCCGGGCGGCGATCAGGTTGCTCGCGACCAGGGCCGTGGAGCCGCCGACGGAGCCGGCGGTGTGCACGCGCAGCATGGGCTTGCCCACGGCGCCGAGCGCGTCGGCCAGGTACAGCTCCGGCATCATCACGCCCTCGAAGAAGTCGGGGGCCTTGCCGATGACGACGGCGTCGACGTCCGACCAGGTCAGCTCGGCGTCCGCGAGCGCCCGTACGGCGGCCTCGCGGACCAGGCCGGCGATGGAGACGTCGTGGCGGGCGGCCACGTGCTTGGTCTGGCCGATGCCGAC
The DNA here is from genome assembly GCF_019400985.1 of Streptomyces bambusae. GTDB lineage: Bacteria > Actinomycetota > Actinomycetes > Streptomycetales > Streptomycetaceae > Streptomyces > Streptomyces bambusae_A. The sequence goes on from NZ_WTFF01000511.1 coordinate 2,656, forward strand.
GACGGCGACCGGCTCCCTGGCGACGCGGCGCGCGCCGACGGCTGCGGCCGTACGCGGTGTGGTCCCGGTGCTCATGCCCGGTCTCCTTCCAGGACGGCCACGAGGTTCTGCTGGAGGCACGGTCCGGAGGTGGCGTGGGCCAGGGCCCGGTCGGACGCGCCGCGGTGGATCCGTGCGGCGGCCTCACCGATCCGGATCAGGCCGGCGGCCATCACGGGGTTGGCGGCCAGCGCGCCGCCCGAGGGGTTGACGGCCACGTCCGCGTCCAGCCGGAGGGCCTTGCGCAGCACGATCTCCTGGGAGGAGAACGGCGCGTGCAGTTCAGCCGTGTCGACGGGCCGGTCGAAGGCGCCGGCGCGTTCGGCGGCGAGCCGGGTGGACGGCGAGTCGGTGAGGTCGCGCAGCCCCAGGCCGTGGGCCTCGATGCGGTGGTCGATGCCGGTGATCCAGGCGGGGCGGGCGCACAGCCGCCGGGCGGTGTCCCCGGCCGCCAGGACCACGGCCGCGGCCCCGTCCCCGACGGGCGGGCAGTCGCCGGTGCGCAACGGCCGTACCTGGTGGTCGCCGTGCGGCACCGGCCCGGCGAGCTGGGCGTGCGGG
>NZ_WTFF01000512.1 GCF_019400985.1 Streptomyces bambusae
CGGAAGCCGGGCCGGGCGGTCCCCGCACGCGCCAGCGCGGCCAGCGCGGCCGGCAGCGCCGTGGACCGCGCGGCGCCGGGGAGGATGCGCCGGCGGGCCGGCGGGAAGGGCTTGGCGGACACGGTGTGCACCCTCCCTACGCGGCCGACGCCTTCTTGCCGGTGTCGGTGACGGCCCACCACAGGCCCTGCTTGCCGTGCCCGGTGGTGTCGCCCGGCTTCTTGTCGCCCGTGAACCGGTAGACGGGCCAGCAGTCGATCGTCAGCTGGAGGGAGCCGTCGGGGCGCTTGACCGTGCCGACCAGTCCCGGGGAAACTCCGGAGACATTCGCCTTGTCCACCGGTTCGGCGGGCTTCCAGGTGTCCAGGCAGGCGCCCACACAGCCGATCCTCATCGGCCAGGCACTGTCCTTGTCGAAGCGGTAGAGCGTCATCCCGGCCGCGTCCGTGAGAATTCCGCCGAGTCGGGGATTCCGGACGACGGAGAGCCCGGGCGAGGCCTTTTCCCCGCCGCCGCCCTGGTTGCCTCCCGTTCCGGCACCCCCCGTTTCACCGCTCCCCGATTCCGTGCCTGCCTTTCCGGGGTCCGTTCCGGAGCCGCCGCCCGCCTCCGTGCCGCCCTTCTTGTCCACCGCCTTCCTGCCGTCCGGGGCGAAGGCGTGCCAGGTCCCGCCGACCCCCTCGCCCTTGGCCTCACCGGGCTTGGTGTCCTTGGCGTAGCGGTAGACGGGCCAGCCGGAGAGGGTCAGCTGGCGGGTGCCGTCGGAGCGGACCACCTCCCCGAGGAGTCCACCGTCGACCGCCCCGGTCGCCGAGGCGTCGCCGGCGGGCACCGGGGGCCAGGCCTTGGCGCAGTCGCCGGCGCAGGTCGGGGCGGGCGGCCGGTCGGTGTCCTTGTCGAAGCGGTAGAGGGTCAGGCCGGCGGCGTCGGTGACCACCGGGCCCAGGTCCGGGACGTCGCGCGCCGTCAGCCGCCCCGCCGGGCCCGTCCTGGCAGCGCCGCCGGCGGGTGCGTCGCCGCTGCCGGAGCCCCCGGCCTCGCCGTAGCCGCTTCCGTACCCGCTGCCGTAACCCTTTCCGGAGTCCGCCCCGCCGGCCGGCTTCACGGAATTCCCCGCGGGGGACGTCCGGCTCTCCTCGCCCCCCATGCACCCCGTGGTGAGCAGCAGAACCGCGGCGGCGGCCGCGGTGAACATTTCTCGGTGCCCTTGGTACACCATGACTCCTCGGATTGTTCGCGTTCGGTGCCGGCGCATTTTCGCGCCCTCGGGTCATTGATAAGGGGTCCGCGGGGCGACGTATTCACATGCGGCGGAATTTGTCAGATCACGCAAAGAACGAAGGGGAATTGAACCCGTCATCCGCCGCCGGTCACCCATCACCCGCCGCCCGCCACCCGTCATTCCTGGATGCGCAGCGCGAGGGCCGGGCAGCGCCGGACCGCGCGCAGTGCCTTGGGCCGCAGCCGGGCGGGCACCGGCATGGCGGCCTGCGCCGGATAGCCGTCCGCGTCGAGCCGCACGACGTCCGGCAGTACGTCCACGCACAGGCCGTGCCCCTGGCACAGGGTCCAGTCGACGACGAGCCGCTCGGGGCTCTCGTCCCGCGGCAGCGGAAGGGCGCCCAGTACCCGCCGTCCGCAGCCGGGGCCGTCGGCATGGTCGCGGAACTCGTCGGGGAAGGCCGCGAGCGCCGAGGCCACGAAGCCCGAGGTCCCGTCGGGGTGGCTGCACGCGCCGCGGCCGCGGACCGCGCGCATGAGCCGCTCCACCCGGTCGAACGCGGCCCGGTCCCCGGCCACGGCCTCCTCCAGCGCGCCGGCCAGCGCCGGCAGGCCGCGTACGCAGGGGCCGCACTGGCCGGCCGTCTCGTCGGCCATCCAGCGGGCCACCCGGGCCACTTCGCCGGCCGGGCAGGTGTCCTCGGGCAGGGGCAGGACGGCCCCCGCGCCGAGGACGGCGTCGTACGCGGCCAGCGAGCGGCGCGACAGCAGCGCGGAGCGCGCCGTGCCCGGTGGCAGCCACCGCCCGTGGTACCCGCCGACGAGCACGCCCTGGCCCGGATCGGTGCCGCACAGCTGGAGGACGTACGGCAGGGGCACCCCGGCCGGGGTCTCGACGACGGTGGTGCCGGCGACGGTGAGCAGGATCGTGCCGGGCTCGTCGGGCAGGCCGGCCGTACGGTAGTCCAGCGCGCCGAGGCGGGCGGCGACGGCGAGTTGGGCGTAGGTCTCGGTGTTGGAGAACAGGGTGGGCATCCCGGCCAGGCCGCGGTCGCTGGTGCGCACCTTCTGCCCGGACGGGAGGGTCGGGCCGCCGTTCATGCCGCCGATCATGGCGGTGCTCTCGCCGGTGACGAAGCGCTCGGGCAGCCGGACCACGCGGACCCGGTCGCCCGCGGGGGCGCGTTCGGCGACGGCCGCGCGGACGGACCGCTCCACGTCCGCGCGGGTGACGCCGACCACGACGTCCTCGGCGCCGAGTGCGGCGGCTGCCAACAGGGCGCCGTCCAGGACCAGGTGAGGGGCGTTCAGCAGCAGGGCCGTGTCCTTCAGGCAGCTGGGCTCGCCCTCACTGCCGTTCACGACGACCGCGCAGCGGCCGTCGCGGGCGGTGGCGGAACGGTTCACGGCCCGCAGCTTGCGGGCGAAGGGGAAGCCGGCTCCGCCGCGGCCGCGGAGGTCGATGTTCTCGGCCAGGTCGACGAGTTCGTCCCTGCGGTAGCGGGGCAGTGCGCCGTGGACGGTCAGGTGGGACACCCGGTCCAGGCGGGCGAGGGTGTCGAGCCCCGCGAGCACGCGGGGCCTGCCGACGGAGCCGAGGACGGGGACGGGCTCTTCGCTCACGCCCACCACCTGATTCCCGTGGGGGCGAGGCTGCCCGTTCCCGTGGCGAGGCTTCCCGTGGAGGCCGGGCCACCCATCGGAGCGGTGCCGCGCACGGGGGCCGGGCCGACCACGGGAGCGGTGGCGCCCAAGGGGGCTGGGGTGCCCACGGGAGCGGTGGTGCCCACGGGGGCCGGAGCGCCCACGGGAGCCGTGGCGCCCACAGGGGCCGGAGCGCCCACAGGGGCCGGAGCGCCCACGGGAGCCGTGGCGCCCACAGGGGCCGGAGCGCCCACGGGAGCCGTGGCGCCCACAGGGGCCGGAGCGCCCACGGGAGCCGTGGCGCCCACAGGGGCCGGAGCGCCCACGGGGGCTGTAGTGCCGATGGGAGCCGTGGTGCCGGCTGCCGCCGCATCGGCAGCCC
>NZ_WTFF01000513.1 GCF_019400985.1 Streptomyces bambusae
TCACGCTTTGTAAAAATGCCACTGCCGCCCACTGACACCCCACCCGTAAGCTGCAGGGACTCTGCATGTGTGAAAAAGGAACGGGGGGGGCACGGCGCGTGGGCGGGGGGCCCCGCCCGCCGCGGCTCCCGCGACGCAGACCGCGGTGTGCAGGGCGCCGCGGGCGCGGTCGTCGCGCCACAGGGCGCGTTCGACTGCGGCGGCGGCTCGTCCGAAGGCTGCCACGGGGTGCCCGCGGCGCGGATCACCGAGGATCCGGTCGCCGATCAGGCCCGCCGCGGCGCCGTACGCGAAGACGCGATCGGCACGCATGGGGCAGGTATGTCCTCACTCAGGGTCCGCGCCCTGGTTCGACGTGACCGGCGGCGAGAGTTCCTGGCTCCCGGCGGTACGTCGGTGGGACCGTACGCGCCGGTGACAGTGGCGGGACCGCGCCGGATTCGCACCGGACTTCCTCTCCTGCCGCCGTGTTGGCCCGGGCAGTCCACCACGCCCCGCGAACGCCCGTCAACTCGCTGTTGACCTGGACAAACGAAGGACTCCCCGCGGGCCGGGCCCGTGGGGAGTCCTCGTCGTGCGTCACGGGTGACGCACGGGATACGGCTCAGGCGACGATCAGGTAGATCCCGTACGCCACGGCTGCCGCGCACAGCGCGAAGCAGGCGTACGCGCCGGTGCGCGCCAGGGTGGCGCTGCCGCCCTGGCCGGTGGCGGCCTCGTGCTTGGAGAGGCCGACGATGCCCAGGACGAACAGCGTCACGAGGGCGACGGTCGCGGAGAGACTGACGCCGAAGACGGTGCCGAGTGCTGCCCAGTCGATCTTCATACTGCTGAATCCTCTGTGATGGTCGCTCGTCAGACCGCAGGCGCGGTCGCGGCCGGGGTCTCGTCGGCGGTGGTGTGGGCCGGGGCCGGGATGGTGGCCTTGAGGTCCTCGTCGGCGACGGCGGCGGTGGTACCGGCCGGCGGCACGGTCACGGCCGCGATGGCGGTGGTGACCACGCCCGGCGCCTCGGCCGGCTCGTCCTCGTTGACGTTGTTGTGGTCGACGACCTGGCGGCGCGAGATCAGCCAGATGGCGACGCAGGAGGCCACCAGGAAGAGGGCCACGGCGGCGACGCCGATGTCACCCGTACGCATGACCAGCTCGGCGCCCGCGCCCACCAGGGCGGCGGCCGGCAGGGTCAGGCCCCACGCGACGAACATGCGGGTGGCGGTGGACCAGCGGACCACACCGCCCTTGCGGCCCAGGCCCGCACCCATGACCGCGCCGGAGCACGAGTGGGTGGTGGAGAGCGAGAAGCCGAGGTTGGACGAGGCCAGGATGACCGCCGCGGCCGAGGTCTGGGCGGTGAAGCCCTGCTGCGGCTGGAGGTCGGTCAGGCCCTTGCCCATGGTGCGGATGATGCGCCAGCCGCCCAGGTAGGTGCCGAGCGCGATCGCCATGCCCGCGGAGACGATGACCCACACCGGCGGGTTGGAGCCGGGCGCGAGCGCGCCGCCGGCGACCAGGGCCAGGGTGATGATGCCCATCGTCTTCTGCGCGTCGTTGGTGCCGTGCGCGAGGGAGACCAGGCCGGCCGAGGCGATCTGGCCGGCGCGGTAGCCCTTGGCCGAGGTCTTCTCGCCGACGTTCTTGCCGAGCTTGTAGGTGACCTTGGTCGCCAGCATCGCGGCCACGCCGGCCACGACCGGGGCGGCGACGGCGGGGATCAGGACCTTGGTGACCAGGGTGCCGCCGTTGACGGCGCCGAGTCCGGCGGTGGCGACCGCGGCACCGATCAGGCCGCCCATCAGGGCGTGGGAGGAGCTGGAGGGCAGTCCGACCAGCCAGGTGACCAGGTTCCAGAGGATCGCGCCGACCAGGGCGGCGAAGATCACTTCTGGCTGGATCCCGTCCTCGTTGACCAGGCCCTTGGAGATCGTCTTGGCGACCTCCACGGACATGAACGCGCCGACGAGGTTGAGCACGGCGGACATGGCCACCGCCGTCTTGGGCTTGAGGGCGCCGGTCGAGATGGTGGTCGCCATCGCGTTGGCTGTGTCGTGGAAACCGTTCGTGAAGTCGAACACGAGAGCGGTGATGATCACGATCCCGAGGAGAAGCGTTATGTGCTCCATTTACCCAGGCTTCTGTTTGGCGTCAGTGGCTGGTCGACCGTAGGCAACCTGGGTGAACGGAAAGTGAACTGAAACGGGCCGCGTGGTGTCCGGGCCCGGGGTGCCTTCGGGTCACTGGTCCGGATTGTGCCGTACTTGTGCCGGTTTTTGCACGTCAGGCCGGTGTGGCGTGATCACTCCGGGTGTCGGAGCGGCCCGCCGGGAGCCACCGCCGGGCCCGCGGAAGAGACCCAGATCACGCGAAGCGGAATCCGGACCGATAGCTTCCGCTCCGCGGTCGGCGGCACGCTGGCCGGGCCGGGCCGGGCCGGGCGGGGCGACGCAGACGGGGCTGCGGTCGCGGACCGGCCGGGTGAGCACCTTCAGCGGCTTGCCGTGCCTGCCGCCCTTCTCGGGCGGCAGCGGCATGTCGGTGATGCCGTGGTGGGTCGATGGTCTCGCGGCGCCGGATGCGCCGGCACAGCTCGACGGCCTCCCGGGTACGGCCGAGCGGGGCCCGATGGCTTCGGGGCCGGTGGCTTCCGGACAGATGGCTTCCGGGCCGGCGGCTTCCGAGCGGATGACTCTCGGGCCGTGGCCGACCGGGCGGGGCCGACCGGACGGGGCCGACCGGACGGGGCCGGCCGGGAGGTTCGCCGTTCCGGTCGCCGCGGCAGGTTCCCCGTCCCGGTGGCCCCGGGAGGTTCGCCGTTCCGGTGGCCCCTGCGGGTTCGCCGTTCCGGTGGCCCCTGCGGGTTCGCCGTTCCGGTGGCCCCTGCGGGTTCCCCGTCCCGGTGGCCCCGGGAGGTTCGCCGTTCCGGTGGCCCCGGCGGGTTCGCCGTTCCGGTCGCCCCGGCGGGTTCCCCATCCCGGTCGCCCCGGCAGGTTCGCCGTTCCGGTCGCCGCGGCGGGTTCCCCGTCCCGGTGGCCCCGGCAGGATCGCCGTCCCGGCGGCCCCGGCAGGATCGCCGCTCCCCGTTCCGGTGGCCCCGCCGGGGCCACCACCGGAGACTGGAGCGGTGCGCACCGCTACAGCGACGGCCGCTGCCGTCACCACCACGCTGATCGGCGCCGGCGCCGCGGCGGTCGTGGCCGGCCGGTACGCCGCGGAAGCGGCCCTGCGCCCCCGCCC
>NZ_WTFF01000514.1 GCF_019400985.1 Streptomyces bambusae
TACGGACATCGGCCTGGGTCTCGGGGGCTCGGAGAGGTGTATAAGAACCAGCCACTACAGGGCCCGCCTGCGCCCCCGCGCCCGCAGGCGCACGGACGAGTACGGCGACTCGGAGTAGTGGGGCGCCGCCGGCGGCCGGTCCCCGGCACCGCCTCGGCCGACACCTCGGGCGCCATGACCTCGGGCATTACCTCGCACGTAATCGACCCCGCCGGGGCCCGGGCGGCAAGGTGGGGGCACCGGGTCCGGAGGGCGCGCACTCGCCCTCCGGGACCGGTTCCCCACCCGCTCCCGACCTCGACGGAGGCTGATCACCCATGTCCGCGACCCTGCTCGGCAGCATCGCCCGCACCACCCGGCCGCAGACCGCGCTGCGCCGCTTCCTCGCCCTCGACTCCGTCGTCACCACCGCCAACGGCCTGGCGTACCTCGCCTTCTCCGCACCGCTGGGGCGGCTCCTCGGCATCGGCCAGGGGCTGCTCCTGGACCTCGGGATCCTGCTCGTCGCGTACGGCTCCGCGGTCGGCTGGCTGGCCTCGCGGCGCCGGCCCTCCGCCTTCGCGGTGAAGGCCGTGGTCGAGACCAACTACGTCTGGGCCGTGGTCAGCCTCGTCGCCCTGGTGGCGTGGCTCTCGCCGACCACCGCCGGGACCGTGTGGATCCCGGCACAGGCCCTCACCGTCGCCGCCTTCGCCGTACTGCAGCAGCTGGCACTGCGCTCAACCGCCGAGTGAGCGCAGGTACTTCACCGTCGCCGGGTCGGCCGGGAGCATCGTCTCGATGGCCAGCTCGGCGACCGTCACGTCCATCGGCGTGTTGAAGGTGGAGATCGACGAGACGAAGGACAGGACGTGTCCGTCGTGCTCGATGACCAGCGGCAGCGCGAAGTACGGGACCGGCTCGTCCGGCTCGCCGTCGCCCGGGCGGTCGGCGACGGGGTACGCCGCCACCTCCTCGTACAGCTTCCGCAGCGGCTCGGAGCGGGCCAGCGCGATCTGCCGCTCCATCTGCGCCAGCAGATGGCCGCGCCACTCCTTCAGGTTGCGGATCCTCGGGGCCAGACCCTCGGGGTGCAGCGTGATCCGCATGGCGTTCAGCGGCGGGGCGAGCAGGTGCCCGGGAAGGCCGTCCAGCAGCATCAGGATGCCCCGGTTGGCGGCGACCACGTCGTACGTGCTGTTCACGACGATCGCCGGGTACGGCTCGTAGCCGGTCAGCAGCCGCTCCAGGCCCTCCCGCAGTGTCCCCAGCGACGGGTCGTCCAGCGGGGTCTGCGCGAACCGGGGCGCGTAACCGGCCGCCAGCAGCAGCGCGTTGCGCTCCCGCATCGGCACGTCCAGGTGGTCGGCGAGCTTGAGGACCATCTCCTGGCTCGGCCGGGAACGCCCCGTCTCGATGAAGCTGATGTGCCGGGAGGAGGAGTCGGCGCGGCCCGCCAGCTCCAGCTGGCTGATGCCGCGCCGCTCGCGCCAGGTGCGCAGCAGCGCACCCACGGAAGGCTCGGCCGCACGAGGCTGGATCGTCATGCCCACGACCGTAGCCGAGCCCGTCCGTCCAGGTCAGCCCAGGTCGAAGACATTCCGCAGGCCGAGGCGGTAGCGCCACCGGTCGTGCCGCTTGAGCGCCTCGATCTCCGGCGCCCGGTACAGCGGCTGCACCGTGCACCGCGGGGCCGGTGAACCCTCCCGGTCCAGCAAGGCGTTGACGGCCGCGCGGGCCGAGGCGTTGGCGCCCTCCATCGTCGCCAGGTCGATGTCGACCGCCACGTAGTCCCCGCTCAGGAAGAAGTTGGGGACCGCCGTCGCGGCGCTCGGGCGGTTGTGGAAGGTGCCCGTGGGGTGGATCAGCAGCTGGTCCTCGTTCGTCGGGTTCGGGGTGCCCAGCCCGTCCACGCCCGGGTCCAGGTACCACGAGTGCAGCGCGCCGTCCCGCAGCACGGCCTTGCCGGTGTCGTTGAGCGAGGCCTTCAGCTGCGCCCACACCTCGCGGGCCACCTCCTCGCGGGTGCACTGCTTGGCCGTCCTCCCGTACAGGATCCCAGGCTTGTCCCACTCCGAGATGTCCACCGAGAGGCAGTCCACGGCCGTGCCGTCCCCGTAGTCCGCGGCGAAGTTCCGGGCCGGCCAGTGCTCGGCCTGCTGGATCGCGGTCAACGACCAGGGCGAGTCGATGCAGTTGACGTGGCCGTGGACCATCGGCGCCCGCTCGGTCAGGTAGAACTGGATGCCGGTCATCCAGTCCGTCTCCAGCCGGTCGCAGCGCGCCAGCATCGGGTCGGCGGCGCGCAGCGCCGGGCCCCAGGTGCGGCGGGCGTGCTCGACGGGCAGCGCGGACACGTAGTGGTCGGCGGTGACCGTGCCGCGGGCACCGTCCGGGCCCTCGACGTCGACCCCGGTGACCCGCCCGCCGCCGCAGCGCACCTCCCGCACCGTCCAGCCGATCCGGAACTCCACGCCCAGAGACCGCAGATGGGCCTCCCAGGGGTCGATCCAGGCCTCGTTGGTGGGCAGGCGGAGGATCCGGTCGGGCGGACCGTCGGCGCCGCGCCCGAGCGCGTTGAAGACGAAGGCCTCCCCGAGGGTGCCGACCGTGCGGGTGGACGCCTCCTCGGCCTTGGTCGCCACGATGTTGCGGGTGACGCCGACGGCGAGGATGCGCTGGTACTCCGTCGACATCTGCGCGGCGCGTACGAAGTCCCACCAGGGCGTGTACTCCCAGACCTGGTCGCGGCGCTCGTCGCAGCTGGTCAGGAAGACCACCGCGCGGTCGACGAAGTACGCGCTCTCGTGCAGCGGCAGCCGTACGAGCGTCTGGAGGAACCCGCCGATCAGCCGGCGGACCTCGTCGAGGGTGAGGTCGGCGCCGGTGTGGCCGGGCCACGGGACCGGCCCGCGGAGGTCCTCGCGGCCGCCGGAGCGGGCGAACATCATCTCAGGCGGGGCCGCCAGGTTGTCCCACACGCCGTTCGCGTTGCCCGGGAAGGGGATGCGCCGCATGGTGTCGGGCAGGTTGTGGTAGATGCCCGGGATGAACCGGAACCCGTGCTCGGCCGGGAGCGGCCGGCGGGTGCCGCGGGCGCTGCCCGGTACGCCCATGCTGCGCGCCTTGCCGCCCAGGGCGCGCCGCTCGTACACGGTCACCCGGTAGCCGCGCTCGGCGAGTTCGTGCGCGGCGGTGAGCCCGGCGACACCGCCGCCGAGGACCGCGACCCGGCGGGGGGCCGCGCCGGAG
>NZ_WTFF01000515.1 GCF_019400985.1 Streptomyces bambusae
GCCAGCGCGCCGGCGCCGGCGCCGGCCAGTACGGCCCGGCGGCTCGTGCGGGCGGGGGTCGCGGGGGCGGGGGTCGCGGGGGTGGGTCCTTCGGAAATCATGGACTCACCCTCGCGGCTCGGCGAAACGCTTGATCACCGGACGCGCGTAGACCGCGGGGTAACCATCCCATCCGGTGGCGGTCCAGCGGATGTTGACGTCGTGCACCGCATCCGGGGGTCCGGCGTACGGGTCGTCCGGTCGGGGGAACGGGAGTGCCGATCGCGGTCGGCGGACCGGGGCACCGACCGCGGTAGGGAGGCGGGAGTGCCGGCCTCGCTCAGGAGGCCGGACCAAGGGCCGCGGTCACGAGGCCGGAACGCCACCCGCGGTCACGAGGCCGGGGCGCCGGCCGCCTCCTTGGCCGCCCGGCGGCGCAGCGCGTCCTCGTCGGTGTCGGCGTCGTAGGTGACCAGCTTGGGCAGTACGGCGGCCAGCAGCGCCACCGAGGCCACGCAGGCCACGCCGCCGCTCCAGAAGGCACTGCGCGTGCCGGTCCAGCCGGCCATGGCGCCCGCGCGGAGCTGGCCCAGCTGCGGGCCCACGCTGTACGAGAGCACCTCGATGCCGGCGAGGCGGCCGCGCAGTTCCTCGGGGATGGTCTGGTTCCAGATGGTGGAGCGGCCCAGGCCGCTCAGCATGTCTCCGGCGCCGGCGACCGCCAGGCACACCAGGACCGGCCAGATGTTCGTGAACCAGCCGGCCGCCGCGATCGCCAGGCCCCACGACGCCGCACCGAACAGCACGAGCAGTCCGTGCCGGCGCACCCGGGAGGCCCAGCCGCTGGTCAGTCCCAGCAGCAGCGAGCCCACGGAACCGGCCGCGTACATCAGGCCCACCGACCACTCGGCGTCCAGCTCGTCGGCGAGGAAGGGGAAGATCGTGTTCGGGAAGGCGAAGAACATCGCCGCCAGGTCGACGGCGTACGTGCCGAGCAGCACCGGGCGGCTCCACGCGTACCGGGCGCCGTCGAGGACGCCGCGCAGGGAGGGGCGTTCGGCGTCGTGCGACGGCGGGGCGGGGCTCAGCCGGGAGCAGAGCAGGGCGGAGACGCCGAAGCCGGCGAGGGTGACGGCGTAGGCCGCGGCGTGGCCGGCGTAGGCGACGGTCAGGCCGGCCAGGGCAGGGCCGGCGATGGCACCGATCTGGTAGCGCAGGGCGTTGAGCGCGGCCGCGGCGGTGAGCTGGTCGTGCGGCACGATCCGGGCCATGAACGAGTCCAGCGCGGGCCGCTGGAGCCCGGCCAGCGCCGAGACACCGCCGGCCACGACGTAGAGCGGCCACAGGAGCGGACCGGGCAGCAGGGCGTTGACGAACAGCACGAGGGCGAGCACACCGAGTCCGGCCTCGGTCAGCACGATCAGCCGGCGCCGGTCCACGGCGTCGGCGAGCGCCCCGCCGTAGAGCCCGAAGACGACGAGCGGCACCAGCTCCACGGCGCCCATGGCGCCGACGGCCAGGGGCGAGTCCGTCAGGTCCTTGATCTGGAGCGGCAGCGCGATCATCGCCATGAAACTGCCGAAGAAGGTGACGACCCCTTGGAAGAAGAGCAGCCGGAAGTCCCGGCTGGAGCGCCACGGGGCGAGGTCGGGCAGGATCGCAGCCAGTCTCTTACCACTCACGAGGCACGATCGTCCGCGAAGCCGATGCCTGGGGCAACGCATTTTCCGGCGTCCCGGTGTGCGGCAAATGCCGGGCTTATAGTGCCCGCATGGTGGACGCGTCGCAGGTGACAGCGGAGGCGGAAGCGGAGGAGCAGCGGGCCGGTTGGTTCGAGCTCTTCTTCGACCTGGTGTTCGTCGTGACCGTCAGCGTGCTGGCGCACGACCTGCACGGGGACCCGGGGCCACGGGAGTTCGCCACCTTCCTGGTGCTGTTCTTCCCGCTCTGGTGGGCCTGGGTCAACCAGATGGTCACCGTCAACGTCTTCGGGTCCGACCCCGCCCGGGTCCGGGCGGTCCTGCTGGCCGCCATGCCCGCGCTCGGCCTGATGGCGGCGGCCTCGCCGGAGGGCCTGGGCGACCGGGCGTGGGCGTACGCGCTGGGCGCGGCGTGGATCCGGCTGCTGTTCTTCCTCCTGTGGTTCGGGCGTGCCCGTCGGCCCGGCAGCACGCTGCCGCTCTGGCGGCCGGTGACGTACTGCCTGGTGCCGGCCGTGATCTGGGGGGTGTCGGCGGCGGTGCCCGGGCCGGTGCGGTTCGTGCTGTGGGGGCTGGCCATCGCACTCGAAGTGGTGCTGCTGGCGGTCCAGGCCGGCATCAGCGCGGAGTTCTACGACCGCCTGAAGGTGGAACACATGGTGGAGCGGATCGGGCTGTTCGTGGTCATCGTGCTCGGCGAGAGCGTGTTCACCGTGGTCGCGACGTTCACCGAGCACTTCACCGGGCTCTCGGCGCTGGCGGCCCTGCTGGGCTTCTTCGTGGTCGCCGAGCTGGCGCTGATCTTCTTCACCTGGGGGACGGGCGCCGCCGCGCGCGGGCTGACGGCGGTGCAGAGCCGCCGTGCCGTCCGGGCCCTGCGGGACACCGTGATGTACCTGCCGTTCGTCCTGGTCTCCGGCATCGTCGTGATCGCCGCCGCCCTGGGCACGGCCGTCGGCGAACCCGACCACGTGCTGCCACCCGGGGCCCGCTGGGCGCTGAGCGGGGGCGTGCTCGCGTTCTACACCGCCAATGCGGCGATCTCCCTGCGCTACGGCGACGGCCTGGGCACGGTCATGCGCTGGTACGTCTTCTGCCTCGTGCTCACCCCGGGCGCCCTGCTGCCGGCCAGCGTGTACCTGCCGGCCTGGGGCGCAGTGGCCTGCGCGGCGGGGCTGGTCCTGCTGCTCGCCAAGCTCTCCAAGCTCAGCCGGGCCCGCGGGCAGGCGGCCGCGGCCGGCGCCGGGCCGGCCGCTCCGGTCGGATGACGCCCGTGTCCCTCCACGGTGACGGCGGCCTCCGGGTGGTCGGCGTGGACGTCGGCGGTACGGGGCTGCGCGCGGCCCTCGCCCGGCTCGACGGGGAGGGCGGGCCGCGGGTCGTGGCCCAGGTCGAACGCCGCGTTCCCACCCGTACGGGACCGCGGGGCATCGATGCCGACGCCCTGCTGGAGACCCTGCTGCCCGCGCTCGACGCGCTGCTGGGCCACCGCCCGGCCGCGCGGGACGCGGCCGGCGGCGTCGACGCGCTCGCCGTGGGCGCCACCGGGA
>NZ_WTFF01000516.1 GCF_019400985.1 Streptomyces bambusae
CGACAGCTGCTCCAGGCGGCGCAGCGCGGGGACGGCCGCGTTGAACGCCCGCCGGTCGGCGCGGCTGCGGTCCGCCGCGTCGTCGGCGACGGCGAGCTGGCCGGCCAGTTCCTCCGCGACCAGGGCCAGGCAGAGGCCGGTGAGGAGGTGCGAGCGGGCGCGGCCCACCGCGAACAGCCGGGCCAGGCAGACCGCGACGGGGATGGCGGCCAGGGCGTACGCGGGCAGCAGGAAGCGGGCGGCCGCGTAGTCGACGAACAGCAGGTACGGCGCCGCGAGGCAGGCCGCGACGAGGGCCGGGAGCAGGACCGGCCCCGGCCGCCGGGCGCGGTACGCGGTGACCGCCCCGCCCACGACCAGCGGTGGCAGCGCGAACCACCACAGGCCGGTGACCGGCCGCCGCCACGGGACGTCGCACGGGCGGCACAGGGTGCGGCCGTCGAGGGAGCGCAGCTGGTCGGCGAAGGCGGGGTGCCAGCCGAAGCCGCCCTGGATCTCGCCCGCCCGATGCAGCCTGCTGATCAGGCCGCCGTAGCGCAGTTCGGCCTCGACGACCCACTCGGCGCCACCGACGACGGCTCCGGCCGCGAGCGCCAGCAGCAGCGCCGGCCGCCGCCAGCCGGGGACGACCGCGACGGCGCAGGCCAGGGGCAGGGCCAGCCACACCGCGTCGGGGGGTCTCATGAGTGCGGCGAAGGCCACCCCGCCCGCGATCCCGGCGAGGGCAAGCCGGTCGCCGGGATCGCGGGCGGCCCGCAGGAAGCAGCCCGTGGCGAACAGCGCCGCGAAGGCGACCCAGAGGTTCGGCATGGCCTGGGGGCCGTAGAAGAGGGTCACCCACAGCCCGGCGAACAGCCCTCCGGCGAGGGCGACCACCGGGGCAGGCAGCAGCCGGCGCCACACCCACAGGCACAGCAGCAGCGCCGCCGTCGCGAGTACGGCGAACCAGACGCGCAGGACCGCGACGGACGTGGTGAGGGCAGCGACCGGGGCGACGAGATAGGTGATCCCGCGGGCGCGCGGGGCGCTGAAGAACGCGGCGGGGGCGTCCCGCGAGACCTGGCTGACGTACACGGTCTCGTCCCAGCCGAGGCCGGTGCCCGGTACGACCAGGACGATCTGGGCCAGGGCGTACGCGGCGGCGACGGCTGCCAGCAGGGTGAGGTCCCGCCTGCGGCCGACGGCGCCGGAGGCGGGGCGTGAGCGGGTGCCGGGCGGCTCGGGCGTCGCCGTAGCGAAGTGGTGGGCCATCGGCGGACCTCGTCAGGGGCGGTACGGCGGACAGTGGCCACCCACGTTTCCCCGCCCGGCCGGCGGCCGCCATCGGGGACGGGCACCCGGCCCAACGGCTCCCGGACCGCGGCCCGGCGGACCGATCCGGCCAAGGCCACAACTGGCCGGGGCGCGAGGGGCCGGAGGGGCCCGAGGGGGCGGGGGCGCCATTACGCTGCTGTCCGTGCCCGCACAAGATCATGACCCAGGGGGACCCGTGTCTCAGTCGCAGCAGTCGCAGCAGTCACAGAATTCACAGCAGTCGCAGCACCGGAACGAGCAGCACCTCGCCGGCCGCCCGCACACCGGCCGCCGCACCCTGCTGACGGGTCTGCTCGCGGCCGCCGCCGGCGGCCCGCTGCTGTCCACGCTGTCGACCGGGACCGCACGGGCTTCGTCGGCCACTGACGTGTACGACTCCAACAAGGACATGTACCGGCAGTTCGCCGCCTCCGCGGACCCGGCCGACGGTGAGGGCAAGGACTTCGCCCGGCGCTTCAAGCGGCACGGGCTGGCGGACTTCGACAAGGCCGGGCGCCCCCCGTACATGCTGACGACGATCCTGGCGATCCACGGCGGCGGGATCGAGGTCGGCACCAGCGAGCTGTGTCTGGGCATCGCCGGCTACGACCCGGATCCGGCACTGGCCGGGAAGCGCTTCCCCGGACTGCTGAGCGACGATCCGGTGTACGACTTCTGGATGTTCGAGGGGATGCGCTCGGCAGATGCCAAGGACGCCGACGGCAAGCCGCTGACGAACAGGCAGTTGCACGTCACCTCCATCCACTGCGACGACCACATGGCCGTGTCGATGGCGGCGAGCAGCCTCAACACCCTCAGCCTGCACGGCCTGCGGTGGGAGCAGGCGTACCCGGAGTTCAAGGACCGGCCGGCGGCGCTCCCGGACAAGCGGGGCGTCGTCGTGGGCGGCCGCGACACCGTCTTCCGCAACATCCTCAGCAGGCGCCTGGAGGCCGCCGGGTTCCCGATCGCCCCCGGCGGCGCCGACGTCAACGGTGACGAGGAGGCCAACATCTGCAACCGCACCATGACGGGGAAGGGCGCCCAGCTGGAGCTCACCCGTGAGCTGCGCGACAGCTTCTTCTCCCCGACCGCCGACTCCCCGGCGGACCGCGGCAGTTCGTGCAAGAGCAACACCGAGTACAAGAAGTTCGTCGGGGCCTGCCGGATGGCGGTCTTCGAGCGCGAAGCCCTCCAGCGGGTGGAGTACGCGATCGGGCTCTGACCTCGTGGGCGGCGCGGCGGCCGGGCCGGTGCCGCGCGACCCGTGACCGGGCGGGCGGCCGCTCGTTGGGACGAGTGGTCAGCGAAGTGATCGGCAGGGAGGCCCGGGCGCCTTGAGCTCCGGGCCTCCCTGTGTTCCCCGGCGCGGGAGTGCGCGGCCGGGTCAGGTGGGCAAGCGGTCGGGTGCGCCGGCGGTCAGGTGTGCCGGTGGTCGGGTGCGCCGGTGGTCAGGTGTGCAGGAAGCCGTTGGTGCCGTCGTGTCCGTCGGCCATCTCCTCGTCGAACCAGTGGTCGCCGGTGGCGAGGTAGCGGAACCGGTGCACCTGCTTGGTCCGGAGCCTGACCGTCACGGCACGCGAGCCGTCCGGTCGTGCGGTCAGCGGGTGGGCGCCGGGCCGCCAGTCGTTGAAGTCGCCCACCACGCTGACCTCGCCCGGCGGCTGGTCCGCGGGCAGGACGAACGTGACGTCGGCGCGGTCCTTGCGGAGCTTGCGTTCCAGCATCGGGCAGTCCTCTCGTCATCACCGGACGCGGGCCAGCCTGCCCCGCGGAGCGGGCGCGCGGCGCGCCGACCCGCCCGCCACCCACCCGTCCAGCCGATCCACGGTGACGGACGGCGGCGGACCTGCCCCGACGGGCCCCGCCGGGACGGGGTCCGCACCATGCCGGGCACGTCTCTTATCACCATCTGACGCTGCCGACGA
>NZ_WTFF01000517.1 GCF_019400985.1 Streptomyces bambusae
GGTGCGCCCGCCCACCCCCCCCCTGCACCCGCGGCGGGGGCCGCGGTCCGAGGGCCCCGTGCCCCTGGGCGGCCGGGGCGGCCCGCCCCTCCTTGCACCCCCCCCCCAGGGCGCGGGGGCACGCTACGGCCGCGTCACCCGGTTCTTTCGGCGCGGCGGCGGCTGCGCCCTTTGCCGCGGGGCGGGCCCCGGGCCGCTGGGCGGGCCGGGCCGGGCCGCTGAGCCGGGTCCGGGCGCCGCTGATCCGGGCCGGGCCGTCGCGCCCGGGCCCGGATCAGCGGTCCGCTCAGAGCTTCTGTGCCGCCGCGATGCCCAGCGCCACGATCAGCGTGACCACCACGAACACGATCAGGCGCTGGCGCATCAGCCTGGGGTCCGGGCGGCTCGGGCGTCGGCCCGTGCCCGTGGTGCGCGGTCCCGGGCGGCCCTGCGTACGGCCGGCCGTGGGACGCGAGGACGGGCCGCCGGGGTGGCGCGGGGACGACGGGCGGGAGGCCGGGCCGCCACCGGGACCCTGCGCCGGCCGCTGTCCCTGGCCCTGCGGACGGGCCGGTGTGCCCGCCGGGCCGCGCTGGGTGCGCTGGTCGGGGTAGGCCGGCGTGAGCCGGTCCGTGGGCCGCTCCGTACGCCCCCGCGGGACCGCCGGCCGCCCGTCGGAGAGGCCCTGCGCCTCCCGCGCCGCGATCTCCTTGAGCCGCATCGACAGCTGGAGCGTGCTCGGCCGCTCCTCCGGGTCCTTGGCCAGGCAGGCCCGCACCAGCGGGGCGAGCGCGTCCGGGACGCCGTGCAGCTGCGGCTCCTCGTGCACCACGCGGTAGAGCATCACCTCGGAACTGCCGTGCCCGAAGGGCGAGTCCGCCGTCGCCGCGTAGGCGAGCGTGGCGCCCAGTGCGAACACGTCGGTGGCCGGGGTGACGACGGCGCCGCGCACCTGCTCCGGGGCGAGGAAGCCGGGGGAGCCGACCGCGGTGCCCACATGGGTGAGGGTGCTCGCGCCCGTGGCCCAGGCGATGCCGAAGTCGATGATCCGGGGGCCCTTGGGGGAGAGCAGGATGTTGGAGGGCTTGAGGTCGCGGTGGACCACCCCCGCCTCGTGCACGGCGACGAGCCCCTCGGACAGCGCCGCGCCGATCGCCGCGATCTGCGCGGCGGTGAGCGGGCCCTCCTCGGCGACCTTGTCGTGCAGCGAGGGCCCGGGGACGTACTGGGTGGCGAACCACGGCCGCTCCGCCTCCAGGTCCGCGGCCACCAGCCGGGCCGTGCACCCGCCGCGGATCCGCCGGGCGGCGGACACCTCGCGGGCGAAGCGCGAGCGGAACTCCTGGTCCTCGGCGAGGTCGGGCCGGATCACCTTGAGCGCGACGCGCTGCCCCCGCCGGTCCGAACCGAGGTAGACCACGCCCATGCCGCCGGCGCCGAGCCGCCGGTGCAGCCTGAACGAGCCGACGGCACGCGGGTCCTCGCGCCGGAGCCGCATCATCGCCATGTCCACCCCGCTGACCCGTCGCCCTGTTGACGTGGCACAGCTTACGGACCATCCGCCATGCGCGCTCAGAGGCCGCGCCCTGGCCAGGAGATTCGATTGTCTGTGCGGCCAGGCCCACTTGAGGGGGCATCAACTCTGCGAACCGGCACCGGAAGGTCGTACGCGTGTACGGCCAAACCCCCTGCACGGCAAGGGGCTTGGGCTCCGGCGCCCACGGGCCGGCGCCGATCGGCCCGCGCGGCGGCCGCGGTGGCGGCACGGCGCCCGCCGGACGGCAGTACCGTGGGGCGCGTGCGCAGGGAGTGACGGAAGTGAGAGAAGTCACTCACACCTGGTGACCCCCTCCGGGAAGACCCCCAAAACGGGGGAGCCGTCTACACCCAGGGGAGTACACGGGCCCCCGTCCCGTCATCCTCCCGGAGGCCCGCCAATGGGTACGAAGGCATGAGGCCACGGAGGCCCCTCACGCCTAGTGTTGAGGACAAGCGGCGGGTGGCGCACTCGTCCCCCGAGGTCACACGCCCGCCGCTGTCCAGACGACAGGGGAGAGGATCATGGCGCACGTAGCACGTTCGGGACGCAAGGCCTTCGCGTTCAACGGCCATGAATCCGGTACGCGCCACCCGCTGGTGGCCGTCGCCATGGTGCTCCCCCTGGCCACCCTCCTGGTCGTGCTCTTCGGCGGCTGGGACGCGGTGGTGGCACAGGCGTCGTCCGTGGGAGCGGTGCTCGGGCGCTGAGCGGCGTCCCGGCCCGGGAAGAGCGGCCCGGGCAGACATCGCCCCGCACAACCCCGTGGGGACGGGGGTAGGGCGGACGGCTGGGAAAGGGTGTTGCCCGTGCGACTGGGGAGTCGCACGGGCAACACCCTTTATGCCGCCGTGCCGCGCCGCCGTGTCACACCGCCCTGTCACACTGCCTTGCCGCACCGCCGTGCTGCACCGCCGTGCTGCACCGCCGCGGCTTCGGCGCCCGGTGGCCCCATGCGCGTCCGTCACACGCGCCCCGTCCGCCGCGTCCGCCCCGTACGATCGCCCGGGGGCCGTCCCGCCCCGTGCGACCTGGGGGTGCCCGTGACCGTTCCGCTGCCGGCGGCGCTCGCCGCGTACGTGCCCGAGCAGCCTGCTGTGCCCGAGCAGCCTGCTGTGCCTGCCGTGCCTGACGCGCCCGACGGCCCCGCCGGCCGCCGTACGCCCCTCGACCACGCCCCGTACGAGGTCCTCGCCGACCGCCCCGACGGGACAGTCGTGCGCAGCCGGGGTGTCGTCGTCAAGGCGCACGCCGCCGACACCGACCGCGCCGCCCTCGACGTCCGCCTGCGGATCGCCCGCGACCCCGCCCTCGCCGAGGTCCTGCTGCCGCCGCTGCGCGCCGGTGCGGACGAGGTCCGCGGGCGCCCGGTGTCGTTGTGGCCCTACGGCAGCCCGGTCGACCCCGAGCACCCCGAGGACGCCCCCTGGGAGGACGCGGCCCGGCTGCTGGCCCGGCTGCACCGGACACCGGCCGGCGCCCTGCCGGGTCCGGTGCCGCCGATGCGCGGACCCGCGAAGGTGGCCCGGGCGCTGGAGCGGATGGGGCGGGCGGCGGGTCCGGCGGGGCCGTACGGGCATCCGTACCCGGAGGCGGACGGCATACGGGCGGCCGCCGGTCGGCTCCCCGCCTGGGCGCGCGGCGCGGCGCCGGCCCC
>NZ_WTFF01000518.1 GCF_019400985.1 Streptomyces bambusae
GCGCTCGGCACGGCGGCGCTGGCCGCCACAGTGCGCCGGCTGGTCCTGCGCCGGCTCGTGCACCAGCGGTACGTCCGGCTGGACCGGGCGTGGGCGGCGGCAGGCCCCGACTGGGGGCGCGCGGGCGCGGGCAGTTGACCTGGCGACCCGCCGGGCCGCGGCGCGCTACGGTGGAGCGGCCGGTTCTGTCGCTTCGGCAGTCACGAGCAAGAGGGTGGGGGCACACGGCGCATGGCTCAGGGCACGGTCCAGGTGACGCACGGCGGTTCTTCGCGCTGGCGGCGGCGCTCGGGTGAGTATCCGACGCTCGCCGCCGCGCTGGCCGCCGCCGGGGACGGGGACGTGCTGTCCGTCTCCCCGGGCACGTACCGGGAGAACCTGGTGCTGCGTCATGCCGTCACCCTGCGCGGCCCGCAGGGCGCCCCCGGCGCCGTACGGATCGCCCCGCCCGACGGCGTCGCGCTCACCGTGCTCGCCTCCGCCGTCGTCCAGGACCTCCACCTGGAGGGGCAGGACCGGGCCACCCCGGCACTGCTGATCGAGGACGGCGCGCCCGAGCTGACGGACGTACGGGTGAGCACCCGCTCGGCCGTCGGGATCGAGGTGCGCGGCTCCGCGCGGCCGGTGGTGCGCCGCTGCACCGTGGAGAACCCGGAAGGCGTCGGCATCGCCGTGCTCGACGGCGGCGGCGGGGTGTTCGAGGAGTGCGAGGTCGCGGCGGCCGGGCAGAGCGGGCTCTCGGTGCGCGGGGGCGGCCACCCGCGCCTGGAGCGCTGCCGGATCCACCACAGCACCGGCGCCGGCATCGCGGTCACGGGCGAGGGCTCGGGCCTGGAGGCGCTGGGCTGCGAGGTGTACGAGATCAAGGGCACCGGGGTGCAGGTCGCCCAGCGCGGCGCGGCCCGGCTCACCGACTGCTCCGTGCACCGCACGACGGCCGACGGGGTCACGCTGGACACCGACGCGGTGCTGACCCTGGACGGCTGCGACGTGCACGACGTCCCCGAGAACGCGGTGGACCTGCGCTCGCGCTCGGTGCTCTCGCTCAGCCGCACCACGGTCCGCCGGTTCGGGCGCAACGGCCTGTCGGTGTGGGACCCGGGCACCCGGGTGGACGCCACCTCCTGCGAGATCCACGACAGCACCGGCGACTATCCGGCGGTCTGGATCAGCGACGGGGCCACCGCCTCGCTCGACACCTGCCGGGTGCACGACGTTCCGGACGCCGTGTTCGTGCTGGACCGCGGCTCGCGCGCCGACGTGGTGGACAGCGACCTGTCGCAGGTGCGCAACACGGCCGTGTCCGTCAGCGACGGTGCGACCGCGCAGCTGGACGACTGCCGGATCCGGGACGCGGCGACAGGCGCGTGGTTCCGTGACCACGGAAGCGGCGGCACCCTCTCCAACTGCACCGTCGAGGACGTCCAGACGGGCGTGATCGTCACCAAGGGGGCCGACCCCACCGTGGACCGGTGCACGGTCACCTCCCCCACGGAGGCCGGGTTCTACGTGTCGGCGGGCGGCCGCGGCAGCTTCCAGGCCTGCCGGGTCACCGGCAGCTCCGGTTTCGGCTTCCACGTGATCGACGGGTCCCGCACCACGCTGACCCGGTGCCACACCGAGCGCTGCGCGCGCGGGGGCTACGAGTTCGCGGAGGAGGGCCCGCTCGCTTCGGGGTGCACCAGCGACGAGTCGGCCCAGCGGTCCGGGGTGCTCGGCGCACCCGGGACGGTCCAGGCGGCCGGCGCCCGGGCCGTGGCCACCGCGCCGGCACCGGCGGCGGCCGTGAAGCCACCGGAGCCGGACACGGCCGGCGTACCGGAACAGCGCCCCGCGCAGCGGGACCCGGCCGCGGCCCGCGGTTCGGCCGAGGTGCTCGGCCAGCTCGACGCACTGGTCGGGCTGGAGAGCGTCAAGCGCGAGGTCCGGGCACTGACCGACATGATCGAGGTGGGCCGGCGGCGGCAGGAGGCCGGTCTGAAGGCCGCCTCCGTCCGGCGCCACCTGGTCTTCACCGGCTCCCCCGGCACCGGCAAGACCACGGTCGCCCGGCTCTACGGCGAGATCCTCGCCTCGCTCGGGGCGCTGGAGCGGGGCCACCTGGTGGAGGTGTCCCGGGTGGACCTGGTCGGGGAGCACATCGGCTCGACGGCGATCCGCACCCAGGAGGCCTTCGAGCGGGCGCGCGGCGGCGTGCTGTTCATCGACGAGGCGTACGCGCTGGCTCCGGAGGACTCGGGCCGGGACTTCGGGCGCGAGGCCATCGACACGCTGGTGAAGCTGATGGAGGACCACCGGGACGCGGTGGTGGTCATCGTCGCCGGGTACACGGCGGAGATGGAGCGCTTCCTGACCGTCAACCCGGGGGTGGCCTCCCGGTTCTCGCGGACCATCACCTTCGGGGACTACGGCCCGCAGGAGCTGCTGCGGATCGTCGAGCAGCAGGCGGAGGAGCACGAGTACCGGCTCGGTCCCGGCACGCCGGAGGCGCTGCTGGCGTACTTCACGGACCTGCCGAAGGGTCCGGCGTTCGGCAACGGGCGCACCGCCCGGCAGACCTTCGAGTCGATGGTCGAGCGGCATGCGGGGCGGGTCGCCCAGCTCGCGGACCCGGGGACGGACGAGCTCACCCTGCTGTTCCCGCAGGACCTGCCGGCGCTGACGGCTCCGTGCTGAGCCCCGGCCGCTGACGGGGGACGGGCTCGGCGCCGGCCGCGGCAGCGGCCTCGGGACCGGAGCGGTGGCTGCCGACTTCGGGACCTGGGCCGTGGCTGCCGGCTTCGGGACCTGGGCCGTGCCCGGCCTCGGGACGTGGGCCGTGCCCGGCTCCGGGACCGGCGCCGTGCCCAGCCTCCGAACCGGCGCCGTGCCCAGCCTCCAGACTGGCGCCGTGCCCGGCCACCGGACCGGCGCCGTGCCCAGCCTCCAGACCGGCGCCGTGACCAGCCACCGGACCGGCGCCGTGACCAGCCACCGGACCGGCGCCGTGACCAGCCACCGGACCGGCGCCGTGACCAGCCTCCAGACCGGCGCCGTGCCCGGCCACCGGACCGGCGCCGTGACCAGCCTCCAGACCGGCGCCGTGCCCGGCCACCGGACCGGCGCCGTGCCCGGCCTCCGGACC
>NZ_WTFF01000519.1 GCF_019400985.1 Streptomyces bambusae
GGTCGGCCTAGGGGTGTACGCCACGGTCAAGGTGGTGGGGGCGGCGAAGCGGGGCGTGGAGCGCACGGTGACCCAGGCGCGGCGCACGGTCGAGGACGCCTCGCTCCGGGCGAAGAGCTTCGGCCAGCTCGGCCCGGCGGGCGCCGTGGCTCTGCTGCGGCCGGCCGGGGACGCACCGCCCCGGGTGGTCGGCGGTCCGGACGCCGTGCAGCGGGTCGCGGGGGCACTGCGGGCCGGGCTGCGGAAGGCCACGGACGGGCTCGCCCCGGACGCACGGGCGCTGCTGCCCGGGCTGGTCGTGGGGGACACCTCCCGGGTCCCGGACGATCTGCACGACGCGTTCCGGGCCACCGACCTCCTGCACCTGCTGGCCGTGTCCGGCTCCAACCTCACCGTGGTGCTGTTCCTGCTGATCGGCCCGCCGGGCAGGGCGCAGCGCAGCGAGCGGCGCGGTCTCGCCCCCCGGCTGGGGCTGTCGCTGCGGGCGACGGCCGTGGGCGGGGCGCTGCTGACGCTGGCGTTCGTGGTGGTGTGCCGGCCCGACCCGAGCGTGCTGCGGGCCGCGGCCTGCGGGGCGGTGACCCTCCTGGCGATCGCCACCGGACGGCGCCGGTCGCTGGTCCCGGCGCTGGCGGCGGCCGTGGTGCTGCTGGTGCTGTACGACCCCTGGCTGGCCCGCAGCCCCGGCTTCCTGCTGTCGGTCCTGGCCACGGGGGCCCTGCTGCTCCTCGCGCCGCGGTGGAGCGCGGCCCTCCAGCGGCGCGGGATGCCGGCGAGACCGGCCGAGGCGCTGGCCGCGGCCGCCGCCGCCCAGGCGGTGTGCGCGCCGGTCGTGGCCGTGCTCTCGGCCCGGGTGAGCCTGGTGGGCATCCCGTGCAACCTGCTGGCCGAGCTGGCGGCCGGCCCGGCCACCGTGCTGGGGTTCGCGGTGCTCGCCGCGGCTCCCGTCAGCGGGCCGGCCGCCGAGCTGCTGGCCCGCTGCGCCGGGGTCCCGGCGGGGTGGATCGCCCTCGTCGCCCGGACGGGAGCGCGGCTTCCGGGAGCGGAGTTGTCCTGGCCGGGAGGCGTGGCAGGAGGGCTGCTGCTGGCCGCGGTCACCGTGCTCGCCCTGTGGTGCGCGGGCCGGGCCGGACGGCGCCGCGGGCTCGGCGCCGCGTCGGCCCTGCTGCTGCTCGTGGCCGTGCTGCGGCCCCCTCAGCTGACCCGGATGGTCACCGCCTGGCCGCCGCCCGACTGGAACTACGTACAGTGCGCCGTCGGCCAGGGGGACGCCGGGGTGCTGTCCGTCGGCCCCGGTACCGCAGTGGTCGTCGACGCGGGCCCCGAGCCCGAACCGGTCGATGCCTGTCTGCGGACGCTGGGGGTGCGGACGGTGCCGATGCTGCTCCTGACGCACTTTCACGCGGATCACGTGGGAGGGCTGTCCGGGGTGCTGCGCGGGCGTTCCGTGGGGCTGATCCAGACCACCGCGCTGGCCGAGCCGCCCTTTCGGGCCGCGCAGGTCCGCCGTGCGGCGGCCGCCGCCGGGGTGCCCGTCGTAGCGGCCCGGGCGGGGGAGCGGCGCCGGGCCGGGCCGGTGCAGTGGCAGGTGCTGTGGCCGCCGCCGGGGCTGACCGGGGCCGGGCCGAACGACGCCAGCGTCGCCCTGCTGGTCCGGACGGCCGGGCCGACCCTGCTGCTCCTGGGCGATCTCGAACCCGACGCGCAGCAGGCCCTGTTGCGGGAGCATCCCGAGCTGGGGCCGGTGGACGTGCTCAAGGTCGCCCACCACGGCTCGGCCCACCAGGACCCCGGTCTGTACGCGAGGACCCGCCCCCGGGTGGCGATCGTTCCGGTCGGCACGGGCAACCGCTACGGCCATCCCGCGCCGGGCACGCTGGCGCTGCTGCGGGCGGGCGGGGCGGCGGTGCTGCGCACCGACACCGACGGGTCCGTCGCGGTGCTCGGCGCCGGCCCCGGCACCCGGGCCGTCCCGGCCGGCCGGCGCGGGCGCCGACACGCCGGGCGCGGTACACCCGACTCTGTTTGCTCACGACCCGGCGCCATGATCGAATGCGTTTTCGCCAGAAGGGCCCGGAGGGGGGCCCGCGTCCACACAGCACGGGGGTGCATCAACCATGTTCGGTCGCCGACGGGGGATACAGACGGCCGGAAACAGCAGTCCACAGACCTCCGCGACACTCACGCTGCCGCCCACGGCGAAGCTGCTCAGCTGCCGGGTGCTCGACACGGTCCACCAGCCGGTCCGGCAGGCCACGTTCGAGGTGACGGACCCGATCGGCCGCCGGATCGTCAGCGGCGAGACGGACCCGTACGGCGGGTTCACCGCGGCGGTCCCGGAGGGGGAGTACCGGCTGACGGTCACCGCGGAGGGCTACGCGCCCTTCCACGGGGCGACGCTGGTCGGCGGCGGAGCCCAGGAGGGCACCGCGGAGATCGTGCTCGACCCGGTGGAGCCGCCGCTGCTGCCGCGGCCCGGCCACTGGGAGATCGATCCGGCCCACTCGGCCATCGCCTTCTCGGCGCGCCACATCGGTCTGGCCCGGATCCACGGCCGGTTCAACACGTTCGCGGGCGCGGTCCGGATCGCCGAACGCATGGAGGAGTCCTCCATGCACGTGATCATCGACGCGGCGAGCATCGACACCGGCCTGCGGATGCGCGACGACCACCTGCGGTCGGCCGACTTCCTGGACGCGGCCCGCCACCCGACCGTGGAGTTCTACAGCGAGCGCTTCATCCACCGCAGCGGCGCGCGCTGGACCGTGGCCGGGGCCCTGACCCTGCACGGGGTCAGCCGTTCGGTGACCCTGGACACCGAGTACCTCGGCGTCGGCACGGGCATGGAGGGAGAGCCGCGGGCGGCGGCCCGGGCCACCACCGAACTCCACCGCGAGGACTTCACCTTGAACTGGCAGTCCATGCTGGCCCAGGGCATCGCGGCGATCGGTTCGAGCGTCGAGGTCCGGCTGGACGTGCAGACCCTCCACAAGGCGTAGGCGTAGGCGCGGGGTCCGGGCCCACGCCCCTCGCGGGGCCCTGCGCGCCCGGACGGCCGGGGTTCGGCGCGCAGGACAGCCGGCTTCGGCGCGCCGGGCGGCCCGGCCCGGCCT
>NZ_WTFF01000052.1 GCF_019400985.1 Streptomyces bambusae
CCCCGGCGCCGCGCGGGCTCGGCGGGTTCGGCCCACCGGTCGGCGGGTTCGGCCCACCGGTCCGACGCACTCGCACTCCGGCCGTTCTCGCCGTTCTCGATCAAGACCAAGCTGGGCGTGCTCATCGTCGTCTCGGTCTTCATCACGACCGGCCTGCTGCTCGTCGCCCTGCGTACGGAGACCGAGCTGCGCTTCATCACGGTCTTCTCGGTGATCGCCTCGATGCTGATCACCCAGTTCGTGGCGCACAGCCTGACGGCGCCGCTGGACGACATGATCAGGGTCGCCCGGTCGATCTCGCACGGCGACTACACCCGGCGGGTGCGCGGCGCCGGGCGCCGGGACGAGCTCGGCGACCTGGCCGCCACCATCAATCTGATGGCGGACGACCTGGAGGCCGTCGACCGGCACCGCAAGGAGCTGGTCGCCAACGTCTCGCACGAGCTGCGCACGCCCATCGCGGCGCTGCGCGCGGTGCTGGAGAACGTGGTGGACGGGGTCTCCGCGGCCGACCCCGAGACCATGCGGACCATGCTCAGGAAGACCGAGCGGCTGGGCCGGCTGGTCGAGACCCTGCTGGACCTGTCCCGGCTGGACAACGGCGTGGTCCCGCTGAAGGCGCGCCGCTTCGAGGTGTGGCCGTACCTGTCCGGGGTGCTGAAGGAGTCCGGGCTGGCCGCGGCCGGCCGGCCGGGGCTGGCCTCCGGCTCGGGCGGGCACACCCGCAACGACGTCCACCTGCACCTGGACGTGTTCCCCTCCGACCTGACCGCGCACGCGGACGCGGAGCGGCTGCACCAGGTGGTCGCCAACCTGATCGACAACGCGGTCAAGCACAGCCCGCCCCACGGCCGGGTCACCGTGCGCGCCCGCGGCGGCGGGGCGCCGGGGAGCCTGACCCTGGAGGTGCTCGACGAGGGCCCCGGCATACCGCAGGCCGAGTGGCACCGGGTCTTCGAGCGGTTCAACCGCGGCAGCGGCGGCACCACCGGCGACGGCGGCACCGGGCTGGGCCTGGCCATCGCCCGCTGGGCGGTCGGGCTGCACGGCGGTGACATCCGCGTGGCCGAATCGTCACGGGGTTGCCGAATCCTTGTCACCCTTCCGGGAGTCCCGCAGGCAGGCTCTTGACGTAGGGTTCGGAGGGGAAGGAGATGATCTCGGCCACATGTGCCGGGATCCGTCTAGGGGTGCGAAGCCAGGGGGCCGCAACCACGGTCACCCCTACCCGAACCCCGCTTGTTTCCCGCCATTCCCCCTGGTGAAACCCGCCGTTCGATGTGACCTGCGCGACGTAAGTCCCGCCCCGCCTGCATCCGACCGCCGGAGAGGCGTAGCCTTTATTCCCGCTGTCCATACCTTGTGAAGCGGAAGAGGGCGGTTGCCGCCGTGTCGCCACAGTCCCCCAGTAACTCGAGCACCACGACCGAAGCAGCAGAGGGCGGGAAGAACCCTGCCTCAGGCTTCGGCGCCAATGAGTGGCTCGTCGACGAGATCTATCAGCAGTACCTCCAGGACCCGAACTCGGTCGACCGGGCCTGGTGGGACTTCTTCGCCGACTACAAGCCGGGGGGCGCTGCCGCTCCGGTGACGACGGAGAAGACGACGCCGGACGGCGCCTCCGCACAGGCCGCCGCCACCAGCGCCGCCCCGCAGGCCGCCAAGGCTCCGCAGGCCACCGTCGCCGCCGCCGCGGGGGCGGCCGGCGCCACAGCCTCCGCGGCCTCCGCGCCCACGCCCGTGTCAGCTCCTGCCCCTGCTCCTGCCACTCCCTCTGGTGCCCCTGCTGTGACTGTCACCCCCCAGGCCCCGGCCGCCGCTCCGGCCGCGCCTGCCCCTCAGGCCGCCGTTCCGGCCGCCACCACCCCGGCCCAGAAGTCCGCGCCCGCGACCGAGGCCGCCGCCGGCCCCGAGCTCGTGACGCTCCGCGGCCCGGCCGCGGCGGTCGCCAAGAACATGAACGCCTCCCTGGACGTGCCGACGGCCACCTCGGTCCGCGCCGTCCCGGTGAAGCTGCTGTTCGACAACCGGATCGTGATCAACAACCACCTCAAGCGCGCCCGGGGCGGGAAGATCTCCTTCACGCACCTGATCGGCTACGCGATGGTGCAGGCGATCAAGGCCATGCCGTCGATGAACTACTCCTTCCAGGAGAAGGACGGCAAGCCCACCCTGGTCAAGCCGGAGCACGTGAACTTCGGCCTCGCGATCGACCTGGTCAAGCCCAACGGCGACCGCCAGCTCGTCGTCGCGGGCATCAAGAAGGCCGAGACCCTCGACTTCTTCCAGTTCTGGCAGGCCTACGAGGACATCGTCCGCCGCGCCCGCGTCGGCAAGCTGACGATGGACGACTTCACCGGCGTCACGGTCTCCCTGACCAACCCGGGCGGCCTCGGCACCGTCCACTCCGTGCCCCGCCTGATGCCCGGACAGTCGGTCATCATGGGCGTCGGCTCCATGGACTACCCCGCCGAGTTCCAGGGCACCTCCCAGGACACCCTGAACAAGCTGGGCATCTCCAAGGTCATGACCCTGACCTCGACCTACGACCACCGGGTCATCCAGGGCGCGGCCTCCGGCGAGTTCCTGCGCATCGTCGCGAACCTCCTGCTCGGCGAGAACGGCTTCTACGACGAGGTCTTCGAGTCGCTGCGCATCCCGTACGAGCCGGTCCGCTGGCTCCGGGACATCGACGCCAGCCACGACGACGACGTCACCAAGGCCGCGCGCGTCTTCGAGCTGATCCACTCCTACCGGGTCCGCGGCCACGTCATGGCCGACACCGACCCGCTGGAGTACAAGCAGCGCAAGCACCCCGACCTCGACATCACCGAGCACGGCCTCACCCTGTGGGACCTGGAGCGCGAGTTCGCGGTCGGCGGCTTCGCCGGCAAGTCGATGATGAAGCTGCGCGACATCCTCGGCGTGCTGCGCGACTCGTACTGCCGCACCACCGGCATCGAGTTCATGCACATCCAGGACCCCAAGCAGCGCAAGTGGATCCAGGACCGCATCGAGCGCCCGCACAGCAAGCCGGAGCGCGAGGAGCAGCTGCGCATCCTGCGCCGCCTGAACGCCGCCGAGGCCTTCGAGACCTTCCTGCAGACGAAGTACGTCGGCCAGAAGCGCTTCTCCCTGGAGGGCGGCGAGTCCGTCATCCCGCTCCTGGACGCCGTCATCGACTCCGCCGCCGAGGCCCGCCTCGACGAGGTCGTCATCGGCATGGCCCACCGCGGCCGCCTGAACGTCCTGGCGAACATCGTCGGCAAGTCGTACGCGCAGATCTTCCGCGAGTTCGAGGGCAACCTCGACCCGAAGTCCATGCACGGCTCCGGCGACGTGAAGTACCACCTGGGCGCCAACGGCACCTTCACGGGCCTGGACGGCGAGCAGATCAAGGTCTCGCTGGTCGCCAACCCCTCCCACCTGGAGGCCGTCGACCCGGTCCTGGAGGGTGTCGCCCGCGCCAAGCAGGACGTCATCAACAAGGGCGGCACGGACTTCACCGTCCTGCCGGTCGCCCTGCACGGTGACGCGGCCTTCGCCGGCCAGGGTGTCGTCGCCGAGACCCTGAACATGTCGCAGCTGCGCGGCTACCGCACCGGCGGCACGGTCCACGTCGTCATCAACAACCAGGTCGGCTTCACGGCGGCGCCGGAGTCCTCCCGCTCCTCCATGTACGCGACCGACGTGGCCCGCATGATCGAGGCGCCGATCTTCCACGTCAACGGCGACGACCCGGAGGCGGTCGTCCGTGTTGCCCGTCTGGCCTTCGAGTTCCGCCAGGCGTTCAACAAGGACGTCGTCATCGACCTCATCTGCTACCGCCGCCGCGGTCACAACGAGTCGGACAACCCGGCGTTCACGCAGCCGCTGATGTACGACCTGATCGACAAGAAGCGCTCGGTGCGCAAGCTGTACACCGAGTCCCTCATCGGTCGCGGCGACATCACCCTGGAAGAGGCCGAGCAGGCCCTGCAGGACTTCCAGGGCCAGCTGGAGAAGGTCTTCGCGGAGGTCCGCGAGGCCGCCGCGCAGCCGGCCGTCGGCACCCCGGCTCCGGTCGAGCAGGGCGAGTTCCCGGTGGCCGTGGACACCGCGGTCTCCATGGAGGTCGTCAAGCGCATCGCCGAGTCGCAGGTCAGCATCCCGGAGGGCGTCACCGTCCACCCGCGTCTGCTGCCGCAGCTCCAGCGCCGCGCCGCGATGATCGACGACGGCACGATCGACTGGGGCATGGGCGAGACCCTGGCCTTCGGTTCGCTGCTGATGGAGGGCACCCCGGTCCGGCTGTCCGGCCAGGACTCCCGCCGCGGTACGTTCGGCCAGCGCCACGCGGTCCTCATCGACCGGCAGACCGGCGAGGACTACACCCCGCTGCTGTACCTGGGCGACGACCAGGCCCGCTTCAACGTCTACGACTCGCTGCTCTCCGAGTACGCGGCGATGGGCTTCGAGTACGGCTACTCGCTGGCCCGCCCGGACGCGCTCGTGCTCTGGGAGGCGCAGTTCGGTGACTTCGTCAACGGCGCGCAGACGGTGGTGGACGAGTTCATCTCCTCGGCGGAGCAGAAGTGGGGCCAGACAAGCGGCGTCACCCTCCTCCTCCCCCACGGCTACGAGGGCCAGGGCCCGGACCACAGCTCCGCCCGCCCGGAGCGGTTCCTGCAGCTCTGCGCCCAGAACAACATGACGGTCGCGATGCCCACGCTCCCGTCGAACTACTTCCACCTGCTGCGCTGGCAGGTTCACAACCCGCACCACAAGCCGCTCATCGTCTTCACCCCGAAGTCGATGCTGCGTCTGAAGGCGGCGGCGTCGAACGCGGACGAGTTCACGAGCGGCGGATTCCGTCCGGTCATCGGCGACTCCACGGTGGACCCGAGCGCCGTGCGCAAGGTCGTCTTCTGCGCGGGCAAGGTCTACTACGACCTGGAGGCCGAGCGGGAGAAGCGCGGCATCACGGACACGGCCATCATCCGCATCGAGCGCCTGTACCCGCTGCCGGGTGCCGAGCTCCAGGCGGAGATCGCCAAGTACCCGAACGCGGCGAAGTACATCTGGGCCCAGGAGGAGCCGGCGAACCAGGGTGCCTGGCCGTTCATCGCGCTCAACCTGATCGACCACCTGGACCTGGCCGTCGGCGCCGACATCCCGGCGGGCGAGCGCCTGCGCCGCATCTCGCGGCCGCACGGCTCGTCCCCGGCGGTCGGCTCCGCGAAGCGCCACCAGGCGGAGCAGGCCCAGCTGGTCGCCGAGGTCTTCGAGGCGTAACCACCAACCGCCTCCGGCCCGGCCGGAACCACGCCGAAGCCCGGCCCCCCAGGTGGGAGCCGGGCTTCCGGCGTGCGCGGGGGATCCGGCACGGCTGCGGGCGGGCTACCGCTGCGCGGGGCTCTTTCCCCACCCCGCCCCTTCCCGAAACTGGGGGCTGCGCCCCCAGACCCCCGGACGTGCGCTTCGCGCCCGTTGCGCTCAAACGCCGCGCGGGCTGGAATGTGCCGCTGCGCGGCATATCCAGCCGCAGCACTATCCAGCCCCGCCGGCGTTTGAGGCGCGGGGTCTGGGGCGGAGCCCCAGTTCGGGAAGGGGCGGGTAGGGGAATGGCTCCGCGCAGCGGAACCCGCAGCCAGGCCTACGGCTGTGGCTCGAAGTCCCAGTAGGGCCTGATCCGCTGCCGCGCCGACACCGTGTGCACATGCTGCGTGCCCAGCGTCCGCACCAACGCCTTCAGCGCATGATCCTCATGCTTCGCCGCCTCCTCCCCCTGCTGCCGCATCGCCCGCAGATCCGCCGCCAACGCGGTATGCGCACTCAGCGCCATCGGATGATCGGGCCCGAGCACCTGCTCGACGGTCCGCAGCGTCCGCCGGCTCAGCTCCAGCGCATCGTCCAGCCGCTCCGTGAAGCTCCGGCAGCCCGCCGCGTTCAGCGCACACCCCAGCGTCCACGGATGCCGCTCGCCCAGCGCCCCCCGCATCCCCACCAGCGCCTGCTCGCACAGGCTGAACGCCGCCTCCCGCTCGCCCTGCGCGCGCAGCACCAGCCCCAGGTTCCCGACCGTGCCGATGCTGTACGGGTGGGCCAGGCCCAGCTGCGCCTGGTAGCCGCGTACGACGTCCTCGGAGATCCGCCGGGCCTCCTCGACGTCGCCGTACTCGCGCAGGTACGTGGCGAAGTCCGAGGCCACCATCAGCGTCCACGGGTAGTCCGCCCCGAACACCCGCGTCGCCCGCTCCCACACGGCGCGCAGCCGCGCCCCCGCGCCCGGGATGTCGCCCAGGCGGCGCAGGCACATGCCCAGGTTGTGCTCCGCGCGCAGGGTCTGCGGGTGGTTCAGGCCGAGGACCTGGGTGTTCAGGCGCAGGCCCTGCTCCTGCCGGGTCTGCGCCTCGCGGTAGCGGCCCATCAGCCGCAGTCCCATGGCGCAGGCGATGCCGGAGGACAGGGTCGAGATGTGCTGCGGCCGCAGCACCCGCTCGCGCCGCCGCAGCGTGTCCAGGTCCAGGTCGTACGCCTCCTGGTACCGCCCGAGCAGCCGGTACGTGGCGGCCAGGTTGTTGCCGGCGTTGAGGGTGGTGGGGTGGTCCTCGCCGAGGAGTTCGCGGTACGCGTCGAGGCCCTGCTCGAAGAGCCGCCGGGCCTGCTCGAACTTGGCGATGCACAGCAGTACGCCGCCGTACGCGCTGGTGGCCCGCAGGGTCTCCAGGTCGCGGTCGCCGCGCTCGGCGAGTACCTGGTCGGCGACGGCCTTGGTGAGGATCTCGGCCCGCCGGAAGAGGCCGAGGTTGCGCAGCGCTCCGCCGTACTGGTAGCTGAGCTCGCGCACCTTCTCGTGGTCGTCGCCGAGCCGGGCCCGCCAGTGGTGGTCGGTCGCCTCGCACAGTCGCAGGCAGGTGCGGTACTCCCCGGCCAGGACCAGGTAGCGCAGGCACTGCAGCAGGAAGGTCTGGATGCGCGCGTTGGAGCTGGTCAGCACCCCCGCGGTCTCCAGGTGCGGGATGAGTTCGGCGTAGCGCGGCCACTGCCGGGAGTCGGAGGGGCGGCCGGGGTCGGCGGCCGCGAGCACCTGCCGGACGGCGCGGGCGAGTGGCGCTGCCTCGGCCTCGGAGAGGTTGTCGCGGACGATGCCGTGCACCATGCGGTGCAGCTGTACGGTCTCCAGCCCGCCGCCGCCCTCCTCGACGGCGAGGTCGGAGTACTCCAGGCGGACCACGGAGAACTGCACGAGCTTGTTCAGGGCGGCGTTCCACCGGATCTGGTCGTTGATCAGCCCGGCGAGCTGCTCGGGCACGTCGTCGGCGGGGAACTCGCGCAGCAGGCGCAGCGGTACCGGGCCGGGCGCGAAAAACACGAACAGCCGGAGCAGGGCGAGGGCGTCGGGGAAGTTCTCCCGGACGTTGTTGAGGAGTATCGCCAGGGCGGTGGGGAAGGGCAGCGGGTAGTCGTCGGAGACGGTGACCGCCTCCCGGGAGTCCAGCCGGCGCTGGAGCAGGCCCAGGTAGTCGCCGACGGTCAGCGGGGAGTCGGCGAGCCAGCCGGCGGTCTGGTCGAGGGCGAGGGGGTAGTCCTCCAGGGCCTCGGCGAGCTGGTCGGCCTCGTCGCCGGTGAGCCTGCGGGCCCGGCGCCGGATGAAGGTGATGGACTCGGGGCGGGCGTAGAGGGGGACTTCGATCAGGCTGGTGTGCCGGGAGGCCCATTCGCGGTTGCGCGAGGTGATGATCACGTCGCCGCCGCCGGAGGGGAGCAGGTCCGACAGGTCGTCCGGGTTGTCGCACCCGTCGAAGATCATCAGCCAGCGGTTGTACGGGGTGCCGCGGCGCAGCGCTTCGAGGACGGCCCGGATCTGCTCGCCGTAGCTTCCGGCGCCGCGCGGCAGGCCGAGGGCCGGGGCGAGGTCGGCGAGCCGTTCGCGCAGGGTGGGCCGGTCCGCGGCGGGCACCCACCAGACCACGTCGTACTCGGAGGCGAAGCGGTACGCGTACTCGGTGGCGACCTGGGTCTTGCCGACGCCGGAGAGCCCGAGGAGGGTGACGGTCGAGGCGCCGGCCGGGGCCTCGACCAGAGCCTCGCGCAGCTGGCCGATGACGTCGTTGCGGCCGGTGAAACGGGGGTTGCGGCGCGGGACGCGGCCCCAGATCTCGGGCGGGTCGTTGGGGAAGCGGGGGCCGCGGCGGCCGGTCTCGGTGCCGATCCGGTCGGTGGGCAGGTCCAGCCGGCGCAGCACGCGGTACTCGGCCTCGTACGCGTCCAGCCCCCACAGGTCGGTGGCCTCCAGGGCGGCGACGGCGGTGGGCAGCGGGGCGTCGGTCAGGCTCACGGCGGCGAACCGGTCGGGGTGGTCGAACGTGACCGCGCGGATCGCGCTGTTCCAGTCGTCCTCGGAGTGGGTGCCCAGCGAGAAGTAGCGCTCGCTGAGCACCAGCAGCACCTTGCCGCCACTGAGGGCGAGGTCCTCCATGGCCTCGGTGAGCGAGGGGCTGCGCTGCGGGTCCCAGCGCTGGAGGGCCACCCGGTGGCCGTGCTCCTCCAGGCGGTGTGCGATCCACACGGCCCAGGGGCGGTTGAAGCCGGCGAAGCTGATGACGAAGCGCTGGGGGGCGGCGGGGAAGCCGTACGGGGAGGCGTACGGGGCGGCGGGGGCCGGGGCGGGGAACGGGGCGGGGAACGGGAAAGGATCGCGCGCACGACCGCGGTCGCGGTCGGAGGCGCGGCCGGGGTCGCGGTCGGGATCGCGGTCGCGGTCGGGATCGCGGTCGCGGTCCAGGCGGCTGGAGGTCATGCGTGCCGTCTCCCTGTGCTCGTGGCAGTGGACGGGACGTCGTGGGGGAAGGTATGTCGTGGGGCGCGCGGGCGGCACGACGGAGGTGACGCGGAGGTGACGCGGTGTGTTGCCACGGTAGCGCAGCCGCCACCGGTTCATCCCGGTGCGGACGCGGCGAGTTCGGGGTGTGCCGCGCACCAGTCGCGGCGTTCGCGGTCCACGGCGCGGCGGGCCGTGGCGTGCTGGTCGCCGGGCGGCGGGAGCTCGTCCATGCGGCGCTCGGCCGCGACCATGGCCTCGACGAACTGCCGCCCGGTCCGGGTGAGTTGCGGCTCGCCGCGGAGCACGGGGAGCACGGCGGCGACCTGGGCGCGGCAGCGGGCGTGCTGGGCCCAGGCGCCGCGGGCCCCGTAGAGGGCGGCGCGCTGCCAGTAGCCGGCCAGGGCCAGGTGGGCGTACGTACCGTGCAGCAGCCCCTCCAGGGGGCGGGGGTCGATCCGCCAGGGGGCCCAGTAGCGGGGGGTGCGGTCGGCCGTGTGGAACGTGAGCAGGTCGCCGAGGGCGGCCAGCTTGCCGTGCTGGACCTCGTGCACGAGGGTCGCGGCGAGCGCGGGCGGCGCCTGGCCGCGTACCAGTACCGAGCCGGCGGCGGCGGGCAGCGTGGCCCCGCTGGACCGGGACCCGCCGGCCAGCGGCACGACGCTGCGCAGCAGCTCCCGGACCTCCTCGGCGCGGGCGGTGTCGTACCGCTCCAGGAGGGTCAGGGCGCCGGTCCACTGGGTGTCCCACCGCTTGTGCCCGCGCGGTGTGAGCCGGCGGGCGGCGCGTACGGGGGCTCCGGCGGCGGCGCGGTAGGGGTCGAGGTCGTCCAGCGCGGTCGTCCCGCCGGGGAGCTGGTGCAGGACCAGGCAGGCCGGGTCCTCGGGGTCCCAGGAACCGTCGGACAGCGTGACCGGCCCCGGCCGCTCGGGGCGCAGCACCCCGAGGGTGGGCAGCACGACCCGCCCGTGGCTGGCCCGCAGCGTGGTCTTGAACGTCACCCCGGCCCGCAGCGCGGCCGCCACGGCCAGGGCCCCGAGGTGCCCGAGGTCGGGCGCGGGGCCGCGGCGGGCGTGCAGCCGGCGCAGGGTCTCCTCGGCCCAGACCCCGGTGGAGGGATAGTGCAGCACGTCGTGGACGGCACGGGGGTCGCGCCGCTCGGCCTCTTCGAGCAGGGCCCAGTGGGCGTGCGTCCGGGGGCCCGGGTCGGCATCGAGCACGGCCCGCAGGAGCAGCAGCCGCTTGGACCACCGCAGATCCCGCACGAGCCGGGTCCCTTCGGGGGAGGGCTCGCTGGAGGCGAGCTCGCCCAGCAGGGCGGCGGTGACCCGGAACCGGGGCAGCGGGGCGGCGGCGACCGCCGCCGCCGGGCGGGGGGCGGGCAGGGATACGGACGGCGGGGCGGGGGACGGCACGGCAGGAACGGGCAGGGCAGGGGACGGCTCCGTCCCCGCCGGCCCCGTCACGAGGCCGCCTCGGCGTCGGGGACGGTAGGGGCGGTAGAGGCGACAGGGACAGTAGGAGCAGGATGGGCAGGATGGAGGGGTTGCACCTGCTGGGCCAGGGAATCGGCGACATACCGCACGAGCCGCTCCAGATCGGCGCAGTACACGGACGGCTGCCGGAACCCGGCCCCGTCCCGATACCGATGGGGATAGTGCCCGCCCCCGCACACCCGCACCACCGGACACCGCCGGCACTCCCCGGCCAGCCCGTCGACCCCCAACTGCCGTGCCACGAACCCGGGATGCCCGATCAGCTCATCCATCGAGTGGCTGCGCACGTCCATCCCGGTCCGCGCGGCCCCGTCGTACGCGGACTTGAGCGAATCCGCCTGCTCCAGGCTCCCGTCGGTCTCGATGACGGCCGTGGTGGCCGGCGCCAGCCCCAGCGTCTCGGTCGCGGCGGGCAGCCCGAGCAGCAGGGCGATGATCT
Source organism: Streptomyces bambusae (assembly GCF_019400985.1). GTDB lineage: Bacteria > Actinomycetota > Actinomycetes > Streptomycetales > Streptomycetaceae > Streptomyces > Streptomyces bambusae_A. The sequence continues at coordinate 10,739 of NZ_WTFF01000052.1, forward strand.
CCTCGAACACCCGTATCCGCGTGCGCCGCACCGGCTCGTTCCACCACCGTTCGAACACGGCGATGAGCCAGTCGGCGTAGGGGGTGGCGGCGGAGCCCGGATGCCGTCCCGGCGGCGGATTGCTCCAGTTCCCGAGCGGCAGCAGCAGCGCGACACTGGGCGGCCGAAAGGCGAGCAACGACTCATAGGTCTCGACGGGATCCTGCTGGAGATCCACGACGGTCAGCACCCCGGCAAACGCCTCGGGCCGCCGCGCGAGCAACCGCAGCCCCCGCGCCGCGGCGGGAAACCCGGCCCGCCCGCCCCGATCCACCCGCCGCCGATTGTGCCGCGCAAGCCCCCCGTCAAGGCTCACCCCGACCCGAATCCCGGCGGCCGCGAGCGCATCGACGCGATGCGCCGTCAACAAGGTCCCATTGGTCTGCACACTGGCGGTCACGCTCGTCCCCGGCGACTGCCTCCCCACGGCCGCCCGCACGGCCCGAACAGGCGCGATGAGCTCCTGATCCCCCGCCAACAACGGCTCACCACCGTGCAGCACGACATCGACGCGACCGAGTCGATGGGCCGCGGCATGCTCGGCAATCCGCTCGGCGGCCACCCGTACGGTCCCGGCCGCCATGACCGCGGGCTGCTCCCGCCACCCGCGGTCCCCCATCTCGTAGACGTAGCAGTAACGACAGGCGAGATTGCACCGACTCCGCACCTTGAACACGAACTGCCGCAAGGGCTGGGCGCGATGCCCGCCGGCCCTCAGCCCTGCCGCATCCACCTCCCCGTACGGCCACGGCGCCCGCACCCGATGCACGTCGAGAGGCCCGGGAAGGGACGTCGGCGCAGGCAGCACGGGCAGAGACAAGGACAGAGACGTCGACGCAGGCACGGACAGAGATACATGCACAGGTTCGGGCAGCCCGGCATCCCACCTGTTCATGTGCCTCATCGCCGGTTCCTCCCGCTGCGGACTGTCCATCCCTGCCCGGCCGACGACCACCCCTAACGGCGGAAAAGAGTCAATCAACCCCGGAGTCAAAGGCGTTGAGCACCTCGGCCGGCCGCAACACCCGCTCCACCAGCCCCTCGATCACCTCGGCCAGCACGGGATGCCCAACCCCCCTCAACTCGGACAACCCCCACCCCGACACATCAGGCAACTCCCCCGCACAAGCCCTCACAACACCCCGCCCACCCTCGATCCCCATCCCCTCCCCTTGCCCGGCACCTCGGAAGGAGAAACGATGCCCTGATCCAGCCCGGAGGAATCCGAACGCCCACCGCCCGGGAGGGGCCCCTCCCGCACCAACTCCTCTCACGAGCCGTCGCCCTCGGTCGAAGCTGCATCACGTTCGTCCGCCACGAGCCCTTTGAGGAACGCGTTCCTACGCCAGTCCGGTTCGACAGCCGACACGTGCTCGATCACAGCCGGCGAAACACGCCCACCCAGATTGCACAGAGCCAGGGTCAGACAGTCGATCGTGGCGGTGTCCGTCGGGTCAGTGGCGAGCAAGGCTCGCTCAATCGGCCCGGCCGCCGCCTCGATCCCCGCTGCGGACAGCGACAACGCGCCCGTGTACAGCGGCTGTCCCCGCTCCCCCAGAGCCTCCATGAGATCGGGCACCCCGACGGAACTCCCCATGTCCAACAGGACCGAAGCCGACATCAGCCGCAGGTCCGCATCCTGGGCCTCCCGGTACACGCGCTCAACCGCCGGCACGGCAAGTGACCCGAACCGCCCGATCCGCTCAAAGACGAGAAACCTCACATCCTCGTCCTGCACCGCCACGTCAGCGACCCGATCAACGAGTTCAGCCACACACCGCGCGAGTTCCTCCACCGAGCGGATGCACGTCGCGATCTCGCAAGACTCCAGCCCTACGACAGCCCCCGCGAAGCGCTGGACCAGCCCAGCCTTCTCCACGTCACGCACCACTCTCTGCTCACCATCCACCCCGAGCCCCCTGCCCCGATCCACCGCCCCACAGCACAGCCCGGATTGCTCATTTTGTCTCCGAAACGCCGTCCGCTTCCTGCTCGCCCAGAAGTCAACGGTCAAAAGACAGTCTGCCGCTCGCGAACCGCAACCCGCCCTCCGCGGCTACGTCCAGGCGCAGCCGCTTGAACCTGAGCGAGTGCCGGAACACCCGGCCCCGGCCCCGGTCCGCACTGGCGCCCTGGATGACGACGGCAAGACCGTACTGGCCCCGCCTGAGGCGGACATCTCGGTCGGCCTTCGCGGCTGCCTGCACCACGCGCACCACCCGCACCACAACCAGGAGATGCACCGCCTGACCGGCTTGGACAAGACGGCGCACGAGCACGCGCTCACCGCTCCGACGCCCAGCTGCTCGCACAGAACACCGTGTTCTCTGTCCACCTGGTGATGGACAACGCTGAGCCCCCGCCCTTCACCATGGCAGCCGGGCGCGTCGACGGTCACCACCGCGCCGTGACCAGATCCAACTCGCAGCGCCTCCTGTGCACATGAAGGCCTCTCAGTGAAGAATCAGCGACTGCAGTAACTCCAATACCAAGCAAGAGATTCGATCGCTTCGTTCGAGAGCTCCGGACGTTCTTCACGAAGCGCCTCTTCAACAGCATCGGCAGCGGCGTCGTACCCCAGGTGCCTGAACCGATTGCCGATCGAAAGCGTACGATCCTTCAAATTCTCAATCCGACTCAACAGTTCCGACGCCACCGCGGCCTGATAGGCGGCAAAGAGCGCCTTCTCACCTCGCTCCCAAAACATCCCCCGGCGATCCGAGAAATAAATGGCGATGGCCGATGAGAGCTGCTCATTCATCTCAAGTTCCCGTCTCACGATTGTCGAAACCGTGTCAGGCTCCACCACTCCACCCGGCAGGACAACATGCACCCGCCCTGAGGCGCTGGCGGCACATCATGCAGACGTGAATGGCAACACTTCTGCCGAAGTCTGCGAAATGCCGCCAAAGATCCACTATGCCCACACACCGCCGCCCATTCGCTTCCGACGAACCGCATGGCCAACATCAGCCTTTCGGGTTCCTTCTGAGTCGATGAGGTGAGGCAGCCTCGGAAGTCGTTGGACTCAGAATCGACCGCCAGGCCTGGGCATTTCAGGATCCAAACCGAGTCTCGCTTTCACGACAATCCAGTTAATATCCAGCAGCCCTTCTCCAATGCTGCCGTCACGAACAGCAGCCGCACCCACATCGTCGACCCTTTCATAAATGAAGGCAAGTTCGGATTCGATCGATTCAGGACCCTCGGAAGCATCCGGATCCACGCCGTCGAGATAACAGCGCCAAACATTGACAGACACCACCGGATCTCCCCCCTGAGGGGAAATCCCAATCCGCCACTCCCCCCTTTCCCGCGTTAGATGAACTTCACAGTCGCCCCGGCGAAACCGCAACAGAATATTCTGGAATCCATCCGCTTCACGCTCCTCCCCGAAGGAAAAACCGTGCCCCAAAAGCCAGCTGGACAGGGGCTCAACCCAGGCCGTCTCCACCGACATCACCTACACCCCAGGGGTTAACGCATCCCGTGCTCCACCCTGCACACTCACCTGCTCGAATGCAGCCGGGAGAAGCTTGCGCCCATGGACCGCTTCATCCGAAAGTCCCGGGCGCGCCGCACACATCGCCCCTTAAACGGCATCGGCAGCGGCCACATACGCCAGGCACTTGAACTAGTTTCCGATCGAGAACGTTTCAGCAGAATTCACCGATGCGATAGAAGATCAGAAATTTCCGACGCCCCAGTACCAAGCAAGTGCAGCGATCACCTCGCTAGAAAGCTGAGGGTATTCACGATGCATCGCCTCAGCCACCATCGCCTCCGCAGAGTCTAAACTCAGCGTGGGGAACTGCTCACCAATCTCAAAGGTACGCTCAATCATCCCATCTATCTGAGAAATTAGTTCGGCACCCAGCTCAGGACCGAATGACTCCAGCAACAGTTTCCGACCTCGCTCTTCGACCAGAATTCGGCGGTCCGAGAAATATAGAACAATGGCCGATGACAACTGGTCATCCATGCCGTTTCCCTCACCTCCAAGCAAAGGGGAGATTTACACCCCATCATCTACTGAAAAGTACCGACTTGATGCCAGTTCGAGGGTCGAGGCTGAGGATTCTCGTTACATTCGGATTCTCCATGAGGGTCGGAAACTCAATGGTGCTCCAAACGGTACCCGGTCTCGTTCGCCCCCCAGGCAATATGACGTGCACCTCCCCTGAAGCGCCGGCTGCGTAGCGTGCAGAGAGCAGGGACCACGCCTCGAACGAGTCCGCACTGTTGCGGTTGATGCTTGGCATTGACACGCCCCGCGCTTGCATTAACCCTTCCAGGGTTTCACCCCCCCCCCTTACCTTCTTGGTGGCCACGCAATGGGGCGCCCGGCCTCCGGAGTTGGCATGACTGTCTCCCCCTGTCGAACGCATGGCCTGGGGGGCTTCGCGCTGGTGGGGAACGCCTGGAGTTGCAAGCCTGCGGTCGCATCACAGAGCGAGCTCTGCCCTTCGCGCAGCCCTACGCGGAATCCTCAGCCCGCCGATATCGAGCAGGTCCCGGGCTTGCCATCCCGTCTCGCTCGGTCTCATGGGCCGACGCCAACTCCGCGATTGGGCGGCCTCGGTGGATCCTCAACTCGCAATATTTCCTCGTTCATTGTCCGCGTCGACTCCATGAGAACGTTGACTTCTTCGTGCGTCATCGTCTCCTCAGCGATTACAAAAAGTCCAGTACCATGTCAGAGAATCGACAGCCTCCTTCGACAGTTCCGGATACACCTGACTCAGCTCCCCTCTGACGGAGTCTGCGGCGGCAATCAGTTCCAGGTGGCGAAATTTCTTGCCGATGACGAAAGAACGCTCGACCAACTTCTCGATTTCACTCACGAGCTCAGCACACTGGGAAGCCTCGAACGTGGCAGAAAGCAGCTTCCTGCCCTGCTCCTTAACCACCCCTCGGCGATCCGAAAAATACAGAACAATGGCCGATGAAAGCCGGTCTTCCATCTCTCAGTCCTTATTTTAGAGACGCGTCGCACTATGGCGACACTCGCGTCACCTGCGATAGATCACCTGCGTTGCGCCGGTCTGCGCATCCACCCTCACGACACTCGTGACATTCGGATTTGCCATTAGCGTTGGAAACTCAATCGTGTTCCACACGGTACGGGATTCCAGCTCACCAGCAGGGAGGATGACGCGAACACGCCCCGAAGCTGCTGCGGCATATCGACCAGAGAGCATCGCCCACCCTTCCGAAATATCGGCATCCAAGGGGTCGAAATCGGGCATGGGAACGCCGCGAGAAGTTGTCAGAGTCTCCAGCGTCTCACCCCCTGCTTCGCGAGCAATAGCCGCAGCATGGTCTTGATCAACTCCTGACCAGAAAAACGCTTGATCAGAGCCCGAGGACACGTCCGCCTTCGCCGCGATGCTGCAAGCCGTATTGTGGACGAGAACGGCTGCGTTCTCCAGGGCCACGTAGTACGTGTGGAAGTCGTCGACCGTGAGGTTGGTGGTGGTGACGGCGTAGGGGTAGTTGCGGACGGCCTGGACCGTGAGGGTGGCGCCGTTGGGCTGGCGGAGTTGTTCGCCGACCTTGATCTCACCGGTGTCGACCCACTGCTGGCGGGTCTCGCTCCACGAGGGGTGGTGGTAGGTGGAGGTGATGACCGGCGGCGGGCCGCGGGGGTTGGCGTCGTCGGTCAGGGTGAGGTCGGTGAACTCCTTGTCGTCCGGCGTGGTGATGGTCGCCGTGACCTCCTTCGGAGCGGTCACGCCCGTCTGGGGGTCGGTCGCCATGACCTTGTCGCCGACCTGGACGTCCTCCATGGCCTTCGTGGTGCCATCGGCCATGAGGACATGAGTGCCGGTCGGGAAGCTGTTCAGCTTGCAGGCGGGAGCGCCGCCCTCGGAACCGCTGCCACCGCGGGACTCGGCACTGGCGGACTGGGTTTCGGTGTCGGCCTCGCTTCTGCTGGATTTGGAGTCTGTTCCTGGGCTGTCGCCCTCCGACTTGGAGCCGGCTTTCTCCTTGGCCGCCTTGGCTGCCTTCGCTTCGGCCTCTCGGGCTTCGGCGATGGCCTTCTTGCTGCGACTGAGGGCCTCGGCCGCGCGGGAGGCGTTGCGTTCGGCGGCGTGGACGGCGTCGTAGGCCTTGTTGAGCTCCTTGTAGATCTTGTAGGCCTTGATGCCGATCTTGATCGCCTTGACGATCTTGCCCCAGGGGACTGCGTTCAGCGCTGTGTTGATGCAGGCCATGACGTCACCCTTGGTGAAGCAGTCGCGGGCGTCGTTGTAGCCGATCAGGTCACCGATGAGTTCGACGACTTCGTGCTTTAGTTGTTCGGTCCGCTGCTTGGCCTTGGTGACCTGGTTATTGGCGTTGTTGTAGTCATCCTCGGGGGTTGGGCCGGCGCCGTTGCCTTCCTTTTCCCATCCGTCGCTGCTGTGGCCCGGATTGCTGATCTTGTTCGAGTGGCTGTCGTAGCTGCAGCTGGAGAAGTTGTCGCAGTAGTCCTTCATGCCGCTGGGGTCGGCCCTGTTGATAGGGCTGTTGCTGGAGTACGCGTACGCGTTCCACTGCTGCGGGTCGCCCGGGTCGATGATCGGGTCCGGGCTGATGAAGCGGGCCGTCGTCGGGTCGTACTCGCGGGCGCCCAGGAGGGTGAAGCCCGTGGACTTCTCCTTCGTGCCGCCCACGAAGCCCTTGTCGCCCGCCCAGGCGCCCGGAGCCGGCGCCGCGCCTCGTTCGTTGCCGAAGGGGTCCGAGTGGCGGCGGACGTGGGAGAGGTCCGTTGCGTTGAACTGGACGCCGCCCGTGCCGTGGTGGTCCGAACCCTGGTAGGCCAGGGTCGAGGTGCCGCCCGTGGTGGTGCGGGTGACGGAGAGGCCGCCGGGGGCCGCGTACGTGCGGACGTTGGAGACCTTGCCCGTGGCGGTGTCCAGGGTGATCTGGTCGCTGCCCAGGTTGAGCGTGGTGCTGCCCGGGTCGCGGCGGATCAGCTGGTTGCCGCCCGTGTCGTAGAGGTAGCTCGTGCCCGCGCTCTCACCCGTGCCGGTGATCTTGTCGAGTTTGCCCTGGCTGTTCCAGGTCAGGGTCTTGGTGCCCGGGGTGCTGGTGACGGAGGCGGTGTTGCCGCTCGCGTCGTACGTGTACGACGTGACCTTCGTGCCCGTGGCGGCGCTTGTCTCCGTGGAGGTCATCAGCGCGTGCGGGCCGCCCGTGCCGCCGCCCGTCCTGGGGTCGGTGGAGGGGGTGTTGGGGCCGGTGCCGAAGGTCTGGGTGACCGTGACGTCCTTCGACGCGTTGCCCGTGGTGTCCTTGCGGACCAGCTTCGTGCGGTTGCCCAGCTTGTCGTACTCGTACTGCTGCCAGTACGGGGCCGGGCCGCCCACGCTCGGCTTGCCCGTGCCGTCCACCGCCGGGCCGCCGGCGTTGGCGCAGCCGCCGATGCCGCGGACCGAGGGCTGCGGGGCCGTGGTCTGGGTGCCGGTGTCGGTCCAGGCCTGGGTGAGGCGGCCGAGGTAGTCGTGAGTGAAGCACTGCAGGTCGCGGGCCGCGCCGTCCTGGGTGTTGCCGATCGAGGTTAGCTGGCCGACCTGGTTGTAGGTGTAGTCGACGACGTCGACGCTCGCGGTCGCGGACGTCTGCTTGTCCAGGATCGAACGGATCGGCCTGCCTGTGCCGGCGTCGTAGTCGACCGTGGAGACCACCTGGCGATTCGTGCCGCCGACCGTGGTGCGAATGGTGCGGCCGTACGGGTCGTAGCGCAGGTCCACGACGTAGGGGACTTCCGTGAAGCCGATCGTGCCGTTGAGTGACGTCGGGTTGCCCAGGATGTCGGTGCCGAAAGCCAGCGTCTCTGCCGCGAGGCCGGCCTTGGGGATCGGCGGCAACTGCGTCGACTGCAGCTGTCCGTAGGGCGAGTAGGTGTTCTTCGTCTCGTACGTGCCGGCCAGTTCCTTCTCAGCGGCCGGGATGGTCACCTTACTGCCGAGCGGGCGGTAGCCGCCGTCGTAACCGGTGGTTTCGGTGACATAGGCCTGACCGGAGGCCCCGCCGGTGTAGCGGGTGCTGCTGCTGGGCTTGCCGAGTGCCTTCGTGTCGTACGTGAAGCCGGCGACCTGCTTGGCCGGGTCGACGGCCGTGCCTTCGTACGTCGCGACCGTGCGGCCCAGGATGTCGGTCACCGTCGTGGCACTCTTGCCGCGAGCGTCAGTGGCCGTGACCTGGTTCTTGGTGTCGTCGTAGACGGTGGTGCCGGTGCCGGCGTCCGGGTCGGTCGTCTTGACCGTGCGTCCGAGGAGGTCGTAGGTGAAGGTCCACTCGTTGCCGGCGGAGTCCTTGCGCCACAGCTCCTTGCCCTGGGCGTTGTAGCCGTACGTCGTCTCGTCGTACGGGCCCGTGGGCGTGTTGGTCTTGTACTGGCGCAGTGCCACCCGCTGGCCCATGCCGTCGGTGAGGGAGGCTGAGGCGAAGCCGCCGCTCGGCGGGATGGAGCGGACCTCGTCCGCGCCCGGGTACTCGGTCCGCGAGCGCCACTGCTCCACGCCGTACGACTGGAAGACCGAGGCGGTCGGGCGGCCCAGGCCGTCGAAGACCTGGTACGTCTGGGAGGGAATCTTGCTGTCCGGCTGAACCCCTCCGTTGGGCAGGAACAGGGCTCCGCCCGGGACGGCCTCGTCGTTGTAGTAGGCGGCGCTCGTCTTCACCTGGCGGCCGTGGGAATCGAACAGCGCATCGGTGATGAGCCGGCCCTTGGCACCTGACGCAGTACCTGCCTGCGTCTGGCGGACCCGGCCAATGCCGTCGTAGATGGTGTAGTTCGAGGTGTACGTCTTGCCGTCGCTCATGAGCGCCTGGCTCAAGACCGTCGACGGGGCGCTCGTGCCGTTCATCCCGTACGAGAACGTGCGGACCGGCTTGAAGCCCTTGGTGCGCTCCTGGCCGGGCTGCCAGACGTTGACGATGCGGCCGAAGGCGTCGTACTCGCGCTCCGCGACGTGGTTGTTCTCGTCGGTCGTCTTCAGGGGCAGGGAGCGGCCGGTGTCGACGGTGTTGACGGTCTTCCAGCCCAGCGGGTTGGTGTGGGTGACCTGGGTGGGAAGGGCGCCGGTCGCAGGGGTGTACTCGGTCTTGGTGACCGCGCCGCCGGGGTGGGCGGCGTCCTTGCGGGTGTGGTTGGTGGTGCTGGTGACGCGGCCGTACGCGTCGTACGTCGAGGTGGCGTTGAGGCGGTAGTGGGCGGTGCCGAAGCCGTCGTAGCGTTCCAGGACTTCGGTGCCGGTCTGGTCGGCGGTGGTGCCGGTCTGGCCGAGGGGGAGGTTGTCGAAGTAGGTGCGGGTGTCGCCGACCGTGTTCGTCTTCGTCGGAGTCTGGCCGCAAGTGCCCGACAGGATCAGGGTGCGGGAGACGTGAGGGGTGGGCGCGCCGCCGGGGGCGGTGGCGTACTCGAAGGTGGTGCACAGGCGTTGGTCGGGGCGTGAGGTGTCGGCCCAGTCGTCGACCTGGAGGGGGCGGGTGGCGAGGGTGTTGTCGTAGGTGGAGGTGCGCTCGCTGGTGCGCCAGGTGCCGTTCGCCAGCCTGGCGCGGCTGGTCACCTTGGCCGTGTTCATGGCGCGGGCCGTGATGGGCGGCATGCCGCCGGACTGGGCGCGGGTCGCGGTGATCGCGCCGAGCCAGGGTGTGGAGACCTCGTCGGCCACGACCTGCCCGCCGTCGCCGTCGTAGGTCTGGGTCTGGCGGACGAAGCCGGAGAGGGGCTCCTCGTCCTTGATCGTGCCGCCCTGGGTGTCTGCCACCTCCACGCTGCGCTTGCTGCCGTTGGCGAGGGTGTCGCCGTCCATGCCGCGCAGGAAGGTGGCGACGGACTTGGTGCGGGGGCCGTCGCTGCCGGTGCCGGTGCGGGTGGTGACGGTGGCGAAGCCGCGGAACTGGTCCCAGGTGCGGGTCTTGGGGTCGGTGAACTCGGAGTCGTTGCGGTGCCAGGCGATGCCGCCGCCGTACTCGTAGTCGGTGACGGTGGAGACCTGGCCGGCCACCAGGTCCTGCTGGGTGATGGACTGGACGACGACCTTGTGGAACCAGTCGTTGACCGGGTCCGGGTAGGACTGGCCGGGCAGGTACCACTTCACCGGCATGCAGGCCATCGTGTTGGCGTCCTCGGACGCCGGCATGCGGTTCTGCAGGCGCGAGCACTCGGGGGCCTTGTAGACGACGTTGATCCGGCCGCCGGTCTCGGTCGTGATCGCCTGGATGCGCGGGCGGTGGTACGGCGGCGCGGAGGCCTCGGTGCCGTCGGGGCGCTTGACGACGCCGTCGACGCGGTTGGGGATCTGCAGCGGCTGGAAGAAGACGGCGGGGAGGGTGATCGGGGTCTTGCCGTTGGAGCCGGTGCGCTGGACGGAGTCCAGCCACAGGGTCGGGGAGGTGCCATCGCCCGGGTCCTGGAAGGACTGGTTCAGGGTGTAGGAGTCGACCGTGCGGTAGTTCGTGCCGTCCAGGATTTCGGTGTCGATCTTGGTGACGCGCTTGGTGGTGAAGTACGTCGGGGAGAGGTTCAGGCACTGGCCGGTGGCCGCGCACTCCTGGTCGACCGGGGTGTCGGGCCAGGACTTCGCGTTCGCCTTCGTGCGCTGGGACGGGTCGCAGGTGACGGTGCCCGACGCGAAGCAGCGCTCGGCCGTACGCAGCCACACCTGGGCGGCGGGCTTGGCCGCGCCCTTGGCGGCGATCTGGTCGGGCAGGCGCTGGCCGTAGCCGATCCAGGTCGGGTAGGAACCGCGCTGGTAGGCGGTCGGGGTGCCGTTGCCGTCGTTCTGGCCACCGCCGCGGGCGTAGTGGTTGCCCTCCTGCTCGTAGCGGTACTGAAGCAGGTTCTGGTGCGGGTCCACGACGAAGTCGAGGTTCCACTGCCAGCCCATCTGCACCCACGAGCCGTTCGCGGGGGTGTCGGCGCCGAGGCACTTGTCCTGGCCGCTGTTGAAGTAGACGGGCACGGTGGAGACGGACTTGGCCTCGGGGTCGGTGCCGTCGCCGCCGGGCAGGCGGTTGGCACCGAAGTAGTACTGGGTGCCGTCGGTCGTGGTGACCTTGAAGCCCTCGCCCTTCCAGGCGGAGTTGCGCTGCCCGGTCAGCCGCTCGATCTTCGTGCCGTCCTCACCCTGGAGGCGGTAGACGCAGCTGTTGTCGTCACGGACGATCTGACCCGCGTGACCGGCCAGGTTCAGGGACAGGATGTCCCCCGCCCAGCACTCGTCACCCGAGTCCTTGATCCCGGCGTCCTTGCAGGACTTGTACGTACGGGAGATCGAGCCGGGGTGCCAGTCCCAGCCCTCGCCGAAGACACCGGCCTGGGCATTGGTGGAGGCGGTCCGGCCGTCGATCGAGGAGGAGTCGTAGCCCAGGCCAAGGCTCGGGACCGGGCCGGCGATGGTGGAGGGCAGCTCGACGGTGTAGCCGTAAGTGAAGTTCGCGGCGTTCGAGCCGGCCTGCCAGGACGCGGAGGGCAGCAGCGGGGTCGCGGTGAAGTCGCCGCTGGCACCGGACGGGCCGGGCTCGACGGCGAGGGCCAGCGACTCGGTGGCGAGCATCTGCGGGACCGTGGCGGACGCCGACTTCTCGCCCGGCTTCCCACCAGACTTCCCGTCGGCCAAAGGCTTCGGCAGGCCGGCCGCCGGGCTCTTCGGTACGTCGACCTCGGCGACCAGGCGTCCGGAGCCGTCGCGGTGGGACGGGACGGGAGTCCGCTGGGTACAGCCCTGCGCACCCGGGGTGGTCAGCGCGCAGGCCGGCAGGCGGACCAGCCGGGCCCGGTCGGCCCAGTTGGCACCGGCAGACTTGGCCCAGGCGGTGATGTCGATGCCGACCTGGACTTTGCCTGCGGGCGTGGTGCCGGCGGTGTCAGTCAGAGCGACGAGTGCACCGTTGACGCCGGCGGCGCGGGTCCGCTCGGCGTCCTTGACCTCGACGTGCAGCGTGCTGTCGCTGCCGCCGGAGCCCACAACGCGTCTCGACAGGGGCGCAGGATCGTTTGCAGAGTTCCCGGATGCGACCCAAATTGGCAATTCTCCGGCGCGTTTCGCCCCGCCCTCAGGAGGCGTTTGCCCCGTCATCGCGGACCGGAGGGTCACCGCCTCCGCGCCAACCGGAGCCTCCACCCCCGTAGGCGTTGTCCAATTTCGCCCGCTCAGGGTTTGTTGCGCCGGCAGCTTCGCATTCGAGCCCTTTACGGGCCTAGCGGCAGGCAATGGCGTATTCGGCGGCACCCATACCTTCGGCGCTGCTCCCGCAGCCTCAACAGCAGGCAGACCAAGGCCCGACGCAAGAACGGCGAACGCTGCAGCGACCGCCATGCGCGAGCGACCGGTACGCCAGAACCCTAAGAACCCACCCCTACTCGACAACTCGATCCCCCCACAGGACACACACTGGCCGCACCGGGCGAGGGCCCGGACCGGAGGCACCCTACGAAGGGAGGCCTTGAATCCGGACCGGTTTCCCACGGCGCGCCCTCTGTGATTCACGCCACACGCATGCAGGTGCGCGTTGCCGGGGTCAGGCCGTTGACAAACTTGCACCAGCGAAGAGATCGTGCGCCTCTGGTTCCTTCCATCACCGCCGACAGCAAGGACCTACGCCTTGATCTCGAAGCGTCCCTTACGCATGCCCTGGCCACCCGGGCCCGCTCTCGCCGCCGGCGTCGCCGCACTGTCGCTGGGCGCAGGCCTGATCGTCTCGCCGCCGCTCGCGTACGCGTCACCCGTCGCCGGTACCGGCACCACCACCGCCCCGGCCCCGGCCCCGAAGCCCGCCCTCACCGAGGCCGAAAAGGCACTGACGGCAGCCCAGGCGCAGGCCAGGAGCACCGGACAGCGCGTGCCCGTCGATCACCTGACCACCGCGAGCTCCCAGACCTTCGCCAACCCCGACGGCACCCTCACCAGCGACACCGCACCGGTGCCCGAACGGGTCAAGGACGCGGCCGGCAAGTGGCGGGGAATCGACGCCACGCTCCGCCTCCAGGCGGACGGTTCGGTCGCGCCCGTCGCCGTGCCGTCCCGGCTCGCCTTCTCGGGCGGTGGCACCGGCCCCATGGCCGCCGTGACCACCGCTGACGGCAAGAAGTTCGCCCTCAAGGCCCCGTTCCCGCTGCCCAGGCCCACGCTCAACGGCGACAGTGCGCTCTACCGGGAGGTCCTGCCGAACGTGGACCTCGAACTGCGTGCCACCACCCTCGGCGGGTGGCGCCAGATCCTCGTCGTCCGCACCCCCGAGGCCGCCGCGAACCCGGCCGTCAAGAAGCTCCAGTTCGGTGTCGAGACCGAGGGTCTGACCGTATCGGCCGACAGCGCCGGAAACCTCAAGGCCGCCGACGCACAAGGCCGGACGCGCTTCTCCGCACCGACCCCGATGATGTGGGATTCGGCCACGTCTACACCGAAGGCCTCGGGGGCGCGGGCCATGGCCGCCGAAGGGGAGCCGGCCCAGGCCTCCAGCACGGACGGCCCGGGCGCCGGTGCCGCCGTGCGGAAGATCGCGGCCACGGCCGACGCGAAGGGCATCCAGCTCGTCCCGGACGCGGCGCTGCTGAGTCAGGGCACCGGCCCCTGGTACATCGACCCGGGCGTGAACCCGGTGGCCGACAGCACCACCCAGGCCTGGTCGCAGGTGCAGGAGGCGTACGCGGACGCCAATGAGTACAACGGCACCACCGACGGCCAGGACAGGCCGGCCGCAGGCTACTGCGGCTACGACGTCGGCAACCCGCCCTGCACCGGGATCGGCCGCACCCGCGCCTACTTCCAGGTCGGGATCAACTCCACGATCCACGGCGCCGAGGTCCTGGAGGCGCGGCTGCACGCCACGGTCGTCTCCTCCTCCAGCCCCTCGACCGCCACCCCGATGGGCCTGTACTGGACCCCGCCGATCAGCAACCCGACCAGCTGGAACCGGCAGCCCTGCGACAAGAACTCCCGGATGGGCGGCTGCGCCAAGATCGGCGGCATCTACATCTCCGGGTCCGGCGAGATCTCCTACGACGTCAAGACCCAGATGACGGCCGCCGCCAAGGAGCGCTGGCAGAACTTCACCTTCGGTCTCGCTCCGGACGACGAGTACAACAAGTACTACCGTCAGCGCTTCAGCAACACCCCGCACATCGTCGTCAAGTACGACATCACGCCTACGGTCTGGTGGCCGCGCACCCGCCCCGCACCCGGCTTCGCCGACACCGGCGCGTACCACGACTGCTCGATGCCCGGCACGGCCAACCCGTGGGACAACCCGGGCTGGGTGGGGGCCAACACCGACATCACGCTGACGACGGCCACCTGGTCACCCACCAATCGACAGCTCCAGACCACGTTCAAGGTCTGGGACGACGATGCGGGCCAGGCCTCCACGTTCTGGCCGACAGGCTGGCAGGGCAGCTACGGCGATGTGACCGTCAATGTCGGCAAGGGCGTGGACGGCCACCAGTACGGCTGGCTGGCCAACACCACAGATGACACGCTGACCAGTGAGAACACCTCTCTCTGCTACTTCCGCGTCGACCGGACCCCGCCGACCGCCGCCGTCACCTCCACCGACTTCCCGGCGTCCGGATCCGTCGACGCCCACCCCAAGAAGGCCGGCCAGGAAGGAACGTTCACTCTCCACGGCACCGATCCGGCACCGCCTGGCGGCGGCCGCTCCTCCGGCCTGGCCTGCGCCCGCTGGACCACCGACGCGGTCAAGGCGGCGGCCACCAACTGGAAGTGCACCGACACCGACCCCGGCATCGTCAAACTGACGAACGGCGCGGCAGACATCAAGGTCACCCCGCCCCGCTGGGGCACCAACTTCGTGTACTTCCAGACCCAGGACGTCGCGGGCAACTTCTCCCAGCCGGTCGCCTACAGCTACTACGCGCCGTCGGACCCCAATGCCCCGGCCCCGATCTTCGGGGACATCAACGGTGACCGGAAAGCAGACGTCCTCCTACCGGACGGTGCCGGCAACCTCCTCCAATTTCATGGAGGGGGAGACCCGTCCTCGGCAGTCAAGGCCGAGTTCATGAGCCGCCCGGAGACCGGCTGGAGCGGGCTGCAGATCAGCCACCGCGGCAGCCTCGGCTACAAGAACGTGGACGACCTCCTCGCCCACCAGCCGGGCGCCGGCGACCTGCACGTCTACACCAACGACGGCAACGGCGGCCCCTTCGACAGCCAAGCGCCGATCTCGGTGCAGAAGCCCTCCGGGTGCATGACCCCCACCCTGGACCCGCTCGACTGTGCGGAACACGGGTACGGAACCGACTGGTCCAAGGTCACCCAGATCGCCGCCCTCGGCTCCCTCAACGGAGACAGCGCGAAGGATGGCGCCCTGCCCCGCACCTCGATCCTCTTCGTCGAGAACGGCCGACTCTGGCTGGCCCTCGCAGGCAACACCAACCAGTTGCGCCCCCAAGCCATCCTCCTCTCCGCCAACGACAACCGCTGGGACGCATACGACCTCATCACCCCCGGCCGCGCCCAAGGCACCGACTTCCCCACCCTCTGGGCCCGTTCCAAGGCCGACGGAACGCTCCACGCCTTCTCCGTCCAGGGCACCCCGCAGGCCCCCGACCTCACCGGATTCACCGACCCCGCCGCGGGAGCGATCGCCGGCAAGGTCGACCCCCAGGCCTACCCCCGTGTCGGCTCCGACGGTGACCTCACCGGTGACGGCGTACCCGACCTGTGGGCCGTCGGCGCCGACCAGCAGCTCGTCTCCTTCAGCGGGATCGGCACGGCCGCCCCGCACCCCTCCGTCACCGGCATCGACCCGGCCGTCGTCCCGCTCGGCAACCTCAACACGCCCCGGTTCCAGTGGCTGCTGACCGGCCAGACCGGCAGCACCACCCCGAGCAAGGTCGGCAGCAACCCGGCCACCGCCTCCGGGATCACCTGGCCCACCGAGACCGTCGACGGCCGCAGCACCCCGTACGCCGCCTTCAGTGGCACCGGCTCGACCCTCACCGCCGGGACGGGGGCCGACAAGGTGATCGACACCCGCAACAGCTTCACCATCAGCACCTGGGCGAAGGCGGGCTCGGGCGGCGGCATCGTCCTCGGTCAGGACGGCAACCGCAGCAGCGCCTTCACCCTCTACGCCGACCCCGCCACCGGCCGGTGGCAGTTCGCCCTGGCCCGGGGCGACCAGGACGGCTGGGCGTACGACTGGGCCGACCAGGGCAACGCGGCCGCCCGCTTCGTCCCGGGCGCCTGGACCCGGCTCACCGCCGTCTACGACGCCGGCACCGGCCGGACGGGCCTCTACGTGAACGGCGTCCTCGCCGCCAGCGGCCACCACGACAGGACCACCAGCCCCGCCCCCGTCGGGCCCCTCGTGGCCGGGCGTTACAAGGTCAGCGGGCAGCCGGACTTCTTCGGCGGCTTCACCGGTGGCCTCAGCAACCTCGCCGTCTACCCGTACGCGGCCGCACCCGCCGCCCCGGGCGCGGCTGGCAAGATCGCCTCGGCCGCGGCGGCCGCCACCTGCGCCGATCTCAACGAGGCCCGCGCCGACGACGGCAACAAGATCCAGGTCTGGGGCTGCAACGAGACCGACGGCGGCGCCGCCCAGCGGTTCGAGGTGCGCGGTGACGGCACCGTACGCGTCCAGGGCAAGTGCCTCGACACCCAGAACGCCGGGACCGGCGACGGCACCCCGGTCCTGCTGATGACGTGCAAGGGCACGCCCACCCAGCAGTTCCACCCCCGCGCCGACGGCAGCATCCACCACCCCGCCTCCGGGCGCTGCGTGGACCTCGCCAACGCGAAGACCGACGCGGGTACGCCGCTCTGGCTGTGGCCGTGCAACGGCACCGGTCCTCAGCGGTGGAGCGTGCCGGCGCTGGCCACGGCGCCGCTGCCGGTGGCCGACCCCAGGCCGGCCGGGTAGAGCGCTGCCTCGAGCGGCCGCCTTCCCCCCTTGTGCGGGGAGGCGGCCGCTTCCGTGCGCGTGTGTGTCGGGAGGTCACAAGGTGGACTCCAGGGCCTGGATGCGGGTGCGCAGGGTCGGGGGTGGGGGGGTCGGGGTGTGGGACCAGAGGGTGAGGGCGGCTCGGTAGGCGTCCAGGGCGGCGCGGGGGCGGGAGAGGCGTTCGAGGACCTCGCCGCGCAGGTGCTGGGCGTGGGCGGCCAGTTCGAGGGCGGTCGATGCGAGGGTGTCGGCCGTGGCGGAAGGGGTCGGTGGGGCTTCGGGGCTGCGGGAGGCCTGGAGGGCTGCGCGCCAGGCGCGGCGGTAGGAGTCCGCCGCGCGGTCGAGGCGCTCCAGGGTGCGGGTGTGGGCGTGGATCTCCTGCTGGAGGTCGCCGTGGTCGCGCCAGGCGCGGGCCTGGTCCAAGGGGTGGCGGCTGTGCCGGACGGCGAGTTCGAGGAGGTACTCGGCCTCGCGCAGGTCCACCAGGTCGTTCTCGTACGTGTGGCGCAGGCGCAGGCCCGTGGCCAGGCTGAGGAGGCGGGCGGCTGAGCGGGGGTCGGACTGGGGAACCGCGGCGCGGCTCTCGCGCAGCACCCGTACCGCCGTCGACGCGAAGCGCCGGCCGTCCTCGGCGCGGGCCCGGTCCAGCAGGGCCTCGCCCCACTCGGGGAGCAGTTCGCCGTACGCGTCCCCGTCACGCGGGATCAGCCGTCGGGCCCTGCCGTACGCGTCGGCGGCCGCCTCCAGGGCCGCCGGGTCGCCGTCGCGGGCGTACCGGGCCCGGTGTACGCGGGCCAGGCAGACCAGGCCCGCCAGCCGGAGTTCGGGGTCGCCGGCCGCCTCGTCCAGGGCGGCGGACAGCTGGCCGGGGGCCTCGTCCAGCCGGTCGGGCAGGTGGCGCAGGGCGGCCGCCAGGTCCAGCCGGGCGCGGGCCAGGGCGGACCTGGCCGAGGGGTCGGCGTCGCGGAGCAGGGACGCGAGGGCGGTGGCGAGGTGGGTGGCGGCGCGGCGGGCCAGGGGAAGGCGGTCGGCGGGGGTCGGGGTGTGGTCCAGGAGGGCGAGGAGCACCCGGCCCAGGGCGGCTTCCAAGGCCGCCTCCAGGGTTGCTTCCAGGGCTACCTCCGGGGCGACGAGCGCTCCCGCCGGAGCGACGAGCGCTCCCGCCGGAGCGACGAGTGCTTCCGCCGGCTCGGGCACGGCGGCCACCGGCCCTCCGCGGTCCGGGCCACCGGCCTCCCGGTCACCGTGATTCGGACCGCCGCCTTCCGGGCGTCCATGATCCGGGCCGCCGCCTTCCGGGCCTCCGCCTTCCGGGCCGCCGCGATCCCGGCCTCCGCGGTCCGGATCGCCGACGTCCCGGCTCCTGCCGTCCCGCGTCCCATCGTCCAGGCCCCCGGCATTCGGCCTCTTGCCAACCCGACCTCCGGCGTCCCGGCCTTCGGCGTCCCAACCTCCATCGTCAGGGCCTCCGCCGCTCCGACCCTCCGCGTCCGGCTCCTCGCCCCCCGGGGAGCCGTCCGCACCGGACTGCCGGTCCGAGCCCGACGGCCCGTCCGACCCCGACGCCCCCTCCGCCCGGAGCGCCGACTCCAGGGCTGACAGGGCCTCGCGTAGCGGGGCCGGGTCGTTCTGGAGGTTGCTCAGGAGGGTCAGGGTCCGGGCTCGGCGGACCACGCAGTCCAGGCGGAGGGTGCGGTCCAGGCCGGGTACGGCGGCTACCGCCGCGAACTCCGCGTCCGCGGCGGCCAGGAGGGACTCCGCCTCCTCCCGGGAGACCTCGGCCAGGGCCAGGCCCCCCTCCGCGCGCTCGTACAGCACCCGGCCCAGCAGCGCCCGGGCGCGTTCCCGGCCGGGCAGGGCCGCGGCGGCTCGGGCGGCGCGTTCGGCCTCGGCCAGGAGGTCGGGGTCGCGCTGGAGCGCCCACAGGCGCAGCAGGGCGCCGGCCAGTTCGCACTCGGCCTCGCCCGGGC
>NZ_WTFF01000520.1 GCF_019400985.1 Streptomyces bambusae
AAATGTGTAAACGAACCGGGCCCGGCCCCCCCCGCCCCTTCCCACCCCGGCCCGCAGCGCGGCCGCCACCCGGTCGGCCACCGCCGTCCGCTCCGACTCCGAGCGCAGCGCGACCAGGAGCGGCACCCGGCCCTCCACCGGGCGTACGCCCAGCAGCACCGGCACGCCCACCGCCGAGAGCTCCTCCGACACCGCCCGCGCCAGGACCGACCAGTTGCCGGCCGGGCCGAGGTCCGCCGCCAGCCGCATGACCACCGGCAGCAGCGGGCCGGCGCCCGGCCGGAAGCCCAGCACCCGCGCCTGCGCCGGCGCGTCCTCCGCCGAGATGCGGCCCTCCGCCAGGTCCGTCAGGAAGTCGCCGCGCCCGCGCGCGGCCAGCTCCTCCTCCTGCCGGGCCTGCATCAGCACCACCGCGAGCACGCCCGCCGTCCGCTCCGCCGCCATCCGGTGCACCGGCAGGACCGGGGAGGAGACGCCCAGCAGGACCAGCCGGGCCCGCACCGCGCCCGAGCCCGGTCCGCCGCCGGGCACGTCCACCACGACCGCGTTCGACGGCGGAGCCTCGCCGCGCTGACCGCGCAGCCCCTCCCACACCTGGAGCGGGTCGGCACCGGGGTCCCCGGCCGTGCTGCCCGCCGCGTAGAGCAGCTGGGCGTCGGGGGTCTCCAGGAACACCGGGTTCGCGGTGAAATCGGCGAGGATGCGCAGGACCTGGGGGATGCCGCCGCCCCCGAGCAGCGCCTCCGTACAGCGCCGGTGCACCTCCTCGGCGCGCTGCAGCAGCGCGTAGTGGCCGTTGACGATCTCGGTGTGGACCTCCTCGGTGACCGTCACGAAGGGGACCTCGCGGTGCAGTTGCACCAGCGGCAGCCCGGCCGCCCGCGCCGTCTCCACGATCGTCGCGGGCAGCCGGCTGAAGCGCGGACCCAGCTCCACCACCAGCGCCGCGATGCCCCGCTCGGCGAGCCGCCGGACGAAGGCGCGCTGTTCGGCGGGCCGGGTGCCGAGCCCCAGACCCGTCGTCAGCAGCAGCTCGCCGCCCTTGAGGAGGGAGGCGATGTTGGGGACCTCGCCCGCGTGCACCCAGCGCACCGTCCGGCCGAGCCGGTCGGCGCAGGCCACCACCTCCGGCAGCCCGCTGCGCAGTCCGGGCAGTTCGAGCGCCCTCTGAACGGTGATCCCGCCCTGATCGTCCATGTGGCCGGACGCTACCCGCCACTTCGTTCCAAGGACATCACCTGCCGGTCACGAGTCGTCGCACGGCCGACAACTCGTCGGCCCTGCACGGTGATTATCGGACCGCATGTCTGTTGTGGCCTGCGTCACCCGCCGCGAGAGTGGGCGCCTGTTTCCAGGAGCAGCACAACGGCAGCAAGGAACGAGGACGACATGACCACTGGTTCCTCCGGTGAGGCACCGCGCATCCAACGGCTCAAGGCCAACTCGGTCGGACTGACCGGCGTCGTCTTCATGGCCGTGGCCACCGCCGCCCCCATCACCGCGATGACCGGCAACCTCCCCATCGCCGTCGGCTTCGGCAACGGCACCGGCGCCCCCGCCGGCTACCTTTTCGCGACCGTGGTCCTGACCGTCTTCGCGGTCGGCTACGTCGCGATGGCCAAGCGGATCACGGCCGCCGGCGCCTTCTACGGCTACATCTCCCACGGCCTCGGCCGGATCGCCGGCATGGCCTCCGGCCTGCTCGCGGTCCTCGCATACATCGTCTTCGAGGCCTCCATCGTCGGCGTTTTCTCCTACTTCGCGAAGACCACCGTCCACGACCAGCTCGGCGTCGACCTGCCGTGGATCGTGTACGCGGCGGGCATGCTCGCCGTCACCGCGGTCCTCGCCCACTTCGACATCAACCTCACCGCCAAGGCGCTCGGGGTGATGCTCGTCGCGGAGGTCGCCGTCCTCTTCGCCGTCGCCACCGCCGTACTGATCGCCGGCGGCGGCCCCGACGGCATCCCCGTCGAGCCGGTCAACCCGGCGAACGCCTTCACCGGCACGTCCGCCGGGCTCGGGCTCTTCTTCGCCTTCTGGTCCTGGGTCGGCTTCGAGTCCACCGCCATGTACGGCGAGGAGTCCCGCGACCCCAAGCGGGTCATCCCCAAGGCCACCCTCGTCTCCGTCGTCGGCGTCGGCCTCTTCTACATCTACGTCTCCTGGATGACCATCGCCGGCAACGGCCTCGCCGCGTCCGTCGAACTGTCCGCCTCCACCAGCCCGCTCGACCTGTTCTTCGCCCCGACCCGGTCGTTCATCGGCGCCTGGGCCGTCGACGCCTTCCAGTGGCTGCTGCTCACCGGCTCCTTCGCCTGCGGCATGGCCTTCCACCAGTGCGCCGCCCGCTACCTCTACGCCATCGGCCGCGAGGGCTTCCTGCACCCGGCGCTCGGCCGCACCCACGCCCGGCACGGCTCCCCGTACGTCGCCTCCGTCGCCCAGACCGCCATCGCCACCGCCCTGGTCGCCGGCTTCTGGCTGACCGGCCAGGACCCGTACCTGCACCTCTACACCCTGCTCGCGATCCTCGGGACGATGGCGATCCTCATCGTGCAGACGCTGTGCTCCTTCGCCGTCATCGGCTACTTCCGCGCCAACCACCCCGAGGACCGGCACTGGTTCAGGACCTTCACCGCCCCGCTGCTCGGCGGGATCGGCATGACGGCCGTGGTGGTGCTGCTCGTCCTCAACATGGAGACCGCGGCCGGCGCCGCCGCCGACTCCCTCTTCTTCACGCTCATCCCGTGGATCGTCGGCGCCGTCTTCCTCGGCGGCCTCGCACTGGGCCTGTGGCTCAAGGCCAAGGCCCCGGCGCGCTACGAGATCATCGGCCGGATCGTCCTGGAGGACTCCGCCGAGCGCGCCGACGACGACACCGCCTCCCCGTCCGCCGCCGTCAACGTCTGAGAAGGACCACCGCCATGGCCCGTACGCCGCTGATGCACGCCCTCAAGCAGCTCGCCGCCGAACACGCGGCCGCCCACCGGCTCGCCATGCCCGTCGCCGAGGTGCGCGGCTCCACCCGCCGCGAACTCCT
>NZ_WTFF01000521.1 GCF_019400985.1 Streptomyces bambusae
TCGTACGCGCGGGACTGGCCGGGGCGGCGGTCGGGCCGCGGTCGCCGCGGCCGAGCCCGGCCCCGGCCTCCGTTCCGGCCCCGCCGCGGCGGCCTTGGTGGCCTTGGTCAGGACTCCGTGAGGCGGGCCGCCGCCCGGCGCTGCCGCTCGTTCGAGCCGCGCAGGAAGCGGATCACGGTCCGCAGCTCCTCCGTGCTGAACTCCTCGCACAGCTCGGCGACTTCGCGGGCCCAGTCCGCGTACGCCGGTGCCAGCTCGCGCAGCTTCTCCTCGCTGACCTCCACGACCACCCGGCGCCGGTCGGTGGGGTGCCCCACGCGGCGGACGTAGCCCTTCTGCTCCAGCCGGTTCACCAGGCCCGTCACCGAGGCCGGCGCCAGGCCCGAGTGCTGGGCCAGCTCCTTCGCGGTGAGCGGGCCGCCGCGCTGGAGCAGGTCGAGGGTCTTGACCTCGGTGGCGCCCAGGCCCCGCTTCTCGGCGAGCGCCGTGTGGAACATGACCGTGACCGCGCTCGTCTCCCGGCCCGTCCGGTTGAGCTCCGCCAGCACCTCGGCGCGGTCCGCGTCCGCGTCCACGTTCGCGTCCACGTTCGCGTCCACGTTCGCGTCCGCCTCTTCGTTCGCGCTCGCCTCTTCGTTCACAGGGGTCATGGAGGTCATGGAGTCACGCTACCAAAAATTTAGTTCGCCCGAACGAAAGGCTTGCGGCTGACCTGTCACGCATGCAACTCTTTCGTTCGTCCGAACGAAATACTTTGGGAGTAGCCGCCGCCATGACCCAGACCCCGACCCCGCCCCCGACGCCCCATCCCCGCCGCTGGGCCGCCGCCGCCGTCATGACGGCCGCCGCCCTGATGGACCTGCTCGACGTGACGATCGTCAACGTCGCCCTGCCCTCCATCGGCCGCGAACTGCACGCCTCCGAAAGCGCGTTGCAGTGGCTCGTCTCGGCCTACCTGCTCGGCTTCGCCGCCGCCCTGATCGTCGCCGGCCACCTCGGCGACCGGTACGGCCGCAAGGCCCTCTTCCTCGCCGGCACCGCCGGCTTCGGCCTCGCCAGCCTCGCCTGCGGCATCGCCCAGAGTCCCGGCCAGCTGATCGCCGCACGCGCAGTCCAGGGCGTCACCGCCGCCGTGCTCATGCCCCAGGTCCTCGGCTCCTTCCGCACCCTCTTCCACGGCAAGGAACGCGGCGCCGTCTTCGGCATGTACGGCGCCGTGGCCGGCTTCGCCTCCGCCCTCGGACTGCTGCTCGGCGGCCTGCTCACCGGCGCCGACCTCTTCGGCTGGGGCTGGCGCTCGATCTTCCTGGTCAACGTCCCCGTCGCGCTGGCCGCGCTCGTCGCCGGCGCCGTCCTGGTCCCCGCCACCCGGGAGCGCGGCGCGGGCCGCCCCGACCTCCTCGGCAGCCTCGTGCTGGCCGCCGGGCTCGTCGCCGTGGTCCTGCCCCTGGTCCAGGGCGAGGCCAACGGCTGGCCGCTGTGGGGCTGGGCCTGCCTGGCCGGCGGTGTCCTCGCGGTCGCCGGGCTCGGCGTCCTCGAAGCCCGGCGGCGGGGCGCGACCGTACCGCTGCTGCCCGCCCAGGCCTTCCGGTTGCCCGCCTTCTCCTTCGGACTGGCCGTCCAGCTCCTCTTCGCCGTGGGCATGCAGGGCTTCTTCCTGGTCTTCGCGCTCTGGCTGCAGGGCTCGCAGGGATACACCCCGATGCAGGCCGGCCTGGTCACGGTCGCCTTCTCCGCCGGCGGCTTCCTGACCGCCCCGGCCGCCGACGCGCTCGCAGTACGCTTCGGCCGGCTGGTGCTCGCCGCGGGCGCGCTGATGATGGCGGGCGGCGTCACCGCCGTCCAGTACGCCGTGGCGCACTCCTCCGACACGCACACCGGGGCCTGGCCACTGGTGCCGGGGCTGGTCGTGGCCGGCGCGGGCCTGGGCTTCCTGGTGGTGCCGCTGGTCAACGTGGTGCTCTCCGCCGTCCCCGCGCGGATCGCGGGCGGCGCGTCCGGGATCTTCTCCACCGCCCAGCAGTTCGGCGGCGCCCTGGGCGCGGCCGTGATCGGCTCGGTCTTCTTCGGAGCGCTCGGTAACGAGGGCGGCGACGCGACCCGTGCGCTGGGCGCCGCGATGCCGTGGGTGGCGGGGGGCTTCCTGCTCTGCGCAGTGCTCTGCACCCTGCTGCCGCGTACGGCGGCCACGCCGGAAGGGTCGCAGCCGGGGTCGCAGGATGCGTCGGCGCGGGACTCCGTGGCCGCCTAAGGGCGAGGCGAGGGAAGCGGCACGAGGAGGAATGGCTCCGGGCCCGGCCCCCTGGCGAGGGGTCGGGCCCGTATCCGTCACTCGTGCGATGACCTATCACTACCCACTCCGCCCCCTCCCCGAACCGCCACACCGCCCGGAGTTGGCCTCGACGAGCCCCGTCGACAATGATCGGCATGAATACCGAGAGACTCGTCGACCTCTGGCGGCGCCTTCTTGCCGACCCCCGCAAGTCGTGGGTGCTGTTCGAGCACGGCACCTGTGTGGTGCTCACCGCTCCCGATGGCGACCTCGCCGAACAGGCCACCGAGATCCTCAAGGAGTTCGGCCCTGTGCGTGCAGGCTCCCCTGCCGGAGACTTCGGGGTGATCGACGTCAAGGACGCCGACGGGGGCTGGGTGATCACCGGTCACCACCAGGACGTCCTCACCTACGTCGCGCCCGACGAGCCCAGCGGCCGGGACAACTTCGCCGTCGGGATGCGCGGACGCACCAAGCGCCACCGGGACGGCACCGAACTGCACATCGTCCACGTCGAGGACCGGCGTACCCCCGCAGGTCCTGCGTAAGGACGCGGCCGGTCCTCGACGGCGAAACCGGCCCCGGCCTCGCGGAGCCGCAGAGCCGCGGAGCCCGGGCTCCGCAGAGCCCCAGCCCTGGCTTCGCGGAGCCGGGTTTCGCCGACGGCCGTTGCGCGGCCCGGGCCCTGGCTTCGCGGAGCCGGGTTTCGCCGACGGCCGTTGCGCGGCCCGGGCCCTGGCTTCGCGGAGCCGGGTTTCGCCGACGGCCGTTGCGCGGCCCGGGCCCTGGCTTCGCGGAGCCGGGTTTCG
>NZ_WTFF01000522.1 GCF_019400985.1 Streptomyces bambusae
GCACAAGCCGGGGCCGGCCGAACCGCATCGGCGACACAGGCAACGGTCGGCACGACCACACCGGCGGCACAGGTCGGGGCCCCGCCCGGCGCGGCGGCCAAGGCCGCGGCGCGGCCGCGGGGGGCGGTTGTTGCCGCGCTCATGCTCGCCATGGCGCTCGCCGCCCTCGAAGGCACCATCGTCGCCACCGCCGTACCCCAGGTCGTCGGCGACCTCGGCGGGTTCTCCGTCTTCTCCTGGCTCTTCTCCGGCTACCTCCTCGCCGTCACCGTCACCCTGCCCGTCTACGGCAAGCTCTCCGACACCTTCGGCCGCAAGCCGGTCCTGCTCTTCGGCACGGGCCTGTTCCTGGCGGGCTCCCTGCTGTGCTCGCTCGCCTGGAACATGGCCGCGCTGATCGCCTTCCGCGTGGTCCAGGGCCTCGGCGGCGGCGCGCTCCAGGGCACCGTGCAGACCCTGGCCGCCGACCTCTACCCGCTGGGGGACCGCCCGAAGATCCAGGCCCGGATGTCCACCGTCTGGGCCGCCTCCGCCCTCGGCGGCCCGGCACTCGGCGGGCTGCTCGCCGCGTACGCCCACTGGCGGTGGATCTTCCTGCTCAACCTGCCCGTCGGCGCGCTCGCCCTGTGGCTGCTCCACCGCCACCTGCACGAGCCCGCCCGCTCCCCCGCCGCCGCCCGCGGCCGCACCGACTGGGCCGGCGCGCTGGCGGTGTTCGCCTGCGGCGGCGTACTGCTGTTCGCCGTGGTGCAGGGCGGGGTCGCCTGGCCCTGGCTGTCCGCGCCCTCCCTGTCCCTGCTGGCCGTAAGCGCCGCCCTCGCGCTGCTCGTCGTACGGATCGAACGCCGGGCCGAGGAACCCGTGCTGCCCGGCTGGGTGTGGCGCCGGCGCACGATCGCCGCCGTCAACCTCGCCATGGCGGCCCTGGGCCTGGTCATGGTCGCGCCGATGGTCTTCGTACCGATGTACGCCCAGTCCGTGCTCGGCCTGGACCCGGTCGGCGCCGGCTTCGTCATGTCCGGCATGGCCCTGACCTGGCCGATCACGGCGGCCTTCAGCCAGCACGTCTACCGGCGCATCGGGTTCCGGGGCAGCGCGGTGGTCGGCATCGGGATCGCCTGCGCCGTGCTGTTCTCCTTCACCCTGTTGCCCCACCCGGCACGGCCCTGGCAGCCCGCCCTGGTCATGCTGCTGCTGGGCGCGGGCCTGGGGCTGTTCCAGCTGCCGCTGATCGTCGGGGTCCAGTCCACCGTCGGCTGGGCCGAGCGCGGCACCACCACCGCCTCGGTCCTCTTCTGCCGCCAGGTCGGCCAGAGCCTCGGCGCGGCCCTGTTCGGCGCGATCGCCAACCTCACCATCACCGCGCGCCTCGCCGACACCCCCGGCGCGGGCCTGCCGACCCGGCTGGACGACGTCTCCAAGGCGCTGGAACAGCCCGGGTCGATCCCCGCGGCGGCCGCCGACCAGCTGCGCGCGGCGATGGCGACGGCCGTGGACCACATCTTCGTGTGCGCGGCCGCGGCGGCACTGGCCGCGCTGCTGGTCCTGCTCCTGGTCGCGCCCCGGCGCTTCCCGGTCCTGCCGGACAACCTGTGACGGGCCGCCACTCCGGGGCGCCGTACGCGGCGCGGCCCGCATACGCCGCCCCGGAGTGGCGACTTGTCATGCTCGCGCTCGCGCGATAGACCGGTGGCGAGGGGCGCGGGCAGCACACGGGGACCACGGGGGGAACACACATGCTTTCGGCACTCTGGGCGCTGTGCACCCTGGCGGCCCTGGCCGGGCCGGCCGCGCTGCGCCTGCGCTCCAGGCCCGGCTTCCTGACCGGCCGCGACGGCCGGCTGTCCACCTCCACCACGCTGGCGTTCGCCTGGACGGTGATCCTGGTCTGGCTGCTGGTGACGATCCTGGGCTGGGGCCTGGTCGCGGGCGGCGGCACCGCGTACTTCACCGGCCCGCACGGCCCGCTGGACTCGCTGGCCACCGTGTACCTGCCGCTGCTCGGCGGCCCGTACGCGGCCCTGATCGCCGCCAAGACGGTGGTCGGCCTCCGCGTCCAGCAGGGCACCCTCGACAAGCCCGCCCTCGGCCCCGGCGAGCCGCCCCGGGCACGCGACCTGATCTCCAACGACAGCGGCCGCACCGACCTGGTCGACCTGCAGTACGTCGTGCTCAGCGTCGTCACCATGGCCTACGTCGTCACCTTCTTCCTGGCCGACGTCGGCGCCGGGCTGCCCGACCTGCCCGACCAGATCTGGGCCCTCACGGGCGCCCCGGCGGGCGCGTACCTGGTCAACAAGCTGGCCGCCCGCCCCAACCCGGTCATCACCCGCGTCACCCGGCGCGGGGGCGCGTACGTCATCGAGGGCGGCGGTTTCGCGGCCGACGCCACGCACGGCAACCCGAAGGTGACCATCGACGGCCGCCCCCCGGTCGACGCTCCCCCCACCCCGGAGGGCACCCTCGTCGTCCCGGCCCCCCGCACCTCACCGGAAGCGGCGACCCCCACCGCGCCGGCCGCGCAGCCGGAGGCGGGGGCCACGGCTCCGGCCCCGCCGGCAACCGCCACCCCGGACGGCTCCGACCTCCCGGTCACGATCCACGTCACGGCACGGGGCCTGCGCAGCGACCCCTACCACTACGACCCGAAGGCGTAACTCCCCGCGGCACGCGACGCGCAGGCGACGCGCAGGCGACGCGCACCCGGCACGCCACGCGCCACGCACCCGGGCCGCACGCCACGCACCCGACGCGCGCACCCGACGCACGCGCTCAGCCGTCGCCCTTGTGCCGCGCGTAGTACCGGGCCACCCGGGCCCGGTTGCCGCAGACCGCGGCCACGCACCAGCGGCGCCGGGGGTGGGCGGGCAGGAAGAGCAGGACGCAGTCCGCGCCCTCGCACTCCCGTACGTCGGCCACCCGCGGATCGGCCAGCAGGTCCACCGCCGCCTCGGCCAGCTCCGCGGCCAGTCGTCCGGCGGGCGTGCCCGCGCGGTGGACGGTCACGGCGGGGCCGTCCGCGGTCCAGGCCAGCTCGCGGTGGGCGGGGGCGGCGGCGAGGGCGGCGTTCAGC
>NZ_WTFF01000523.1 GCF_019400985.1 Streptomyces bambusae
GGTCCGGCCCGCCGCCCGCCGTGAGGTCCATGGCCGGCAGCGGCTCCGCCGCCCGGGCCGCCGGGCCGGGACGGCCCGCCGGTGCGCTCTCCGGGACGGCCAGTGCGTCGAGGGCGCGGTGGAGCCGGGAGGCCTCCGCACGCCAGGTGCGGTCGACGACCTCCTCGGGGTAGTCCGGCCACTCCACGGGCGCCCAGTCGGGGCCCGCTTCGGCCGGCCCGCCGTGGAAGAGCCGGGCCGCGAGGAGCGAGGCCGCCTCGTCCACCGTCCCGGGCTCCTCCAGGAGGTCGCACGCGGGGCGCTCGCCCAGGCGGGAGGCGAACCCCTCGGCCAGGCGGTCGCGACGGGACAGTTCGGTCAGCGCGGAGACCACTCCCGCGTCCAGATGGGCCGGCCAGCGCCCCATCCGCCACGCGGGCAGCGCGACCCGGGTCAGCAGCCGGTCCCAGCCCGCGTAGGCGAGGCCCACCTGCTCCTGTGCCACGATGCGCAGCCCGTAGTCCACGCTCTGGGCCCGCTCCGAGGCGGCCGCGGCGACCCCGCGCTCCATCTCGGCGGCGTCCGCCCGGCACAGCCGCAGCAGCAGCCTCGCCGGCCGGGCGATCCAGCCCAGCCCCCGGCCGTTGCCCACGTCCACCGCGGCGTCCAGACCGCGGATGAAACGCCGGGCGTCGGCTATGTCGGGGTGCGCGGAGGGACCCGTACCGGCGACGACCGGGGCGAGGACCGCCCGCAGCTCGCCGACCCGCATCCACCACAGGAAGGGGGAGCCGATGACCAGCACCGGAGCGGCGTCGCGCTCGGTCTCCGGGCCGGCGGCGCCGGCGGATATGCCCCGGCGCCGGTGCGCGACGTGCGTGCGGTCCTCCAGCCAGCTGTCGCAGTCCGGCGTGAGGGCTATCGCCGAGGGCGGCGGCACCCCCAGCCGGTCGGCCAGGTCCCGCACCAGGCGGTACAGATCGGGGGCGGCGGCCTCCGACAGCGGCACCGTCGGGGTCACCGCCGGACTCGCCCGCAGCACCACCGCGGCGACGATCCCGCCGGTCAGCAGCACCACGACGGCGACCCCGCACACGGCGAGGGTCACGGCGGGCCAGGGATCGCCCGTCAGCCGCCCGGTGGCCCGGGCGGTCACCAGGACCACGGAGAGGGCGGCGGGGAGCAGCACGACGGCCAGCGCCCTGCTGCGCACCCGCAGCACGGCGAGGGCCCGCGAGCGCGCGCTCTGCGCGCCCACCTCGATGATCGAACCGGTTCCGGACACGACCGGACCTCACCCCCTCTGCCCTGCGGCGGCTTTGCTCACTCCCCCACTGTGACACCCGCCACTGACATCGCAATGCCGGTGGGCCAAGTGCCGGAATGCTTGCGCCGCACCATAGTTGGGGCGTGCCCGGGCGTCAGGCGGACGACGCATCGATCACCCGATGGAATGGCTTTGGGTAAAGCTGGGTGCGGTCGAGGGCGCCCGGCCGCAGTCACGCGCGTGGGCCCGGGCGCATCCCGCGCGCCCGGGCCCACGACCTGCCGATGCCCTCGGCTCAGCTGTTTTCGGCCGCCTTGGCGGCGATGTCCGTACGGTACTGGGAGCCGGCCAGCCGGATCCGCGAGACCGCCTTATACGCCCGCTCCCGGGCCTGCGCCAGGTCGGAACCGGTCGCCGTCACCGACAGCACCCGTCCACCCGCGCTGACGACCGCGTCACCCTCGCGCCGGGTCCCGGCGTGCAGCACGTACGCGTCGGGGGCGTCCTGCTCCGCCACCTCGGCCAGGCCCTCGATCGGGTCGCCGGTGCGCGGCGTTCCCGGATAGTTGTGGGAGGCCACGACCACCGTGACGGCCGCGTCCTCGCGCCAGCCGAGCGGCTCCTGGGAGTCCAGGGTGCCGTTGGCCGCGTGCAGCAGGACGCCGGCGAGCGGCGTACGCAGCCGGGCGAGGACGACCTGGGTCTCGGGGTCGCCGAAGCGCGCGTTGAACTCGATCACCCGCACGCCCCGGCCGGTGATCGCCAGGCCGGCGTAGAGCAGACCGGAGAAGGGGGTGCCGCGGCGGCGCAGCTCGTCCACGGTCGGCTGCAGGACGGTCGCCAGGACCTCGTCGACCAGCTTGGGGTCGGCCCACGGCAGCGGCGAGTACGCGCCCATGCCGCCGGTGTTCGGCCCCTGGTCGCCGTCGAGCGCGCGCTTGAAGTCCTGGGCGGGCTGGAGCGGCAGCACGGTGACGCCGTCGGTGATGGCGAAGAGCGAGACCTCGGGGCCGTCCAGGTACTCCTCGATGACCACCCGGTCGCAGGCGAGCGCGTGCTCGCGGGCCGCGTCCCGGTCCTCGGTCACGACGACGCCCTTGCCCGCGGCGAGGCCGTCGTCCTTGACGACGTACGGCGCGCCGAAGGCGTCCAGCGCGTCGTCGACCTCGTCGGGCGTGGTGCACACGTAGGAGCGGGCCGTCGGGACGCCGGCCTCGGCCATCACGTCCTTGGCGAAGGCCTTGGAGCCCTCCAGCTGCGCCGCCTCGCTCGACGGGCCGAAGACGGGGATCCCGGCCGCGCGGACCGCGTCGGCGACGCCGGCGACCAGCGGCGCCTCGGGGCCTACGACGACCAGCCCGGCGCCGAGCTCGGCGGCCAGGGCGGCGACGGCCGCGCCGTCGAGCGCGTCGACCTCCCGCAGCTCGGCCACCTCCGCGATCCCCGCATTACCGGGGGCGCAGTAGAGCGCGGTGACGTCGGGGTCGAGGGACAGAGAGCGGCACAGGGCGTGTTCGCGGGCGCCGCCGCCGATGACGAGGACCTTCACGGCCCTCAGCCTAGCCCGCACGCGGGGCGGATCTTCGTGCGGGCACCCCAATGACGCGGCCCTACTCGTTCGTATATTCCTCCACCACCGTGGCGCCCAGCTCGCGCACGATCAGGTCGTGGCCGCTGAGCGCGCTCTCGACCAGATCCGGGTCGTCGTCCTCCGGTACGTCGTCCTCGGGCGCGACCGGCACCGGGGCGGGGGCCGCCGACCGGGTCGGCGCCTGGGCCGGGGCCGACGCGGGCGCCGACGCGGCGGGCGCCTGGAC
>NZ_WTFF01000524.1 GCF_019400985.1 Streptomyces bambusae
ACTCCACGAACGGCGACAAAGCCCGCTCACACTCCGCCATCCGCTCCGCGAACACACCACCCGACGCCCACAACTCCCGCCCCATCCCCACCCACTGCGACCCCTGCCCGGGAAAGACGAAGACGGGCTTGACCCGGCCGTCGGGTGCGGTGCCCTCGACCAGGCCGGGGGCGGCCGTGCCGGCAGCCAGCGCCGCGAGGCCGGCGGTGAAGCCGTCGGCGGAGTCGGCGACGACGACCGCGCGGTGGTCGAAGGCGGTACGGGTCAGGGCCAGGGCCAGGCCGACGGCGGCCGGGGCGTGCCCGGGGTTCCCGTCCAGGAAGGCGCCCAGGGCGCGGGCCTGCGCCCGTAGCGCCTCGGCGGACTTCGCGGAGAGCAGCCACGGCACGGCCTGCGCGGTGGCGGAGGCCGGCACAGCGCCGAGGGCCGGTACAGCGCCGGGGGCCGGCACAGCGGCAGAGGCCGGCACGGTGGCGGGGACGGCGGCAGGCACGGCAGCGGAGGAATCCGGCTGCCGGTCGGCCTCGGCCGGGTGTTCCTCCAGGATGACGTGGGCGTTCGTCCCGCTCATGCCGAAGGAGGAGACGCCGGCGCGGCGGGGCCGGTCTCCGGCCGTCGTCCAGTCGGCGTTCTCGGTGAGCAGGCGGACCGTGCCCGCCGACCAGTCGACCTGCGGG
Source organism: Streptomyces bambusae (assembly GCF_019400985.1). Classification (GTDB taxonomy): domain Bacteria; phylum Actinomycetota; class Actinomycetes; order Streptomycetales; family Streptomycetaceae; genus Streptomyces; species Streptomyces bambusae_A. The sequence goes on from NZ_WTFF01000524.1 coordinate 678, forward strand.
GTCGGCTCGTCCACGTGCAGGGTCCGCGGCAGCACCCCCTGCCGCATCGCCATCACCATCTTGATCACACCCGCCACACCCGCCGCGGCCTGCGTGTGACCGATGTTCGACTTCACGGAACCCAGCCACAGCGGCCGGTCCGCCGTACGTTTCTCCCCGTAGGTGGCGATGAGCGCCTGCGCCTCGATCGGGTCGCCGAGGCGGGTACCGGTGCCGTGCGCCTCGACGGCGTCGACCTGGTCGGCGGTCAGCCGGGCGTCGGCCAGCGCCTGCCGTAGCACGCGCCGCTGGGAGGGGCCGTTGGGGGCGGTGAGCCCGTTGGACGCGCCGTCCTGGTTCACGGCCGACCCGCGGATCACCGCGAGGACGCGGTGCCCCAGGCGCTGGGCGTCGGAGAGCCGCTCCAGGACGAGGACACCGGCGCCCTCGCCCCAGCCGGTGCCGTCGGCGGCCGCCGCGAACGGCTTGCACCGGCCGTCGGCGGCCAGGCCCCGCTGCCGGGAGAACTCGGTGAAGGTGGTGGGGGTCGACATCACCGAGACACCGCCGGCGAGCGCGAGCGTGCACTCCTGGCGGCGCAGGGCCTGCGCCGCCAGGTGCAGCGCCACCAGCGACGACGAGCACGCCGTGTCCACGGTGACGGCCGGACCCTCCAGACCCAGCTCGTAGGCGATCCGGCCGGACAGCACGCTGCTCGCGTTGCCCGTGGCCAGGTAGCCGTCGACGTCCTCGGCGCCGTCGGACAGGACCGTGCCGTAGTCGGAGCCGTTCGAGCCGATGAACACGCCGGTACGGCTGCCGCGCAGCGCGTCGGGAGCCATCCCCGCCCGCTCGACGGCCTCCCAGGCGGTCTCCAGCAGCAGCCGCTGCTGCGGGTCCATGGCGAGGGCCTCACGCGGCGAGATCCCGAAGAACGCGGCGTCGAACTCGGCGATGTCGTGGAGGAAGGCGCCCTCCCGGACGTACGAGGAGCCCGGCCGGTCCGGGTCCTCGTCGAAGAGGGACGCCAGGTCCCAGCCGCGGTCGGCGGGGAACGCGGAGACCGTGTCGCGGCCCTGTTCCACCAGGTCCCACAGACCTTCCGGGGAGCGGACACCGCCCGGGAAGCGGCAGCTCATCGCGACGACGGCGATGGGCTCGCGGGTGGCGTCGGAGAGGCGGCGGTTCTGCTCGCGCAGCCGCTCGGTCTCCTTCAGCGACGTCCGCAGCGCCGTCACGAGCTTGTCGTTCGAAGTCACTTCGTCAGGCGTAACCATGTGTCAGCTCCACACTTTCGCGGACCGTCAGGAGTCCGTGTTGTCCATCGCGAGGCGGATCAGGGCGTCGGCGTCCATCGCGTCGATGTCCTCGGGCGCGGCACCCGCCGCGTCCTCTGCCGCCGCCGCAGCAGCAGCCCCGGCCGCCGCGGCGGCGGGGCCGGTCTCCCGGCCGGCGAGGTCCAGCAGGACCTCCAGCAGGCCGGCCTCCCGGAGCCGGGCGAGCGGCATCGCGGCCAGCGCCCGGCGGACGGCGGCCTCCTCCGGGCCCTCATCGGCGTCGGCGAACCCGCTCGTCAGCTCGGTGAGGAGGTACCCGGCCAGGGCGGCCGGGGTGGGGTGGTCGAAGACGACCGTGGGCGGCAGGGACAGGCCGGTGGCCGTCCCGAGCCGGTTGCGCAGTTCGACCGCGGTCAGGGAGTCGAAGCCGAGGTCCTTGAACGCGGCGTCGGCGGTCACCCGCTGCTCCGAACCGTGGCCGAGCACACCCGCCGCCTGGGCCCGTACGGTCTCCAGCAGCAGGTCGGTGCGGTCGGCCGGCGGCAGCTCCGCCAGGCGCCGGACGAGGCCGACGCCGTCGTCGGCCGCGGGCCCGGAGCGCCGTACGGCGGCCTCGGGGAGGTCGGCCAGCAGCGGGCTGGGGCGGGCGGCGGTGAAGCCGGGCGCGAACCGCTCCCAGTCGAGGTCGATGGCGGTCAGCGGGCCGGCGTCCGTCACGAGCGCCCGCTCCAGGACGGCGAAGGCGGTCTCGCTCGACAGCCCGGTCATGCCGGCCAGCCGCATGCGGTCGGCGACGGCCGTGTCGGCGGCCATGCCCTCTTCGGCCCACGGACCCCAGGCGATGGAGGTGGCGGGCAGACCGTCGGCCCGGCGGCGCTCCGCGAGCGCGTCCAGATAGGCGTTGGCCGCCGCGTAGTTGCCCTGACCGGCACCACCCACCACACCCGCGAACGACGAGAACAACACGAACGCCGACAACTCAAGACCCAACTCACGCGACGCCTCGTCCAAATACCGAGCACCCTCAGCCTTCGGACCCGACACCGCAGCCAGCCGCTCCCCCGTCATGCCATCGAGCACACCGTCGTCCAACACACCCGCCGCATGAAACACAGCCCCCACCGGATA
>NZ_WTFF01000525.1 GCF_019400985.1 Streptomyces bambusae
GGTGCCGGCGGCGTTGACGACGGCCCCGGCGAGCAGCTCGCGCCGCGCGGTGCGGACGCCGGTGACGGCGCCGCCCTCGCGCAGCAGCCCGGTGACCTCCTCGCCGAGGTGGACCTGCGCGCCGGAGGCGGCCAGCAGCCGGGCCGCCGCCTGGGCGGGCTGGACCTGGGCGTCCTGCGGGTAGTGGAATCCGCCGGCGAGACCGGGGGCGAGGTGGGGTTCGAGGTCGTGCAGGGCGTCGGCGGGGACCTCGGTGGCGGTGACGCCCACCGCCCGCTGGCCCTCGGCGAAGGCGCGCAGGGCCTTCAGGGCGGCTTCGTCGGGAGCCACGACGAGGCCGCCCTTCGGCTCGTACTCGGTCTCCGGTGGGAGCACCTCGGCCAGCTCGCGCCAGAGCCTCGTGGACAGCAGCGCGAGGTCGAGCTCGGGGCCCGCCTCCTTGTCGGAGACGAGCAGGTTGCCTTCCCCGGCACCGGTGGTCCCGCCGGCGACGGGTCCGCGGTCGACGACGGCCACGGAGAGTCCGGCGCGCGCGGCGTAGTACGCGCACGCGGCTCCGACCACGCCGGCACCGATGACCACGGCGTCCAGGGAGTGTCTGTTGGGCACGGCAGTAATATGTCACATTCTTTTAGGGGTGCCTAGGGGTGCCTAGGGGTGCCTAGGGGTGCCTAGGGCCCAGGCCGGAGGGGCCCGGGTCGGCCGGGGAGGGCCGGCCCGGGCCAGGAGAGGCCGCGTCAGCCGCGGCCAGGAGGGGCCGCGTCAGCCGCGCAGCGGGCCTTCGCAGCTGTAGCCCGACGTGCCCGCCACCTTGTTGGACCAGATCTCCACCGGCCCGAAGGAGCAGTTCATGTCGGCCAGGTTGTTCGAGGCCGCGCCCGCCCGGTCGAGGATGAAGTAGTCGACCGTCTCGGACATGTCCTTGAAGTTCTGGTCGTCGCTGCGCCAGTTCTTCAGGTTCGCGGTGATCCGGCCGGTGCAGGTGAAGCGCCGCTTGCCCGGCTCGCCGTTCTCCACGCAGTCCGGTGTGTTGTACGTCGCCGTGGCGAAGGAGGACTTCACCGACTCCAGCGCCGAGTCCCGCAGCCGGTCGACCGGGGTGAAGGTGGTGTTCGGCACGTAGAGCTCGTCCACCTTGGCGATCTGCGCGTCCAGGAAGCGGTCGTAGTCGCGCTGGAGGTAGGTGTCGGAGCCGAGCCGGTGGCGCCACGCGTCGTACTTGGCCACGTCGTTGCCCCGCAGGTGGGTGTACATCTCGCGCAGCAGGGAGGGCTTCTCGGTCCACAGGAACTCGAAGAAGGTGCCCGCGTAGCTGTAGAAGCGGAAGCCGTCGCCGTCGTACGTGGCGTTGAGCAGCTGCTCGACGCTCATCCGGGGGCCGCCGCCCGCCGTGTCGTTGATGATGCTCTTGACCAGGGACTTGCGGACGGCGATGCCGTTGTCACGGGTGGCGCCGTCGAAGAACTCGGCCGTTCCCTCGTCCATGGCGGTGGTGCGGTCGCCCTCGTACCAGGGGCCCTCGCCGAAGAAGCCGGGGACGGCGTAGCGCCCGTTGAGGTAGTGCGTGTACTCGTGGCGGAAGAGCTCTTCGAGGGTGAGCGAGGAGTCCTGCGGGACGCGGCGCTGGTAGGTGTAGAAGGTGGCGCCGCGCTCGATGTAGATGCCGCCGTTGTTGGTGCCCATGCCGGTCAGGATCGGGTGGTAGTTCTCGTAGTCGGCGCGGGAGGCGTACAGGACGATGTTCAGCGTGGCGTTCGGGTCGCCGGCGAGCGGCTGTTCGGTGCCCAGGACCCGGTGGAACTGCGACTTGACCTGCTTGCTCGCGTAGTAGAGCTGGTCGACGACGGCCTTGTCGAGGCCGGTGCGGACCTTGATGGCGCCGTTGTCGTAGGTGTAGGTGTACGGGAAGATCTGCTTCTCGATGTCCTCCTTGCACACCCCGTACGGCTTGCAGGCCTCGTAGAAGTTGAGCCAGGAGACCACCTTCGCCCACTGCTCGCTGCCGTTGCCGAACGTGGCCTTGACCTGCTCCAGCATGGCGCCGAGGTCGGCGACGACCTGGTCCTTCAGGCCCTCGACCTGTCCGAACCGGGCGTACTCGCTGATCGCGTCGCGTACCACCCAGCTGTTGGACGTGCCCTTGAGGTGGCCGTAGCCGGCGAACGCCTTGAAGGCGGCCCGGTACGCGGGGTCGGCGGCGACGGCGGCGTGGAAGGCGGCGTCCTCGTTGCCCGGGTAGACGCCCAGGTAGTTGACGGACAGGGCGGCCAGCGCCGCGCCCGCCCAGCCCGGGTCGAGGTGGGTCTGCGGGTGGGACGGGTCCATGGTGGCCAGGACCTGCTTGATCAGCCCCAGCTGGTGCTGGCGCAGGCCGGGCGCGCTGCCGGCGTAGAGGGCCTCGCGCAGGGTGCGGGCGTTGGAGGCGGTGACGTCGAAGGTGCGGGCCGCGGACCCGAAGTCGGCGATGGCCCGGCGCATGGCGTCCACGGTCGGGGCGTCGGTGACGTCGATCTCGGAGCGCGAGTAGTCGTGATAGACGACGGCGTGCAGGTAGGTGAACATCTCCTCCAGGTGGGAGGAGTTACGGCCGTCGTGGGAGGCGGCCAGCGAGGATATCCGCCGCGAGACGGCCTGGACGTGCGCGTCGGACATGACCGGGGTGAGGCGGGCGTCCCAGGTCCAGATCAGGCCGCGCAGGCAGCCGTCGGCGAGGACGGCCGGGTCGGCGAGGAAGTCGGCGAACTGCTCGGGGCCGAGCCCGGTGATCCCGTCGAGGGTGCAGGGCACGCCCGCGGCGACGCCGCGGACGCCGTTCGCGGTGGGGGCGGCCTGGGCGAGCTTGCGGCTCTGCCGCTTCTCCGCCTGCGGGGTGTCGGCGGCCACGGCGGCGGACTGCGCCTCCGCCGCGCCGGGGACCCGGCCGGCGTCCTTGTCCGGGGTGCGGGCGCCGGGGGCGATGGCGGGGGCGGGGACGGCGGGGGCTGGCGGTACTACCCATCTGGAGTTGCCGAGGAA
>NZ_WTFF01000526.1 GCF_019400985.1 Streptomyces bambusae
CGTGGGCACGGAGTGGTGTATAAGAGACAGGGCCCGGTCCGCGCGCCGCGGGCTGGCGACGGGCGCAGCACCGGGCGCCGCGCCGGGCTCGGCCCGGGTCGCATCGTCCGGCTGATGCATGCCGGCCGCCCGACCCGTGTCGTCCGTACGACCCGTGCCGTCCGCGCGTTCCGTGCCGTGCCGCAGCCAGTAGGCCAGCAGTTCGTCCTCGAACGGCCGCCACACGGTCAGCGCCTCGCGCTGTGCCTCGATCGCCGCCTTGGGCTGCCGGCCGGCCAGCTCGGCCGCGACCTCGCCGACGCTGCGGCGGTGCACTGCGCCCGCATCGGCCGCCGGCCGGTCCGTGGGGCGCGGCAGGAACCGCAGTCGGTCCGCGAAGGGCTGGATCTCGGTCACCAGCGCGGCGGCCGACTCCAGGTCACCGGCCCGGACCAGCCACGCCACGGTCAGCAGGGCCGCCTCCTCGGGCAGCGCCACCTCGTACCGGCCGCTGTCCAGCAGCTCCCACAGCCGGGCGAGGCCCTCCTCGGTCAGGGCGTGGGAGAAGAGGGCGACGCGGTCGGCGGGCACCCCGGCCCGGCGCGCGGCCTCCTCCTCGTACCCGGCGAGCGGACCGCCCGCCGCGGGTGCACCCGTGGCGAAGCCGCCGCGTACCACTTCCGGCGTCACCCAGGACGGCAGACCGGCCACGGGCGTACGGGAGCCCACGGTCAGGTGTCCGGTCGCGATGCCGGAGAGCACGGCCTGCCACTGCCGGATCCGGCTCCCGGCGCGCTCGCGCGTGCCGGCGTCCGCGTGCGACGCGGAGGTCCGCATCGCCCGCGCCAACTGGGCGGCGGCGTAGGCCGGGGACACCGTGACGCTCTGCGCGTGCGGTGCCGTCTGCTTCGTCATGGGCTGCTGGTCAGCGATCTCGTCCATAAGCCGGCGTGGCAGGTGCTGCCCCTGCGCCCTCCGGATCCCAAGTCCGGTGCTCTGCTGGCTGAGCTACACGCCGTCGGTGCGCTCGACCTTAGGAGGGCGGGCGTTCCCCCGGCAAACGGTTTCGGTCGCACCGCGGCCCTCCCGTCATCGAGGCCGTGACGGCGACTTTCGGAAATCCCATTGCTTTTGGTCGCACTGGCCGGAAGACTTTGGCCAATTTTGCTTCTGCCGGAATGATGTTCCATGATTGTGACTGCACGTCAGTTTCGGCGTGCGTGTCGGAGACGGGGGCGCGGGGGTCCCCCCGTTCCCACCACCGGTCGATCACGCAGGCGAGTCCGCGGTCTCGCCGCGCCCCGTGGTGGCTCCTGCTCCTGATTCCGTTCCTCTAGGCAAAGGCCCATGTCCGCCCACCGTCTTTCGGACCTCATACGTTTCGCCCGTCACAACTCGCCCTTCTACCGGGACCTCTACACGTCCCTGCCGCCCGGCGCGGAGCGCCTGACCGACCTTCCTGTCGTCGACCAGCAGGAGTTCTGGGCGGCCAACACCCTCCAGGACAACCGGGTCCTGACCGGGCCGCTCAGTGAGGCCACGGTCTTCAAGACCGGGGGCACCACCGGCTCCCCCAAGTTCTCCGTCTACACCCGCGACGAGTGGCGCACCTTCGTGACCGCCTTCGGCCAGGGACTCGTCGACACGGGGCTGCGCCCGGGGCACCGGGTGGCCGACCTGTTCTACGCCGGGGAGCTGTACGCCAGCTTCCTGTTCGTCCTCGACTCCCTCGCCCACGCACCCGTGGACAACGTCCGCCTGCCCGTCGGCGGCGCCGCGCCGGCGGAGTCGATCCTCCCCACGCTGCGCGACCTGGCAGCCCAGGTCGTGGCCGGCACCCCCACCACGCTGTGCCGGCTGGCCGAGGAGGTCGTCGCGGCCGGCGAACGGCTGGAGTCGGTGGAGCTGCTGCTCTTCGGCGGTGAGGCGCTGTTCGCCGACCAACGGCGACTGCTGGCCGCCGCGTTCCCCCGTGCCGAGGCCCGCTCCATCGGGTACGCCAGCGTGGACGCCGGCCTGCTCGGCCGCCCCGTGCCCGGCTCCGACGCCCGTGTGCACCGGGCCTTCACCCCGTACTCGGTCGTCGAGATCCTCGACGACACCACGGGTGAGCCCGTCACCGAACCGGGGCGGCCGGGCCGGGTCGTCGTCACCAGCCTGTTCCGGCGCCTGATGCCCGTCATCCGCTATCCGGCGGGCGACCGGGCCGAGTGGACGGGCACCGGGCCCGGGCACTTCCGGATCCTCGGACGCGCCGAGGAAGGCGTGCGGGTCGGTCCCGTCTCCCTCTACACGCAGGACGCCCAGGCGGCCGTCGCCGCGGCGGACACCGCCGGGCGCGTCGTCGGCATGCAGCTCGTCGTACGCCGCTGGGAGGGCCGCGACGGGCTCGTCCTGCGGCTGGCCACGGCGCCGGGGGACGGCGGGCCGGAGGGGGCGGGCGGTCCGTCCGCGGGCAGTGCGTCGACGGGCGGTCCGTCCGCGGGCGCTGCGACGGGCGCCGGGGCTCCGACCGGCGCGGCCCCCGGCCTGGCCGAGTTGGCGCGTGCGGTGGTCACGGAGCTGGAGAACGTCCGGCCGCTCTACCCCGACAGTGTGCGCGCCGGGTTCGTGCACCCGCTGTCCGTGGAATGGGCCCGCCATCGCGACCTCGCCGTCAACCCGCGCTCGGGCAAGCTCGTCCGGGTCCTGGACGAGAGGCCGACCGCATGACCGCCGTGCCCGTGACCGATACGGAGGCCGGGCCCGGGGCCCGGGCCGCCGACCCGGCCCCGGCCCCGGCTCAGCCCGGTGCCGTCGCCCGCGCCCGGCGGCTGCCGCTGGTCCTGCGCAACCGTGCCTTCGGGGCCGTCTGGCTGGGCCAGGTGCTGACCCAGGGAGCCGTGCGCATGTTCCAGGTCGGCGTGTCCTGGTGGCTCGTCGCCTACGCTGTCCAGGACGCCGGCGGGCTGGCCCGCGGGGTGGTCTTGGCCGTCCTAGCCCCTGCCTCTTTTATACATCTGGAGCCGCCGTCGGATCTCTCGTGTGACGCAGTTG
>NZ_WTFF01000527.1 GCF_019400985.1 Streptomyces bambusae
CTGCTCGGCCGCGAGTGCCGCCCCGACGAGGCCACCGCCGCCGCGGCCGAGGCACTGGAGGCGGCCGGGCCCTACCCCATGGCGCGCCGGCTGTGCCTGCGCCTGGTGGCCCGCTCGGCGTACGAGGACGGCTGGGGTGCGCCGGTCGCATGGCTGCGTGAGGCGGAGGAGTACTTCCACGGCGCCGGCCTCCAGGCCGTCGCCGGCGCCTGCCGGGCCCAGCTGCGCGGCATGGGCGCCTCGGTCCTGCAGCGGCGTACGGGTACCGAGCAGGTGCCGCCGGACCTGCGCCGATGCGGCGTCACCGCCCGCGAGTTCGAGGTGGCCCGGCTGGTCGCCGAACGGACCAGCAACCGGGACATCGCCCGCCGCCTGCACATCTCGCTGCGTACGGTCGAGAAGCACGTGGCGAACCTCCTGCGCAAGACCGGCCACCCGAACCGTACGGCGTTCGCCGCCGCCCGCCCCCCGGCGCTCCAGCCGCACTGAGGGGGCGGGCCCGACCCGGGGGTGTTGCGCCCCGGCCGGCACGCCTCAGGGGCTCGCGTCGAGCTCCGCGACGATCGAGGCGGGGGTGTGGCCGCTGCCGTCCGACAGCCGGTGGAAGTCGACGGACACGAAGTTCGGGTCGCGGCCCCCGGCCGCCGGCCGGCACTGCTCGGCGATGCGGTTGCGCAGCTTCGCGCCGTTGTCCAGGGCCGCCGTGAGGACCGTGGGGACGTTGCGGTGGTGGCTCATCGTGAACAGCCGCCGGAATCCGGGCTCCTGGCGGTCCAGGGGGACATCGGACCAGCGGCTGACGCACGCGAGGTCGTTGCCGAGGTCCCCGAGGCTCCAGTAGTTGCTCACCGTCCAGGACCTGTCGTACATGACGCCCAGGTGCTCACGGTCCGAGCGGTCGGAGAAGATCAGCAGGCGCTTGCCGGCGGTGACGAGATCGGCCACCTTCGGCCAGCCGTGCCGGCGTACGCCCCACTCGTCGGGCCGGAAGAGCAGCGGGGACAGCCCGTTCACCCGGGCGAGGGACGACCGGAGCTGCTCGGCGCTGACGTAGTCCTCCAGGAAGACGGTCACGACCTCCTGCGGATGGGCGGCCAGGAAGTCCACCACGGTCTGCATCGTGCCGTGGAAGGACTGCCGGGGCAGGGCGTACGTGGCCCCGGCGAAGGTCTTGCAGTCGCCGTGGCACAGGTACACGTCGCTGGGGTAGCAGTCGCTGCCGAAGCTGATGACGCACAGCCAGTTGCTGCGCTCGTACCAGTGCGTGTCCAGGCTCAGTCCGCGGACACCGGCCGCGAGCTGGGAACGTACCGACTCGGCCTGGTTCACCGAACTCCAGCGGGAGTCCTCGTAGTTGGTGAAGGCGTTGTGGGCGGTCAGGAAGGTGGCCTCGTCGAGGCGGCGGTCGCCCCAGCGGGCGGCCGCCGCCTCGGCCGAGCGGGAGTCCGCGGTGGTGGCGGCCGCGGTGGCGGAGGGGGTGGCAGCCGCCGGGGCCGATGCGGCCGCGGTGGTCGCCGTGCCGAGGAGGGCGAGCAGGAGCAGGCACACCAGTGCGTGCCTGCGGGTTCTTCGCGGGAGCCCGGCGCGCAGGCGCACCCTCGGGCGGGACGCCATGTCCATGTCAGTCATGGCTGCGGAGGGTACCGCGCCCCCCGGCAATCCGCTGCCCCGCGGACGCGTTCGGCCGATACCCGACGCGGCCTCCCTGCCCGGGCGTCCGAGGGGCCGTGTCGCCCGCGGCCGCGCCGGCTGTCAGTCCTCCCGTCGTGCCGCTCCGGCCACGGCGATGTTCAGGAAGCGCGGCACCGGCCGCCGACGGGCGTGGAAGTCCTCGGCCACCGCTCGGCGTACGGCGGTCCTGCGGTCCTCCGGCAGCAGCATGAGCACGCTGCGGGGGGCCCGTTCGCCCGCCGGCCAGATGCTCAGCGCCCCCGCCACCCGCGCGCACTCCACCGCCCGCGGCAGATCCGAGCCCCGGCCCCGCGGCCCGCCACGGGCGGCCATCAGTACCAGCCGGGCACCGGAGCCGTCCGGGGCGAAGGGCACGTGCCGGCGCCGGCCGTCCTTGCCGGTCAGCAGCGCGGGGCCGGGCCGCGCGTACAGCACCGCGCCGCGCAGGGCCTCGTCCCCGTGCGGAGCGGCCTCCCGCAGGATCTCCGCGATCCGGGCGCGGACGTCCGAACCCCCGCCCGGGCCTTCCTCCGGTTCCCCGTCCGGCCCGTGGACGTCGGCGACCGCCAGCGCCACCGCGCAGTCGGCCGGCTCCGCGAGGGACAGCCCGGCGGCCGCGGTCAGCGTGCCGTGCACATGGAGGTCGGTGCCGCGGCGCCCGTACCCGGCCTCGGCCAGGGCGCGCAGCACGGCGTACGGGCGCCCGGCCCAGTCCGGGACGTCCGTCGGCCGCGTACCGGACAGGGGGAGCGCGCAGCTCTGCGCGGGGTGGCTGAGCGAACTGAGCCGCACCAGCCCGTCCGTGCGCGCAGCCGCGGCCGCCGCGACCGGCCAGCCGGCGGCGGCCACCAGAGCCGGGGAGCCCAGGTGGAAGGCGTGCGGGGCGCTCCACACCGCGGCCGGGAGCCGGCCGTGCGCGGCCTCCAGCGCGTACGCCACGAGCCGGAACAGCGGGTCGGCGGTCGCCCGCCGGGCCAGGGAGGAGGGGTCCGGGGGCGCCGGTGCGGGTGCGGGTGCCGGCGCCGACGGCGATGCGGGGCCGGCTGCCGGTGCCGATGGCGATGTGGGTCCGGCTGGCGGTGCCGGTGCCGGTGCGCACGGTGGCCTCATGAGCGGTCCCGCCTGTCCTGCCCGTCTCGCTCGTCCGTCTCGCGTCGCCTGTTGCGTCCGTCTCCTGCGTCCCGCCCGTCCTTCGTGTCCCGCCCGTCCCACCCCTCGCCCCCGCGGGCACCAGTCGGCTCCTTGCGGGCGATCAGCCGGTACGCGTTCCCGCCGTCGGTGCGGCGGGCCACCGCGCTGCGCAGCAGGTCCAGGCCCGCCGCCGCGGCGAAGCCC
>NZ_WTFF01000528.1 GCF_019400985.1 Streptomyces bambusae
GCGCGGCTGAGGTGACGCACCGGCAGCGCCGCCCCGCGACCCGGGCGGTGCCGGCCGGGTCCGCCCGGGCCGCCGTCCGGGTCGCCGTCCGGGCCGCCGTCCGGGGCCGGGTGCAGCAGACTGGTGACCATGGCCATTCACGAGAACCTCCTCGGGGGACCCGCCCCGACCCACCTGCCCGACGACCCCGAGCCGCGCGCGGCGCTCGCCGCCGGCACCGACCCGGCGGAGGTGGCCGCGAAGTACCCGGCCTCCTCGCTCGCCTGGGCCCGCCTGGCGGACGACGCGTTCGAGGCGGGCCGGCCCGTCGAGTCGTACGCGTACGCCCGTACCGGCTACCACCGTGGTCTGGATGCCCTGCGCCGGGCCGGCTGGAAGGGCCACGGCCCGGTGCCGTGGGAGCACGAGCCGAACCGCGGCTTCCTGCGCGCCCTGCACGGGCTGGCGCGGGCCGCGCAGGCGATCGGTGAGCAGGAGGAGTACGAGCGCTGCACGACCTTCCTGCGCGATTCGTCCCCGACGGCGGCGGACACCCTGGGCTGACGCGACGCGACGCGCGGGGTCGGTGTCGTGCGGCGACGCGCGACACCGACACACCGCGGCCGGCGTGTGATGCCCGTCACTCCCGCCCCTTACGCGGCCCGCGGCGCGGCTTATGATGCGGGCAGGGGACCGGGGCTCCACTCACCCAGCAGGAAGGAGCGGACCGCTACCCGGAAGTACGTGTCGAGGAGACAGAAATGTCGCACGCCCTTGATGCCTCCGGAGCCGGCGGTTCGGACACCCCGAACCTCGACTTCGACGGCACCACGCCGTACGAGGACTACGTCCAGGCGGACGTCCTCACCCACCTCCAGCACCTGCGCTCGGACGATCCGGGCGAGATGGTCTTCCTGGTCACCACCCAGGTCATGGAGCTGTGGTTCACGGTCATCGTCCACGAGTGGGAGACCGCGGCCCGCGCCCTGCGCGAAGACCGGATCGATGTCGCGATGGACGCGCTGAAACGATCCGTCCGCGAGCTCGACGCCCTCAACGCCTCCTGGCGGCCGCTCGCCCAGCTCACCCCCGGCCAGTTCAACGCCTACCGCGGCGCCCTCGGCGAGGGCTCCGGCTTCCAGTCGGCGATGTACCGCCGCATGGAGTTCCTGCTCGGCGAGAAGTCTGCGTCCATGCTCGTACCGCACCGCGGCGCGCCGCGCGTGTACGCCGAGCTGGAGAAGGCGCTGCACGAGCCGAGCCTGTACGACGAGGTGCTGCGCCTGCTCGCGCGGCACGGCCTCGCCGTCCCGCAGGCGGTGCTGGAGCGCGACCTCTCGCAGCGCTACGAGCCGTCGCCCGAGGTCGAGGCGGTGTGGACCGCCCTGTACACCGAGCCCGGCGCGCACGGGGAGCTGGTGCGCCTCGGCGAGGCGCTCACCGACGTGGCGGAACTCGTCTGGCGCTGGCGCAACGACCACCTGGTCGCCACCCGCCGGGCGATGGGCGCGAAGACCGGCACCGGCGGCTCCGCCGGGGTGTCCTGGCTGGAGAAGCGGGCCCAGAAGAACGTCTTCCCCGAGCTGTGGACGGCGCGCAGCCATGTCTGACGCCACCGACGCCACCGACGCCACTGAGGCCGCTCGGGCCACCGACGCCACCGCCGTCGGCATACCGAGCACCGGCGACCCGGCACTCGCCGCACTCGCCGCCCGCGCCGCCGAACTCGACGCTGCCGACGACCTCGGCAAGCTGCGCGAGCGCTTCACCCTCCCCGACGGCGTCGTCTACCTCGACGGCAACTCGCTCGGCGCGCTCCCCGCGGGCGTCCCCGGCCGGGTCGCCGACGTGGTCGGCCGCGAATGGGGCGAGCTGCTCATCCGCTCCTGGGACGAGAGCGGCTGGTGGACCGCGCCCGAGCGGATCGGCGACCGGATCGCCCCGCTCGTGGGCGCCGCGGCCGGGCAGGTCGTGGTGGGCGACTCGACCAGCGTGAACCTCTTCAAGGCCCTGGTCGGCGCGGCGCGCCTGGCCGGTCCGGGACGGGGCGAGCTGCTGGTGGACGCCACCACCTTCCCCACCGACGGCTACATCGCGCAGTCCGCGGCCCGGATGACGGGCCTGCGGGTGGTCCCGGTCGAGCCGTCCGCCGTACCGGCGGCGCTCGGTCCGGACACCGCCGCGGTGCTGCTCAACCACGTCGACTACCGCACCGGGCGGCTGCACGACCTGCCCGCCCTCACCGCCGCCGTACGGGCCGCGGGCGCGGTCTCGGTGTGGGACCTGTGCCACAGCGCCGGCGCCCTGCCGGTGGACCTCGATGCGCACGGCGTCGACCTCGCGGTCGGTTGCACGTACAAGTACCTCAACGGAGGCCCGGGTTCGCCCGCGTACCTCTACATCGCCGAACGCCACCAGGCGGGCTTCGACTCCCCGCTGCCCGGCTGGAACTCGCACGCCGAGCCGTTCGCGATGCGCCCCGGCTACGAGCCGGCCGACGGGGCCGTACGCGGCCGCGTCGGCACCCCGGACATCCTGTCGATGCTCGCCCTGGAGGCGGCGCTCGACGCGTGGGACGGGGTGCGGATCGAGGACGTGCGCGCCAAGTCGCTGGCGCTGACGGACTTCTTCCTGGAGTGCGTCGAGGCGTACGTGCCGGCGGGGCGGGTGGAGCTGGTCACCCCGCGCGGGCACGCCGAGCGCGGCAGCCAGATCTCGCTGCGCACGGACGACGCGGCCGCGGTGATGCGCGAGCTCGTCGCGCGGGGCGTGGTCGGCGACTTCCGCAGCCCCGACGTGCTGCGCTTCGGGTTCACCCCGCTCTACGTCGGGTTCGCCGACGCGGAGCGGGCGGCCCGGACGCTGGGTCACGTTTACGGGTGATCGAGGTGCCGCCCCGGTCCCGTCGGGGCGGCACGCGGCACGGCAGGTGCAGGAACGTCACGGCGGCGGTCCCGCGCGGCGGTCGGGCGAGCGCTGCCCGGCCCGCCGCCGGGGCGCCGCCCTCCAGCAGGGCCC
>NZ_WTFF01000529.1 GCF_019400985.1 Streptomyces bambusae
AGTCGTGCCGGGCGGGCTGCGCCGCGAGCTTGGCGTCCGAGGGCGGCGCGGGCGGGCGTACCCGGGAAGCCCGCTGCGGCCGCGGGCCGTTCGCGGGCCGCCTCGACCGCGCTGCGGCGGGTGAGCTCGTCCACCAGCTCCCGCTCGCCCCGGCCGCGCATCAGCAGCAGGACGAAGGGGTCCTCGTCCAGCAGCCGGGCCGCGCGGTAGCAGAGGGCCGCGGCGTGCTTGCACGGCGGCGGGCCGGCGTCCGGGCAGGAGCAGCGCGGCACGAGGTCGCCCGGACCCGGCAGGACCCGGTCGGCGAGGCCCTGGGGGACCTCGCGCTCCAGCAGCGCGGCGAGGCTGCCCGGATCCTCGGCCAGGGACCGGAGCAACTCGGACCACTCCGGGTCCGTGAACACGGCCAGGGCCAGCTCGGTGCGGTACGGCCGGGGCCGGCTGCCGCGGACGTACGCCACGATCCGGCCCGGGGTGACCGTGACGGTGTCGACCCGGCCGCCCTCCGCGTACCCGCGGCCGCGCGCGAGCCGGGCGGAGTCGCGGGAGAGCCGCTCCAGGGCCGACACCCACGCCCGGCCCCACCAGGTGGCCGCCTCCACCCCGGCCGGCACGGACTCGAACGTACGGCGGCGCTCCTCGCGCGCGGTGATCATGCCGGCCTCCGCAGCGAGACGAGGTCGGCGAGCTCGCGGTCGGTGAGCTCGGTCAGGGCGGCCTCGCCGGAGCCGAGGACGGCCTCCGCCAGGGCCCGCTTGGTCTCCAGCAGTTCGGCGATGCGGTCCTCCACGGTCCCCTCGGCGATGATCCGGTGCACCTGGACCGGCTGGGTCTGGCCGATGCGGTAGGCCCGGTCGGTGGCCTGCTCCTCGACGGCCGGGTTCCACCAGCGGTCGAAGTGGACCACATGGCCGGCCCGGGTGAGGTTCAGCCCCGTGCCCGCCGCCTTCAGCGACAGCAGGAACACCGGCACCTCCCCCGACTGGAAGCCCTCCACCAGCTCCTCCCGGCGCGCCACCGGCGTGCCGCCGTGCAGGAGTTGGGCGGGCACGCCCCGCGCGGCCAGGTGCTGCTGGAGGATCCGGGCCATCGTCACGTACTGGGTGAAGACCAGGACCGAGCCGCCCTCCGCGAGGATGGTGTCCAACAGCTCGTCGAGCAGGGCGAGTTTGCCCGAGCGGTGCGCGATCCTCGGGCGCTCCTCCTTCAGGTACTGCGCCGGGTGGTTGCAGATCTGCTTGAGCGAGCCCAGCAGCTTCATGATCATTCCGCGCCGGGCGATGCCCTCGCTGCCCTCGATCACGGCCATCGCCTCGTCCACCGCAGCCTGGTAGAGCGACGCCTGCTCACGGGTGAGCGGGACCGGATGGTCGGTCTCGGTCTTGGGCGGCAGCTCGGGGACGATGCCCGGGTCGGACTTGCGGCGCCGCAGCAGGAACGGCCGCACCAGCGCGGCCAGTCGGGCCACCGCCGCCTCGTTGCCCCCGTCCTGCTCCTGCTGCTGCTCCACCGCCCGGGCGTGCCGGGCCCGGAACGCCGTCAGCGGTCCCAGCAACCCGGGCGTGGTCCAGTCGAGCAGGGCCCACAGCTCGGAGAGGTTGTTCTCGACGGGGGTGCCGGTCAGCGCGACCCGGGCCGGGGCCGGCAGGGTCCGCAGCGCCTTCGCGGTCGCCGAATGCGGGTTCTTCACGTGCTGGGCCTCGTCCGCGACGACCATGCCCCACTCCTGCTCGGCCAGCAGGGCGGCGCTGGCGCGCATCGTCCCGTACGTGGTGAGCACGAAGCCCCCGGCCACGCCGCCTGCACCGGCACCGGCAACGCCACCGCCGCCGGCAGCGGTGTCCGGCAGGCTGCGGCCGCTGCCGTGGAAGCGGTGCACCGGCACGCCCGGGGCGAACTTCTCGATCTCCCGCTGCCAGTTGCCCAGCAGCGACGCGGGACACACCACCAAGGTCGGCTCGCGCCGGCCGCGGTGCAGGTGCAGGGCGATCAGCGTCAGCGTCTTGCCCAGGCCCATGTCGTCGGCGAGGCAGCCGCCGAGGCCGAGCGAGGTCATCCGGTCCAGCCAGGCCAGGCCGCGCGCCTGGTAGTCCCGCAGGGTCGCGTGGAGCCCGGGCGGGGCGGGCAGCGGGGCCAGCTCCCCGGTCAGCCGGTCCCGCAGGGCGGCCAGTGCCCCCACCGGCACGGCCGGCACCGTCTCCCCGTCCACCTCCGCCGTGCCGCCCAGTACGACGGCCAGCGCGTCCACCGGGTCCAGCAGCCCGAGCTCCCGCACGCGCGCCTTGCGCACCAGCTCCGGATCCACCCGCACCCACTGGTCGCGCAGCCGCACCACGGGCCGGTGGGCCTGCGCCAGGGCCTCCATCTCGCCGGGTGTCAGCCGGTCGCCGCCCAGCGCCAGCTCCCAGGAGAAGTCGAACAGCGAGGCCGCGTCGAAGAAGGCCGTCCCGTCGGCGGCGGAGCCGGGCGCGGTGGCGCGCACGACGGCGGTCGCGGTCAGCGAACGGGCCAGCTCACGCGGCCAGTGCACGACGACCCCGGTCGCGGCGAGGCGGCTCGCTGCCGCGCCGAGCAGGTCCTCCAGCTCGGGATCGGACAGGGACAGCACATCGGGCACCGGCTGCTCCAGCAGCCGCAGCAGCGCGGGCCACACCCGGCCCGCCCGGCGCACCGCCAGCACCACCTCGATGCGGGACCGCGGGCCGAAGCCCTCGGCGGCGGTGCCCGCCCACAGCGCCGCGGCATCGGTGACCAGCGTCGGATCGGCGAGGCTGTGCACCTGGACGACGGCGGCGCCGGCCCGCCGCAGGTCCTCCGGCTCGGCCTCGTCGAACAGCCGGAACGAGGACAGGTCGAGCCGCAGCGAGATCCCCACGCCCGCGTCGGCACCGGCCGCCACCTGGGCGGCCCAGTCCCGCAGGCCGGGCACCTGCTG
>NZ_WTFF01000053.1 GCF_019400985.1 Streptomyces bambusae
TGCAATTCCGAACCGGCGGTTTCAGTCCGCGCCCCCGCCGCCGGCACCCCAGCCCGGCACCCCAGCGGCCGGGCGCCCCAGCAGCCCGGCGGTCCGGTACCCCACAGGCCCGGCACCCCGGCGGCCCCGAATCTGGGGACTTCGGTGATGCCGGCTGCCAGCCCAGGCCCCGCTCCAGGCGCCCGCCCCCGTCGGGACGGCAGTGGCGGCGAAGGTCGCCCAGGCCTCGCCCCGGGCCAGGGGCGGCCGGCTCAGGACAAGGCCCGGCTTCGGGGCGGGGCGGGGGCCGGCCCCGGGCACTTGGGGCGAGGTGCGGGCTAGTCCGGCGGGGCTCCGGCCAGGAGGTGGGTCAGGAGGCGGACCGCGCCTCGTTTGTGGAGGGGGTCGTTGCCGTTGCCGCACTTCGGGGACTGGATGCAGGACGGGCAGCCGGCCTCGCACTCGCAGGAGGCGATCGCGTCGCGGGTCGCGGTCAGCCACGGGCGGGCCGTGTGGAAGGCCCGCTCGGCGAAGCCCGCGCCGCCCGGGTGGCCGTCGTAGACGAAGACCGTCGGAAGGAGGGTGTCCGGGTGGAGCGGCACGGAGACGCCGCCGATGTCCCAGCGGTCGCAGGTGGCGAAGAGCGGGAGGAGGCCGATGGAGGCGTGCTCGGCGGCGTGCAGGGCGCCGCCGAGGATCTCCGGGCTGATCCGGGCCCCGTCCAGCTGGTCCTCGGTGACCGTCCACCACACGGCCCGGGTGCGCAGGGTGCGCGGCGGCAGGTCCAGCTTGGCCTCGCCGAGCACCTCGCCGGTGATCAGCTTGCGGCGGAGGTAGGAGACGACCTGGTTGGTGACCTCGACCGAGCCGAAGCAGAGCCTGCCCGCGCCCCAGGCGATCTCGGTGTCGGTCTCCAGGATGGCGATGGAGGTGGTGTCACGCGCGGTGGTCGAGAAGGGCGGGTCGGCCTCCTCGACCAGGGCGACCGGGCCGTGCGGGTCGTCCAGGTCCAGGCGCCGTACGAGGTAGGTGCGGCCCTGGTGGAGGTGGACGGCGCCGTCGTGGACGGCGGTGTGGGCTGCCGATTCGTCGACGGTGCCCAGCAGCCGGCCGGTGTCGGCCTCGACGATCTGCACCGGTTTGCCGCCGCCGCCGCGGATGTCGGCCAGGTCCGAGGCGCGTTCGCGGCGGGTCCAGTGCCAGGCGGTGGTCCGGCGGCGCAGCAGCCGGGCGGATTCGAGCTGGGGGAGGAGGTCGCGTGCGGCCGGGCCGAAGAGGGCCAGGTCCGCGTCGGTGAGCGGGAGCTCGGCCGCGGCCGCGCACAGGTGCGGGGCGAGGACGTACGGGTTGTCGGGGTCGAGGACCGTGGCCTCGACGGGCCGCCGGAAGAGGGCCTCGGGGTGGTGCACGAGATACGTGTCCAGCGGGTCGTCCCGGGCGATCAGCACGGCCAGGGCGCCCTGGCCGCCCCGGCCGGCCCGGCCCGCCTGCTGCCACAGCGAGGCCCGGGTGCCGGGGTAGCCGGCGATCAGGACGGCGTCCAGGCCCGAGACGTCCACGCCCAGCTCCAGCGCGCTGGTGGCGGCCAGGCCCAGCAGCTCCCCGGAGTGCAGGGCCCGCTCCAGGGCACGGCGCTCCTCGGGGAGGTAGCCGCCCCGGTAGGCGGCCACCCGCCCGGGCAGCGACCGGTCCACCGCCGCCAGCCGGTCCTGGGTGATCACGGCGATCAGCTCGGCGCCGCGCCGGGAGCGGACGAAGGCGACCGTACGGACGCCCTGGACGACCAGGTCGGTCAGCAGGTCGGCGGTCTCGGCGGTGGCGGTGCGGCGGACCGGGGCGCCGCGCTCGCCGTGCAGTTCGGTGAGCGGGGGCTCCCACAGGGCGAAGACGACCTCGCCGCGGGGGGAGGCGTCGTCCACCACCTCGGTGACCGGCACCCCGGTGAGGCGGGACGCGGCCGCCGCCGGGTCGCTCGCGGTGGCGGAGGCGAGCAGGAAGACCGGGTCCGCCCCGTAGCGGGCGCACAACCGGCGGAGCCGGCGCAGCACCTGGGCGACGTGGGAGCCGAACACGCCGCGGTAGGTGTGGCACTCGTCGATGACGACATAGCGCAGGGTGCGCAGGAAGGAGGACCAGCGCGGGTGGGCCGGGAGTATCCCGCGGTGCAGCATGTCGGGGTTGGTGAGCACGTAGTTGGCGTACTGGCGGACCCATTCGCGTTCCTCGACGGGGGTGTCCCCGTCGTAGACGGCGGGGCGGACCGCGTGGCCGAGCGGGGCGGCGAGTTCGCGTACGGCCCGGCGCTGGTCGGCGGCGAGCGCCTTGGTCGGCGCGAGGTACAGCGCGGTCGCGCCGCGGCCGCCCGCCCGTCGCCCGCCACCACCCCGGGGAAGCGCTCCGCGCTGCAGCGTTTCCCGTGCGGGGGCCTCTGCGCCGTCCGCGAGGGCCGTCAGGACGGGCGCGAGGTAGGCCAGCGACTTGCCGGAGGCGGTACCGGTGGCGACGACCACCGACTCGCCGTCCAGGGCGTGCTCGGCGGCCGCGGCCTGGTGTGCCCACGGGTGTTCGATGCCGTTCGCCCGAATGGCCGCTACGACATCCGTTCGGATGCGGTCGGGCCACACTGCATGACGACCCTCCCGAGGGGGCAAGTGCTCCGTATGAGTGATGCGAGCAGCGCGGGACGGCCCCCGTGACAGCCGGTCCAGGACCAGGCCGGGGGTGGGTCGTGGGTCCGTGGGCGCCGTGCGGCGACCGGGACCTGGAGTGTGGGCCATTGGAACCGAGTGTGTCACCGGCGTCGGGGACAATGGACAGAAGGCGTCGTGCGCGCCTGTCGGTAAGTGATTGAATGCCATCGCGGCAGCCAATCCCTCCCCTACCTTCGGGTGGGGAGGCCCCTGGGGGGCGCCGCTCGATAGCAAGGTGCTGGAGGATCCGTGGACCTGTCCCTGTCGACTCGCACTGTCGGCGACCGCACGGTCGTCGAGGTCGGTGGCGAGATTGATGTGTATACCGCGCCGAAGCTGCGCGAGCAGTTGGTCGAGTTGGTGAACGACGGCAGCTACCACCTGGTCGTCGACATGGAGCGGGTGGACTTCCTCGACTCCACCGGTCTCGGTGTGCTCGTCGGCGGCCTCAAGCGCGTCCGGGCCCACGAGGGCTCGCTGCGCCTGGTGTGCAACCAGGAGCGCATCCTCAAGATTTTCCGCATCACCGGTCTGACCAAGGTGTTCCCGATCCACACGACGGTCGAGGACGCCGTCGCGGCCACCGACTGAAACGGCACCGGAAGAAGCAGCGGGGTACCGGGCCGGATCGGCCCGGCCCCTGCAAGGCACGCCTGTAGTCCGAGGGGGACGCCATGGCCATCGTCGAACTCCGCTTCAGCGCTCAGCCCGAACACGTCCGGACGGCCCGCCTGGTCGCGGCCGCCGTGGCGCGCCGGGCCGGTGTGGAGGAGGCAGTGCTCGACGAGGTCAGGCTCGCCGTCGGCGAGGCCTGCACGCGTGCCGTCGGGCTGCACCGCAGCCACGGGCTGACCGCCCCGGTGCGGGTCGTGCTGACCGAGGACGAGAAGCTCTTCTCCATCGAGGTCGGCGACGAGGTCCCCGGCCCGCCCGGGAGCGGCGACGAGACGGTGCCCGGGATGGACGCTGCCCTCGACCCCGACACGGAGGTCGAGGACGACATGGGGCTGGCGGTGATCAGCGGCCTGGTCGACGACGTCGAGGTCACCAGTGGTGAATCGGGCGGCGTCATCCGGATGAGCTGGCCCGCCTCCGGCGCCGTGGACGTTCCCTAGATCTTTAATCCAATCTTCGGATTCTTTTTCAAAGGCCCTGCTGAGCAGGGCCTTTTTCGTGCCCGTAGATCAATTGAGCAGGCGTCAATGCTTTTGCCCCATTACCACTTTCGGGGGTAATGGAGTGACGCGATCTTTTGCTGAGGAGCAGCAGCAGGCCAATTCCGTTTCCTGCGTACTGTTTTGATCAGGTGACGCTCCCTACAATCCGTCCACATCTTTGAGCTCATCACGTCAAGGAGGACGAATGACGGGGCTCTTCACCCCAACAGCTGCCGCGGTACTCACCGATGACAATCGGCTCATCGTGATCGTCATTGCGGCAGTCGCAGTTGCCGCCCTCGTCGTGGCGCAGGTCCTGGTCCGCCAGGTCCTCGCCGCAGACGAGGGCACAGACGCCATGAAGAAGATCGCGGCGGCCGTCCAGGAAGGCGCCAACGCCTACCTCGGCCGCCAGCTGCGGACCCTCGGCATCTTCGCCGTCGTGGTCTTCTTCCTGCTCTTCCTGCTCCCCGCGGACACCTGGTCGCAGCGGGCCGGACGTTCCGCCTTCTTCCTCGTGGGCGCCCTCTTCTCCGCGATCACCGGCTACGTCGGCATGAGACTGGCGGTCCGCGCCAACGTCCGCGTCGCCGCCGCGGCCCGCGAGGCCACCCCCGCCGAGGGCGAGCCCGCCAAGGACCTGACCGACGTCTCCCACAAGGCGATGCGGATCGCCTTCCGCACCGGCGGCGTGGTGGGCATGTTCACGGTCGGCCTCGGCCTGCTCGGCGCCTCGTGCGTCGTTCTCGTCTACGCCGCGGACGCCCCCAAGGTGCTGGAGGGCTTCGGCCTGGGCGCAGCGCTCATCGCGATGTTCATGCGCGTGGGCGGCGGCATCTTCACCAAGGCCGCCGACGTCGGCGCCGACCTGGTCGGCAAGGTCGAACAGGGCATTCCGGAGGACGATCCGCGCAATGCCGCGACCATCGCCGACAATGTGGGCGACAACGTCGGCGACTGCGCCGGCATGGCGGCCGACCTCTTCGAGTCGTACGCGGTCACGCTCGTCGCCGCGCTCATCCTCGGCAAGGCCGCCTTCGGCGACCTGGGCCTGGCCTTCCCGCTGATCGTGCCCGCCATCGGCGTGATCACCGCCATGATCGGCATCTTCGCCGTCTCCCCGCGCCGCAACGACCGCAGCGGCATGACCGCCATCAACCGCGGCTTCTTCATCTCCGCCGTGATCTCCCTGGTCCTGGTGGCCGTCGCCGTCTTCGTGTACCTGCCGAGCAGCTACAAGGAGCTCGTCGGCGTCGAGAACGCCGCCATCACCGGCCACGCCGGCGACCCGCGCGTCCTCGCGCTGGTGGCCGTGGCCATCGGCATCGTGCTCGCGGCCCTCATCCAGCAGCTCACCGGCTACTTCACCGAGACCAACCGCCGCCCCGTCCGGGACATCGGCAAGTCCTCGCTGACCGGCCCCGCCACCGTGGTCCTCGCCGGCATCTCGGTGGGCCTGGAGTCCGCCGTCTACACCGCGCTGCTCATCGGCCTCGGCGTCTACGGCGCGTTCCTGCTGGGCGGTACGTCGATCATGCTGGCCCTGTTCGCCGTCGCGCTGGCCGGCACCGGCCTGCTCACCACCGTTGGTGTCATCGTCGCCATGGACACCTTCGGCCCGGTCTCCGACAACGCCCAGGGCATCGCCGAGATGTCCGGCGACGTCGAGGGCTCCGGCGCGCGGGTCCTCACCGACCTCGACGCCGTGGGCAACACCACCAAGGCCATCACCAAGGGCATCGCCATCGCCACCGCCGTGCTCGCCGCCGCGGCGCTCTTCGGCTCGTACAGCGACGCGATCAGCGGTGCCGTCAAGGACGTCGGCGCCAAGGCCGGCGACCTGAGCCTGAGCCTGGACATCGGCCAGCCCAACAACCTGGTCGGCCTGGTCCTCGGCGCGGCCGTCGTGTTCCTCTTCTCCGGCCTGGCCATCAACGCCGTCTCGCGGTCCGCGGGCGCGGTGGTCTACGAGGTGCGCCGTCAGTTCCGCGAGCACCCCGGGATCATGGACTACTCGGAGAAGCCCGAGTACGGACGCGTCGTCGACATCTGCACCAAGGACGCGCTGCGCGAGCTGGCCACCCCCGGCCTGCTCGCCGTGATGGCCCCCATCGCCGTCGGCTTCACCCTCGGCGTCGGCGCGCTCGGCTCGTACCTGGCCGGCGCCATCGGCTGCGGCACGCTCATGGCGGTCTTCCTGGCCAACTCCGGCGGCGCCTGGGACAACGCCAAGAAGCTCGTCGAGGACGGCCACCACGGCGGCAAGGGCAGTGAGGCGCACGCCGCGACCGTCATCGGCGACACCGTCGGCGACCCGTTCAAGGACACCGCCGGCCCGGCCATCAACCCGCTGCTGAAGGTCATGAACCTGGTGGCGCTGCTGATCGCCCCGGCCGTCGTCCAGTTCAGTTACGGCGACGACGCCAGCCCGGCGGTCCGCGCCGTCGTGGCGGTCCTGGCGATCGCGGTCATCGTCGTCGCGGTGTACGTGTCGAAGAAGCGCGGTATCGCGGTCGGGGACGACAGCGGCGGCGGCGCGGCCGAACGGGTCGCCCAGCAGCCCGACCCGGCCACCGCGGTCTCCTAGACCCGGGGCAGGGCCCGGACACGGGGCGGTGCGCGGGGCCGGACACGGGGCCGGACACCCCGCTCCGACCCGGTCTCGGACCTAGGCCCGAACGGCGGACAGGCGACGCGGACTGACGCGTCGTCTGTCCGCCTTTCTGCGCGCTCAGTCGGGAGGCGTGTATGTTCCGGCCGAGAGCCTTGGAAGGGACCAATCCGGTGAACAAGAAGCTTGCGGCCGCAGCCTCCTGCTGTGCGGTGCTGATGCTCGTCCTGTCCGGCTGCGGTGACGACAGCGGCGACAATAAGGCCGACGGCTGGGCCAAGAAGGTCTGCGACGGCTGGCAGCCCAACCTCAAGAAGATCGAGGACGCCAACGCCGAGATCAAGCGCGTCGCGACGGAGAACGCCAAGTCGGAGGACGTCCAGAAGACCGACTCGGCGGCGTTCCAGCAGATCTCGGACGCCTACAAGGCGATGGCCGAATCGCTGACCTCGGCCGGCGCCCCGCCCGTCAAGGAGGGCGAGGCGGCCATGAACGCCGCGGCCGCCGGCTTCACCGCCACGGCCAAGGGCTACACCGATCTCAAGACGCAGATCGACGGTCTCGACCCCAAGGACCAGGGCAAGTTCGCGGAGGGCCTCAAGACGGTCGCCGGCGGCATCGAAGAGGCCAACAAGGGCGCCAACCAGGCCCGCGACCAGCTGAAGACCGGCGGTCTGGACAAGGCGATGAACAGCCAGAAGGGCTGCCAGATGACGAGCCCTGCGCCGGCCCAGAGCTGATCCGCGACCCGCCGCTCCTCCCCGGAGGAGCGGCGGACGGCACCTTGACGCCTTCCGGGCGTCCCGGCGTCGCCTTCCGGGCGTCCCGGCGTCGCCCTCCGGGCGTCCGGCGTCGCGTTCCGCACGTCCCGGCGACGCGTGACGCGGCCCGCTGCGACGTATACGGCGCCCGTCCTGCGCCGCGCGACGCCGCACGAACGTCGGCCGATGCCGCACGAACGCCGCCTGCGACGCCACACGACTCCATACGACGCCACACGACGTCGCCGGGGCCCCGGCAGTCCCGGCCGCGTCACACGCATCGTCCGTGCCACCGGACACAATGGTCGCGTGAGTACCGCCACCCGCCTTCCCGTGTCCGACCATGCCGCCGAGCTCCGCGCGGCCCTGCTCGCGGCCGGCTTCACCGCCGACGGGCTGCTCGACCTCCTCGGCGCCCCCGCGTACGCCGCGCTGGCCCGCAGCGAGACCGTGCCCGCGCTGCGCGCCACCCGCGCCGACGGCCCGCTGGCCCACCTGGTCCGGCTGTTCCTGCTCCAGCAGCCCGTCCCGTACGCCGCCCTGGCCGACGGGCCGGCCGGGCTGCCCCTCGACCGGGTGCTGGCCGACGGCTGGCTGATCCGGGAGAAGGCCGCCGACGGCGCGGACACGGTGCGCGCCACCGTGGACGTGCGCCCGTACGGCGGCCCGGACGGCGAGGACTGGTTCATCGTCTCGGACCTCGGCTGCGCGGTCGGCGGGGCCGGCGGCATCGGCAGCCGCGAGGAGGGCGTCGTCCTCGGCGTGGGCGGTGCGTCCACCACGCTGGCCGGGATCACCGTCCGTACGCCGGTCGGCTCGGCCCTCGACCTCGGCAGCGGTTCGGGCATCCAGGCGCTGCACGCCGCGCAGCACGCCACCCGGGTCACCGCCACCGACGTCAACCCGCGGGCGCTGGAATTCACCCGGTTGACGCTTGCGCTCTCCGGGGCCCCCGAGGCGGAGCTGCTGACCGGCTCGCTCTTCGAACCGGTGGGCGACGCGACGTACGACCTGATCGTCTCCAACCCGCCCTTCGTGATCTCCCCCCGTGCCCGGCTGACCTACCGCGACGGCGGGATGGGCGGCGACGACCTGTGCCGCACGCTGGTGCAGCAGGCGGGCCGGCACCTCAACCCCGGCGGGTACGCGCAGTTCCTCGCCAACTGGCAGCACGTGGAAGGAGAGGACTGGAAGGACCGGCTCCGCTCCTGGGTGCCGCAGGGCTGCGACGCCTGGATCGTGCAGCGCGAGGTGCAGGACATCACGCAGTACGCGGAGCTGTGGCTGCGCGACGCGGGCGACCACCGCGCCGACGCGGCGGCATACGCGGCGCACTACGAGGCCTGGCTGGAGGAGTTCGAGGCGCGCGGAACCAAGGCCGTCGGATTCGGCTGGATCACGCTGCACCGCTCCGACACCGCGGAGCCCTCGATCGTCGTCGAGGAATGGCCGCACCCCGTGGAGCAGCCGCTCGGGGAGACCGTACGGGCGCACTTCGCCCGCCAGGACTTCCTGCGGGAGCACGACGACGCCGCGCTGCTGGAAGGCCGGTTCCGGCTGGTCGAGGAGGTCGTCCAGGAGCAGGTCGGCACGCCCGGCGCCGAGGATCCCGAGCACGTCGTGCTCCGGCAGAACCGCGGGATGCGGCGGGCCACCAAGGTGGACACGGTCGGGGCGGGCTTCGCCGGGGTGTGCGACGGCTCACTGACCGCCGGGCGGATCCTGGACGCGATCGCCCAGCTCGTCCAGGAGGACCCGGTCCTGCTGCGGGACCGGACTCCGGAGGCCATCCGGATGCTCGTCGAGCAGGGCTTCCTGGAGCCGGCGGGGGCGGCTCGGCCGTGACGGGCCGCATGGCGGCGGCTCAGGGCCGCCCGGCCGTGACGGGGGCCGCCCGGCCCTGAGCCGCCACCTGCCCTCGGTTGCCGCCCCGCCCCGATTTCACCTCCCGTTCGCCCCCCGTACCCCCTCGGCTGGCAGGCTCCGCCGCAGGGGGAGTCCGGGGGGACTCCCCGGGATTCGGCACGAGGCCCGAGGGGAAGGGGGAGCGGCATGGAGACGGGACCTGCGATCTTCGCGGCGGCGGTGTTCCTGCTGTTCGGGGCCGCAATGCTGACCTGGACGGGCGCGCGCCTCCTGCACCGGGCACCGGTCGCCGAGGGCGTGCGCCCCGCCGTGGCCGTACCGGTCGCGCTGCTGGCCGGCGGCCTCTGCCTGACGCTCGGCGCCTGGTGCCTGGGCCGGCTCTGACATCGGTTCCGGTTCCGGCTCCGGCACCGGCTCCGGCACCGGCGTGACGGCGGGGCCAGACGGCCCTCCGGCCACTCGGCCCGGTGATCACATGAGGACCCGCGCGGCATCCGGGCGGCAGAAATGGCACTTGTCGGGTTACCGTTCGAGTGGCCGTTGCGGGCTTGTGCCGTTTGACACGGGGGCGGGTTGTACCGTCACACTCCGCAGCGTCGCCGTACTGCGACCGAGTGCCGACCGGAGAGAAGAGCCAAGTTGTCCCCGACTAGCGAGACCGCAAAGGGCGGCCGCCGACTCGTCATCGTCGAGTCCCCTGCCAAGGCGAAGACGATCAAGGGCTACCTCGGCCCCGGATACGTCGTCGAGGCGAGCGTCGGGCACATCCGCGACCTGCCGAACGGCGCCGCCGAGGTCCCCGAGAAGTACACCGGCGAGGTCCGCCGCCTCGGCGTGGACGTCGAGCACGACTTCCAGCCGATCTACGTCGTCAACGCCGACAAGAAGGCCCAGGTCAGGAAGCTCAAGGAGCTGCTGGCCGAGTCCGACGAGCTCTTCCTCGCCACCGATGAGGACCGCGAGGGCGAAGCCATCGCGTGGCACCTCCAGGAAGTGCTCAAGCCCAAGGTCCCCGTCCACCGGATGGTCTTCCACGAGATCACCAAGGACGCCATCCGGGACGCCGTCGCCAACCCGCGCGAGCTCAACCAGCGCATGGTCGACGCCCAGGAGACCCGCCGCATCCTCGACCGCCTCTACGGATACGAGGTCTCGCCGGTCCTGTGGAAGAAGGTCATGCCGCGGCTGTCGGCCGGCCGCGTCCAGTCCGTCGCCACCCGGCTCGTCGTCGAGCGCGAGCGCGAGCGCATCGCCTTCCGCTCCGCCGAGTACTGGGACCTCACCGGCACCTTCTCCACCGGCCGCGTCGGCGACACCTCCGACCCGTCCTCGCTGGTCGCGCGGCTGAACACGGTCGACGGCCGGCGTGTCGCGCAGGGCCGCGACTTCGGTTCCAACGGGCAGCTCAAGAGCGACGTCCTGCACCTGGACGAGGCGAACGCCCGGGCGCTGGCCGCCGCGCTCGCCGACTCCTCGTTCGCCGTCCGCTCGGTCGAGTCCAAGCCGTACCGCCGGTCCCCCTACGCTCCTTTCCGTACCACCACGCTCCAGCAGGAGGCCTCGCGCAAGCTGGGCTTCGGTGCCAAGGCGACGATGCAGGTGGCGCAGAAGCTGTACGAGAACGGCTTCATCACCTACATGCGTACGGACTCCACGATCCTGTCCGACACCGCGGTCGCCGCGGCCCGCGCCCAGGTCACCCAGCTCTACGGCGCCGACTACCTGCCGGAGAAGCCGCGGGTCTACGCGGGCAAGGTCAAGAACGCCCAGGAGGCGCACGAGGCGATCCGGCCTTCGGGTGATCGTTTCCGCACCCCCGCCGAGACCGGTCTGACCGGCGACCAGTTCAAGCTCTACGAACTGATCTGGAAGCGGACCGTCGCCTCCCAGATGAAGGACGCCACCGGAAACTCGGTCACCGTCAAGATCGGCGGCGCGGCGAGCGACGGCCGCGACGCCGAGTTCACCGCGTCCGGCAAGACGATCACCTTCCACGGCTTCATGAAGGCCTACGTCGAGGGCGCCGACGACCCGAACGCCGAGCTCGACGACCGCGAGCGGCGCCTGCCGCAGGTCGCCGAGGGCGACGCGCTGGCCGCCGAGGAGATCACGGCGGACGGCCACGCGACCAAGCCGCCGGCCCGGTACACCGAGGCCTCGCTGGTCAAGGAGCTGGAGGAGCGCGAGATCGGCCGCCCGTCGACGTACGCGTCGATCATCGGCACGATCCTGGACCGCGGCTACGTCTTCAAGAAGGGCACGGCCCTCGTCCCGTCCTTCCTGTCCTTCGCCGTGGTCAACCTGCTGGAGAAGCACTTCGGCCGGCTCGTCGACTACGACTTCACCGCCAAGATGGAGGACGACCTCGACCGCATCGCCCGGGGCGAGGCGCAGTCGGTGCCGTGGCTCAAGCGCTTCTACTTCGGCGCCGAGCACGGTCCGGCGGCCGCCGAGAACGGCGACGCGGACGCGCTCGGCGGGCTGAAGGAGCTCGTCACGGACCTCGGCGCGATCGACGCCCGGGAGATCTCCTCCTTCCCGGTCGGCGACGGCATCGTGCTGCGCGTCGGGCGCTACGGCCCGTACGTCGAGCGCGGCGAGAAGGACGCCGAGGGCCACCAGCGCGCCGACGTCCCCGACGACCTCGCGCCCGACGAGCTGACGGTCGAGTACGCGCAGGAGCTGTTCGCCCGGCCCAGCGGCGAGTTCCAGCTCGGCAAGGACCCCGTCAGCGGCAACGAGATCGTGGCCAAGGACGGCCGCTACGGCCCGTACGTGACGGAGATCCTCCCCGAGGGCACCCCGAAGACCGGCAAGAACGCGGTCAAGCCGCGCACCGCCTCGCTCTTCAAGACGATGTCGCTGGACACCGTCACGCTGGAGGACGCGCTCAAGCTGATGTCGCTGCCGCGCGTCGTCGGCACCGACGCCGAGGGCGTGGAGATCACCGCCCAGAACGGCCGCTACGGCCCGTACCTGAAGAAGGGCACGGACTCGCGGTCCCTGGAGACCGAGGACCAGCTCTTCACCATCACGCTGGACGAGGCCCTGGCCATCTACGCCCAGCCGAAGGTGCGCGGGCGGGCCGCCGCCAAGCCGCCGCTGAAGGAGCTGGGCACGGACCCGGTCAGCGAGCGCCCGGTCGTCGTCAAGGACGGCCGCTTCGGCCCGTACGTGACCGACGGCGAGACCAACGCGACGCTGCGGCGGGACGACGACGTCGAGACCATCACGCCGGAGCGGGGCTACGAGCTGCTCGCCGAGAAGCGGGCCAAGGGTCCGGCGAAGAAGGTGGCGAAGAAGGCGCCCGCCAAGAAGACCGCGGCGAAGAAGACCACCACGGCGAAGAAGACGGCCGCCAAGAAGACGACGGCCGCCAAGACCACCGCGGCGGCGAAGAAGACGACGACGACGGCCAAGGCGGCGACCGCCAAGAAGACGACGGCGACGAAGGCTACGGCGAAGAAGGCGACGGCGACGAAGGCGACGGCGGCCGGGACGGCCACCGCGGCCCCGTCCGAGGAGTAGCCGGGAAGCCCGCTCGGCACGGCCCGGCCCCGGTCCCCCCTGTGCGTGGGGGCCGGGGCCGGGCCGTTGTCCGCGAGGGGTTGTCCGCAAGGGGTTATCCACAAGGGCCCGGCCGGGGACGTCCGGGAAGGTGGCGCAGCGGATAGGCTGGGCGGATGACGCGAGCCGAGCACCAGGCGGTCGTGACCACCGCGAACCCCACCTACGACGAAGCACTGGCCGCGGACTCCCGCGAGCGGGCGGTGCGGGCCCTGCTGCGCACCCCCCGGCTGCGCCGGCTGTGGAGCGCCCAGCTGGTCAGCGGCATCGGCGACGCCCTCGCGCTGCTCGTCCTGGTGCTGCTCGTGCTCCAGGCCGCCGTCTCCGCGGAGACCTTCGGCGGCGGCTACCGCGGCGCCGCCCTCGCCGTCGCCGCCGGCTTCGGCGTACGCATCCTCGCCACGCTGCTCACCGGCGCCGTGCTGCTCGGCCCGCTGGCCAACCTCATGGCCGCCGGCGGCAAGCTGGACCGCCGCTGGACGATGATCGGCGCCGACGGGCTGCGGATCGGCCTGTTCGTGGTCGCCCCGCTGTGGCTCGACTGGATCCCGGCCCACGCGGTCACCGCACTGCTGGCCACCGTGTTCCTCTCCGGTGTCACCGAGCGGCTGTGGACGCTGGCCAAGGACTCCGCCGCGCCGGCCCTGTGCCCGCCTCCGCCGCCGGAGGGGGCCACCGTACGGCCGCTGCCCGACCACCTCGACGCCCTGCGCCGCCTGAACCTGCGTACGACCTTCGCCGCGCTGCCCGCGGCGGCCGGCGTGCTGCTCGCCGCGACCCTGGTCGGCAAGGCGATCGGCCTCGGCGTGGACTGGTTCGCCGCGAACCAGGCAGCGCTCGGGTCGTACGTCGCCGCAGGCCTGTTCGCCGCGTCCGTCTCGCTGCTGCTGCCGCTGGTGCTGCCCGACACCAAGACCCCGCGTCCCCGCTCCCCGCTGGAGGGGCTGCGCGCGCCGAAGTCCCCCGAGGGCCGGCCCGAGACCGGCCGCACAGGCGCGGTCCCGCTGCTCGTACTGGCCTGCGCGGCCGTCGCCGGGGCGATCTCCAGCGCCACCGCGGTGAGCGTCCTGCACGCCTACGACCTGGGCGGCGGCCCGGTCACCTTCGCCCTGCTGGTCCTCGCCCTCAGCGGCGGCACCGGCCTGGGCATCCGCGCCACCCAGACCGGCAAGATGCTGCCCGCCCTCTCCCGCCGCCGGCTGCTGGCCCTGGCCCTCGCGGTCACCGGGCTCGCGCTGCTGCTGGCCGGCCTGGTGCCGGACACGGCCACGGTGGTGTTCCTGGCGCTGCTCGCCGGCACCGCCGCGGGCGTCGCGGCCAACACCGGGCACACGCTGCTGGACCAGGAGACCGAGGAGTTCCGCCGGGCCCGGGTCACCGAGCACCTGCACGCCGTCGTCCGCGTCGCCGTCGCCGCCGGCGCGCTGGTCGCACCCGTGCTCGCGGCCGGCATCGGCCCGCACCGGCTCGGCGGCGGCGACGTCGCCCTGGCCCACGGCGGGGCCGCGTACACCCTGATGCTGGTCGGCGTCCTGCTGCTGCCGGCCGCCGTGATCGTGCTGGTCAAGGCCGACGACCGGCGCGGGGTGCCGCTGCGGCGCGACCTGCGCGAGGCCCTGCGCGGCGGCGAGCCGGTGCAGACGCCGTCCGCGACCGGATTCTTCATCGCCCTGGAGGGCGGCGACGGCGCCGGCAAGTCCACCCAGGTGGACGCGCTGGCGGAGTGGATACGGGGCAAGGGCCACGAGGTCGTCGTCACCCGCGAGCCCGGCGCCACCCCGGTGGGCAAGCGGCTGCGCTCGATCCTGCTCGACGTGTCCTCGGCGGGCCTGTCCAACCGGGCCGAGGCCCTGCTGTACGCCGCCGACCGCGCCGAGCACGTCGACACCGTGGTCCGGCCCGCCCTGGAGCGGGGCGCGGTGGTCATCTCCGACCGCTACATCGACTCGTCGGTGGCCTACCAGGGCGCCGGCCGTGACCTGTCGCCGACCGAGATCGCGCGGATCTCGCGGTGGGCGACGAGCGGGCTGGTGCCCAACCTGACCGTGCTGCTGGACGTCTCCCCGGAGACCGCCCGCGAGCGCTTCACCGAGGCGCCGGACCGGCTGGAGTCGGAGCCGGCCGAGTTCCACCAGCGGGTCCGGGCAGGATTCCTGACCCTGGCGGCCGCCGACCCGGGCCGCTACCTGGTCGTGGACGCCGGCCAGGACCCCGGCTCCGTCACCACCGTCGTACGCCACCGGCTGGACCGGATGCTCCCGCTGTCCGAGGCCGAGATCGCCGCGCAGGCGGAGGCCCGCCGGCTGGCCGAGGAGGAGGCCCGGCGCAAGGCGGCCGAGGAAGCCGCGCGCAAGGCCGAGGAGGAGCGGCTGCGGGCCGAGGAGGAAGAGCGCCGCAAGGCCGAGGAGGCTGCCCGCAAGGCTGAGGAGGAGCGGTTGCGCGCCGAGGAGGAGGCGCGCCGCAAGGCCGAGGCAGAGGCCGCCCGGATCAAGGCCGAGGCGGAGGCCGCCCGCCGGGCGGAGGAGGAGCGCCTGCGCGCCGAGGAGGAGGCCCGGGAGCGGGCCGAGGCCGAGCGGCTGCGGCGGGAGGCCGAGGAGAAGGCGCGCGCGGCGGAGCAGGAGCGGCTGCGCCGGCAGGCCGAGGAGGAGGCCCGGCTGCGGGCCGAGGCCGAGGAGCGGCGGCGCGAGAAGCAGCGGCGGGCGGAGGAGGCCCTGCTGAAGGCGGAGGAGGCACGCCGACTGGCGGAGGCCTCGGCTGCCGCGGCGGCGGCCGCGAAGGCGGCTGCGGCTTCGGCTGCGGCTTCTGGGGCTTCTGGGGCGGCGGGCTCGGCTTCGGCTTCCGAAGCTTCGGCTGCGTCCGGGGCCAAGGCCGACCTGACGAAGCCGCCGCACACCGCGCAGACCCCGTCCGCGCCCAGGGCCGACCTGACCAAGCCCCCGCAGACCCCCAGCTGGGCCGCCGGCCGGCAGGACGCGGAACCGCACCCGGACGACGCCGTCACCGTCGAGACCCCGGCCCCCAAGCGCGTGGTCACCCCGAACGACGTCACCCAGCCGATCCCGATGCCCAAGACCGCCGACACCCCGCCGACGGCCGAGGAGACGGCGGTGCTGCCGCCCGTACGGCCGGACGCCCCGGCCGGTGCGGTGGACGAGACCGCGGTGCTGCCGCCCGTACGCCCGGACGGCCCGGCTGGTGCGGTGGACGAGACGGCGGTGCTGCCGCCCGTACGCCCGGACGGCCCGAGCCCGAGTGCCTCCCTGCCGACCGTGCAGCGGCCCGACGGGAACCCGACCGACCGGGTGCCGCCGGGCATCTTCCGGGACCCGGCTCCGGCCCCCGCGCCGTACTCCGCGGGCGAGGACGCCACCCGCGAGCTGCCCGTCCTCGACGACGCCGGCCGCCCGCGCCGCCGCTCGGACTGGGCGGAGGAGACCCCGCTGGACGACCTGCCGACCCTGGCGGACGAGCTGCTCGGCCCGCACCGGGACGAGCCGTACGCCGACGACGAGGACGGCCGCCGTCGGCGCCGCTGAGCAGGCTTCGGCACCGGTGCGGCTGTGGCGGCGGCGCACGGGCGGACGGGGAGTGTCAGTGGCCCGGGCCACAATGGTGGGCGGCGTAGGAAGAACGGAAGGCGGTGGGCGGCATGCCCGTGTGGGACGACCTGGTGGGCCAGGAGCGCGTCCAGGCGCAGCTGGCCGCTGCCGCCCGTGACGCCGACGCCGTGGTCACGGCCGCCGAGGAGGGCGCCGAGCCGCCGGCCGCGTCGAAGATGACGCACGCCTGGCTGTTCACCGGGCCCCCCGGCTCCGGCCGGGTCACCACGGCCCGCGCGTTCGCCGCCGCCCTGCAGTGCACCAGCCCGGACCGCAAGCTCGGCGCCGATCCCGGCTGCGGCTTCTGCGACGGCTGCCACACCGTCCTGGTCGGCACCCACGCGGACGTGACCACGGTGGCGGCCGTGGGCAACGAGATCCTGGTCAAGGACATGCGGGACACGGTCCGCAAGTCGTACACGTCCCCCGCCACCGGCCGCTGGCAGGTCATCCTCGTCGAGGACGCCGAGCGGCTGAACGAGAAGTCGGCCAACGCCGTCCTCAAGGCCGTGGAGGAGCCCGCCCCCCGCACGGTCTGGCTCCTGTGCGCCCCCTCGCTGGAGGACGTGCTGCCCACCATCCGCTCCCGCTGCCGGCACCTGAACCTCAACACGCCCTCGGTCGACGCCGTCGCCGACATGCTGGTCCGCCGCGACGGGATCGAGCCGCCGCTCGCCGCCGCGGTGGCCCGCGCCACCCAGGGCCACATCGGCCGCGCCCGCCGGCTGGCCACCGACGAGCAGGCGCGGGCCCGCCGCGCCGCCGTCCTGAAACTCCCGCTGCGCGTGGACGACGTCGGCGCGTGCCTGAAGGCCGCCCAGGAGCTGGTCGACGCGGCCGCCGAGGACGCCAAGCAGGTCGCCGAGGAGGTCGACACCAAGGAGACCGAGGAGCTGCGCGCAGCGCTCGGCGCCGCCGCCGGCACGGGCGGGCGCATGCCGCGTGGCACGGCGGGCGTGATGAAGGAGCTGGAGGAGAAGCAGAAGCGCCGCCGCACCCGCACCCAGCGCGACAGCCTCGACCTCGCCCTGACCGACCTGACCGGCTTCTACCGCGACGTGCTCGCCCTCCAGCTCGGTTCCTCGTCGGCCATCGCCAACGAGGAGATACGGCCGGACCTGGACCGCGTGGCCCGCGCGAGCGGCCCCGAGCGCACGCTGCGCCGCATCGAGGCGGTCCTCGCCTGCCGCGACGCCCTCGACCGCAACGTCGCACCGCTCCTCGCGGTCGAGGCCATGACGATGGCGCTGCGCGCGGGCTGAGCCCCCTCACCCTTCCGGGTGATCCGCCGGACACCGGGCACGCGGCCACGGGCGGGACGGCGGCCGGGGCGGGGACCGGGTGAGGACCGGTGGTCGGCCCGGTGGTCGGCCCGGGTGACCACCGGGGCCACGCGGTAGCCCGAACCGCCCGAACCGCCCGAACCACCGCCCGAACCGCCCGCACCAGGCACGGCAGCCCCACCCGCCACATCTTTCCGCGGCGCGGTTCCCACCCGGTAGGGCATACGCTGCCAAGATGGACACCAGTCGCCTGTTGCGTACGACCGGGACCGTGATCGCAGCCGCCGGGCTGCTGCTCTCCGGATGTACGCCGGGCAGTTCGGGCCCCAGCGCCGCCGCTTCCTCGGGCGGCGCCGGCGTCAGCGCGCCCAGCGCGCAGCCGCCCGCCGTCCCGGACGCCCTGCGCCCGTACTACGCACAGAAGCTGCAATGGCGCGACTGCGGTGTCCCCGGCTTCCAGTGCGCCACGATGAAGGTGCCGCTGGACTACGACCACCCCGAATCCGGCCAGGACATCGACCTCGCCGTCTCCCGCAAGGTGGCCACCGGCCCCGGCAAGCGGCTCGGCTCCCTCGTGGTCAACCCGGGCGGCCCCGGCGGCTCCGGCATCGGCTACCTCCAGGCGTACGCCGGCATCGGCTACCCCGCACCCGTCCGGGCCCGCTACGACATCGTCTCCTTCGACCCGCGCGGGGTGGCCCGCAGCACTCCGGTCGAGTGCCTGACCGGGGCCGGGATGGACGCGTACACGCAGGTCGACCAGACCCCCGACGACGCGGTGGAGCGGGCGCTGCTGGTGGGGGCGTTCAAGAAGTTCGCGGCCGGCTGCCAGCAGCGTTCGCAGCGGATCCTGCCGCACGTCTCGACCGAGGACGCCGCCCGTGACCTGGACGTGCTGCGCTCGGTGCTGGGCGACGAGAAGCTGACGTACGTCGGCGCCTCGTACGGCACCTTCCTCGGGGCGACGTACGCGGACCTGTTCCCCGGCCGGGTCGGCCGGCTGGTCCTCGACGGCGCGATGGACCCGACCCGCCCGGCGATCGACCTCAACCGCGACCAGACGGCGGGCTTCGAGACGGCGTTCCGCTCCTTCGCCCAGGACTGCGCCAAGCAGCCGGACTGCCCGCTGGGCCGCGGCGGGCCGGACCAGGTGGCCGCCCGCCTGAAGGACTTCTTCCGCAAGCTCGACGCCGACCCCGTACCGAGCGGGGACCCCAGCCGGCCGCTGGGCGAGTCCCTGGCCACGACCGGGGTGATCGCGGCCCTCTACGACGAGACGGCCTGGCCGCAGCTGCGCGAGGCGATCACCCAGGCGCAGAACGGCGACGGGTCCGGTCTGCTGGGGCTCGCGGACAGCTACTACGAGCGCGAGCCGGACGGCAAGTACGCCAATCTGATGTTCGCCAACGCGGCCGTGAACTGCCTGGACCAGCCCCCGGCCTTCGCAGACCCGGAGGCCGTGGACAAGGCCCTGCCCTCCTTCGAGAAGGCCTCCCCGGTCTTCGGCGCCGGCCTGGCCTGGGCCGCCCTGAACTGCACGTACTGGCCGGTCAAGGCCACCGGCACGGCCAAGGCCCTGACCGCCCGGGGCGCCCCGCCGATCGTCGTGGTGGGCACCACCCGCGACCCGGCGACCCCGTACAAGTGGGCCCAGTCCCTGGCCTCCCAACTCGACTCGGGCGTCCTCCTCACCTACGAGGGCGACGGCCACACGGCGTACGGCCGCGGCAGCGACTGCATCGACACGGCGATCAACCGCTACCTCCTGGACGGCACCCCCCCGAAGCAGGACCAGAAGTGCCGCCCGTCGACCCCCTGACCCCGTGGTGCGGGGCACCCGGATTAACCCTGTAGACTTAGCGCCGCTGCTGATGAGAGCCTCATCGAGCAGCATGCCGCCTTAGCTCAGTTGGCCAGAGCAACGCACTCGTAATGCGTAGGTCTCGGGTTCGAATCCCGAAGGCGGCTCCGAGAAGGCCCAGGTCACACAGTTAGTGACCTGGGTCTTTTGCTTGTCTCTGACGTTTGCGGGCATGTGGCGGCCGGAGCCTGGAACCCCGTGCGTGAGCATGCGTGAGCGCCAGATCGGGCGAACTGCCCTTGAGTCACCTGCCGGTGCGAAGGGCGGCGGCCGACTCCAGGAGGCCGTCCCGCTCCAGGCGATCAAGTACATCGCCCGCGACCCCGGGTGGATTTCGCCTGAGTCGCGATCTGCTGGACGGAGGCCAAGACCCTCTGGCGATCGAGGTCGATCTGGGCCAGAACGAAGTCGTCTGCGGGCCGGGCAGGCGAGGGTTCAGCTGGGTGCGGTAGGCCGAGGTGAGGGTGCTCCGGGCTCGTGAGCGCTACCGCGGAGTGGCGTGATTCTTCGTGATGCGGGACTGCCACGCCCAGCGGGCGAGGCCGCCGATGGAGAGGGAAACGATGATGGCGCCCCAGTCGATCACGTGAGGGAGGCCGGGGAAGAAGGCGAAGAAGGCGATGGAAGCTGCGGCACCGACAAGGAAGGCGGCGATGCCGGCGCGGCGGCGTTTGGCTTCCCAGGTGGGGTCTTCAGGTACGGGCTGGTTGGTCATGTGCGGCTCACTTCGTGATGTGGTGGCACTGGCTGACCCGGCGTACGCCGTTGATGTTGAGGTGGGCGCAGGCTTTGCCGTAGCGGGGGAGCGTCTGGGGTGCGTTGTCCCGCATGGGGTGGATCTCGCACTCGGTGTGGGTCTTGCCGCGCGAGGTCTTGTAGGTCTTGTTGTTGGTGTCGGCGTACGTGAAGTCGATGCGCCAGTTGCAGAAGCCGGCGTTGAGGGCCCCGACGAAGCCGCAGTCGACGCCGGCGTTCTGGTAGGTGATCTTCTTGCCGTCGCCGCGGATGATGTGGGTGAACATGCAGCCTGTCGGGACCTTCATGGTGACGCCTCCGACTTGGTAGTCGAAGGTGGCCACGGGGGTCGAGCCGATGGCGCCGGCGTGTGCTTGTGCCGGGGCTAAGAGTGCGAGTGCGGTTGCAGCGGCGATGGCTGTCGTGACGCGGAGCGCGATGTGTCCGGCCATGTCTGGCGCCCTTTCCGAGGAGTGTCCCTGCGGAGAAGGAACGCCTTCGGCGGGTCTTTCGGGTCTCCTGTGGCGCCTGATCCACTACGAAGAGTGATCAGCTGATGGGCGGCTGACTGCGCTGTTCGGGCTGTCTGGGCAAGGTGGATCGGGTGAAACGCGGGTGCCGAGTCGTAGGTTGCTGACCTGGGGTTCTCTTTCTGATGCGTGCCGTGCAGCTCCGGGGCTCTCGGTTGTGTCAACTTCATCGGAGGCGCCCTCCGTCGAGGCGCGGATCCAAGGGGCTGCTCGAGGGCCGTCGACACGCGAAGCGGGCCGACCCTCGTGGAACGGGGGCGACGACATCGCGGACACGTAGCGCCGAACCGGGCGCTGAACCGTGAAGCTAGTGACAGCTGGGCCGAGGGGGCGCTCATGAGTCCACTGTGAAACTTGAATTTAAACGTTCCTGACACGATTGGATGGATCGGCCGGGGAAAGGTCCTTTTCTGTTTCCGGATCGCCATACTCGATTATGGACGGTCTGAGGGGATTGGGGCCTGCGGTATGGCGGATGTCTTTGATCGGATTGAATGGGCTGTTCGGGGGATTTTTGGCGAAGAGCCGGTTTGTGTTCACGTGGGAGATGCTAAGGAATGTGATATCAAGCGACATCCCACTTACCCTAAGTTTCGCGCCGAGGCGATTCGCTCGGGAGTTCAGTCGGGTCCCACTTCTCGCCTTTGGGAATCCATGATTGCCATGGGCAGGCTGTGTGACCTGGATGGCGACGAAACATGGCGGCTGGTTATCCTCGACTGCATCACTCCCTGTTTCCGTCCGATTTCTACGAGTATCTCCCGCGACTTCCGAGTCGACTGTGAAGAAATCCGGTCAGCGATGGTGGCAGCCGCACTGGAGGTGTGGGCGGCCACCGTCACAGGGGTTCCACCGCGCCACATCAGGGATCGCATGGTGAAGGCGGCTTTCGATGTGGCCTTTCGCCGCGGGAAGGCCGCACCTTCGGAGTCCTTGGTCGACGACGTTGAGATGTTCCGCTACGAGGTGCCGGTTCAAGGTTCCGGGCTGAGCGCGTCCTCGATCGTCGATGTCAACAGAATCCGCGATGTGGACGTTGCAGAACAGATCAGAGGCGAGCGATTCGGGTCGCTACTTCACGTGCTAGGTTGCTTCGATGCGGTTCAAGGTTTTCATGGTGAAATTCGCTCCGGCCGCCGTTCGGGGTCGGTAAGCCAGGCGATGAGAGTCTCCAGGGCGGCTCGATACCGGATTTCCAGTCAGAGTCTCTACTACTACGCCTCGGACCTCTATCCCTCGTTCGTCGGACTCCGAGAAGCGGCAAGTGTGATGGGGATTGCCGAATCTGCTGCACACCGACTGATCAGGACCGGGCAGTTCCCTTTCCCTGTGGCGAGAGCGGGACGGAGCTACAAGGTCTCCTCAAAGCCCTCATGCACTTTATGGACATCCCGGATGCCATTGTTCATGTCGACGACGTCGAGAATGGCGCCCTTCATGCGAGCGGCGGCGTCCGGTGAGCCTCACCGCGCGCAAGCTGTCGCCTGGCGTCTTCCGTAGAGCGGGAGACCATCCCGGTCGTCGGCCGCCGGGCGGCCCGTGCTTGATGGCCGGCCTGGGGTCCAGCATGCCGCGTTCGGTGTCCCCCTCGTGCACACCTGTGCCCTCGACCCCGACTCATGCGTAGGTCTCGGGTTCGAATCCCGAAGGCGGCTCGGTCGAAGCCCCGGTCAGACACTGTCTGACCTGGGCTTTTATGTTTGGTGAGGGTGGGGTGGGTGGTGGCCGGCCGAGGGGTGGCGCTTCGGGTGGAGGTGCCTGCGGCGGTGGGTCGGGCGTGATTGTCAGACCCCGGTGTCACAGTGTGTAGTGCGATGACTACGGGGAGGGAAAGTCATGACTGGTGCGACGGTAAAGCGGCTCACTCTTGAAGCGGCGCGTCGGGAACTCGGCCTGCGGAAGGACGAGTTCACTCTGGGGATCGAGCAGGGTGTGATCCGTACGAGCTGGAGCGGCGACGAGCTGTGGGTCAAAGCCGGCGAGGTGGCCCGGTGGCGCGCGAGCCCCGGTGAACTCGCCGAGCTCACCTGCCTGGTACACGCGGCAGAAGCCGCCGGGCTCGCGGGGATCAGCCGGCATCGGTTCGACCAGTTGGCACGCGTGGGCGCCATCTGCCCGGTTCGGTCGTACATCAACCGATACCACGCCGAAGTGTGGCAGTACTCGGCCCTCGATGCCCGCCGGTTGCCCGAGCACCGTCCTGAGCTGGTCGGTGCGGCGCTGCCCCGTCCCTTCCTGGCCGAACTGGCCGCCGGCGTCGACCGCCGGGCCGAGGGTTACCGCTCGCGGCTTCGTGTCCAGGCGTTGCTGGGGCTGCGTGACCCCTGGGTGAAAGCTGCCGCATGGTCGTATTGGTTGCGTTCCGTGCAGCCGCCTGTCGGAGGCGTACGGCTCGGCGAGGCCGAGGCCGTCCATCTCGCGAGGCGGGCTGCCGAGCAGGGACTGGCGGACGTGCTGGGCTCGTACGCGGATCCCGTCACGCCCGAGGAGCAGGCGGAAGCCGCCCGGGAGTTCGCGGCCGCGCTGCGCAAGGCCCGGCGCAGTTGCCCGGCGCCTGAGTTGATCGTCCCCTCCGACGCGGCGGCACGGCTGGGCTGCGCCGTGGAACGGCTTCCGGATGAGTACCGCGACCGCGGCGTTCCCGCGGATCTGCTCGCACAGAGTGTGGCCGATGGCCTGGTCACGGTGCCCGCCCCCGCGCAGGTCGCGGCGGTTCGTGCACGGCGGGCCGCGCAGCGCCGGAAGGACGAGCGGAAGGCGGCCGGGAAGGCCGAACGGGCCGCGAAGCGGCTGCGCGAGGAGCGCGAGCGCGCGGTCAGCGCGCGTGCCCGGGCCCATGTCCCGGAACGGACGGCCGACGCCACGGTGACTCTCCACCTGGGCCCCACCAACTCCGGCAAGACACATGACGCCATTGCCCTGCTGGCCGCACGTGCCGAGGCCGGGCGGACCGGTGTGTACGCGGCACCGCTGCGCATGCTTGCCTTCGAGGTCTACGAACACTTACGCACCCGGCTCGGTGCGGAGCAGGTTGGGCTGCGCACGGGTGAGGAGCACCTCAACCCGGAGGCACCGGTGCTGTGCTGCACCGCTGAGGCTGCGCCCACTGACGGCGACTTCCTGATCGTCGATGAAGCGCACTGGCTGGCCGACGGGGACCGTGGTCATGCCTGGACCCGGCTGTTACTCTCCGGAGCCCACACCGACGTGCACGTATGTGCCGCTCCGGAATCCGAAGGCCTGCTGCGCAAGCTCTTCGCCCCCGGCACGGACGTGACCGTGCTGCACCATGCCCGGCACGGCACACTGAGCCGGGTCGAGGAGTTCCGGGCCGCGAGCCTCCCGTCGGCGAGCGCGGTGGTGGCCTTCTCCCGCAAAGCCGTTCTCGCGCTGTACCGCGAGCTGCTCGAAG
This sequence comes from Streptomyces bambusae, assembly GCF_019400985.1. Taxonomy (GTDB): domain Bacteria; phylum Actinomycetota; class Actinomycetes; order Streptomycetales; family Streptomycetaceae; genus Streptomyces; species Streptomyces bambusae_A. The sequence continues at coordinate 24,052 of NZ_WTFF01000053.1, forward strand.
CGGGCCGGTCAGCGACCGTCCTCTATGGCGCGATGCCGCCCGCGGCCCGCCGCGAGCAGATCCGGCGACTGTCCGAGGGCGAGGTCGAGGTGATCGTCACCACGGATGTGATCGGCCATGGCGTCAACCTTCCGCTGCGTGCAGTGGCGTTCGCGGAAACGGGCAAGTACGACGGCAGAACGCGTCGGGAATTGCTGGTCTGGGAGGCCGCCCAGATCGCCGGCCGGGCCGGCCGGCGGGGCCATGACGCGGGGGAGGGGCTCGTGGGCGCCTACCGCAGCCGGCTGCCCGGCCTCACCGCCGGGGCCCGGCTCCTCGACCGGGCTGTTCAGGCAGCCAACGGAGCGCGATCAAGCGGCCTGCGCGTCACGACGGCCCAGTTGCGCCCCACCTGGTCCGACCTCGGGCAGCCGGAATCCGGAGAGATCCCGCATGCTCTGGCCGGCTGGACCGCTGCTGCCCGTACGGCTGCCCAGGAGCGCACCTGGCTGCGGCCGATGCCCGTCGACGAGATCCACGCCAAGCTCCTGGCGGCACGCCAGGCCGTCGGGGCGCCACCGGACGTCGACGGCCGCTGGCCGCGCGACGGCCACACGGTCTGGCGCCTGATCACCCTGCCTGTCGACGCGAACCGTCCGACCTACCCGGCTGTCTGCCGGGCGGTGCTGCGCGGAGTGGATCTGCACCACCTGATCCGCCCGCTCGCAAGCATTGATCGGATGGCCTTGCCGCAAGCTGAGGAGTACGCCGCCACCATGCGGGACCTGGGTATCGCCATCCGCGTCTTCGGCCGTGAGTGTGGCGGCCTGAGCGCCGACGAAGTCGCGGTTGGCGAGCAGGCGGCTGCCGAGCGGATCAACCAACTGGTCGCCACCTCCCGGCCACTGGCCACGCACGGCAGCTGCGCCTCCTGCGGCAAACCCTGCGCCCTCTGGTACACGCATTGCGACGCCTGCCATTCCGCCCGGTTCTCCTGGTACGACGCCGACTGGCTCGACCGGTGAGGGCGGGGCCGTTGCCGGCCGTGCCCTCACCGGTCTGTGGAGTGACCTTGTGTTGTGGCGGGTGGGCCGGTCAGACGCGGGTGGTGTGGGGGATCGTGGTGCGGGCCACTGTGGTGTCCGTGTCCGTGTCGACGAGGGTCACCATGAGCGGGGTGCTGCCGGACGGGCCTGCGGCGGTGGCGCGCAGCCGGTAGCGCTCGGTGCGTACGGCGTCGCGGGCGAGGGGGCTGCCGCCGTCGAGGAGGGAGGCGGGTAGGACGTCGTTGGCGATGCGCAGTGCGGCCGGGCGCCAGGTGCCCGTGGCCGGGTCCCGGCGTTCGAGGACGAAGGACGACAGGGCGGGCCGGTCGCCGGGTTCGGGGACGAGGATCTCCATCTGGAAGGCCAGGTGCAGGTGCTGGTAGGCGCGGGTGTTGCCGTTGCGCAGGGTGACGGTGAATTCCTGCGCGGCGCCGCCCCGGGTGAGGGTGAGGCCACCGCCGTTCGCGGTGCCGGCCGACATCGCGAGGTGTGTCGGGGCTATCGGGGCCGTCGGAGCAGTCGGAGCAGTCGGGGGCGCCGGTGTCGTGGGCGCTGCCGGGGTGGTCGGGGGCGGCGGGGGCGTGGGTGCTTCCGCCGTGGGCGGAGCCGATGCCGATGCCGATGCCGAGGCCGGTGCTGGAGCTGTGGCCGATGCGGTGTGGGGGGTGGGCTTCGTGCAGGACGTGAGGGTGGCGAGGAGCAGGGCTGCGGTGGCGGCGGCCGCCGCCAGCGCGCGTCCGTAGGGCATGGGGGAGGTCCTTCCGCGGTCGGCTGCCGAGGAAGCTAGCAACGTTGGGGGCCGATCCCGGCGACGGGGCGGAGACGGTTCGGTCACGGTCGGCGTGCACCTGCACCCACGCCCCTCTGTGCACCCCTGCCTTCCCCGTTCCGGCGCCTCCCGCCCCGCCCCGGGCGGTCGGTCCAGGGCGGGGCGGGAGGGGCGGGGGTCAGGTCAGCCAGCCCTGGCGGACGGCCTGGACCCCCGCTTCGAAGCGGCTGCGGGCTCCGAGGCGTTCCATGAGGGTGGTCGCGATGCGGCGGGCGGTGCGGTGCGAGACGCCGAGGCGTTTGGCGATGGACTCGTCGGTGTGGCCGTCGGCCAGCAGCTTCAGCGCGGTCAGCTCGGTGTCGGTGAGGCTGTCCCCGCTCCGCTGCGGCTTCTCGCCGAACGGCTTGGCGTTCTCCCAGACGCTCTCGAAGAGCGCGCACAGTGCGGTGAGCGTGCCGTCGCCGGTGAGGACGACGGCGCCGGCCGCGGAGTTCCCGCTGTCGACGGGGACGATCGCCGCGGCGCGGTCGGCGATGATCATCCGGAGCGGGAGGGTGGGGGCGGTACGGGCCTGGCGGCCCAGTTTGCCCAGCCATTCCGCGTACGCCGTGCTGTGCGGGCTGTTGCGGACGCTGTCGAGGTAGATCGTGCGCATGCGTACGCCGCGCTTGAGGACCGCCTCGTCCAGGGGCCGGGAGGCCTCCAGGTTCTCGGGCGTCTGCTCCCCGTCCGGGGCGAAGATCATCACCTCTTCCTTGATGTCACGCGTCAGTGCGGCGATCCGGTCGCGGACCTCGTCGAGGCCCGTCAGGTGTTCCACGCCCGGCTGCCCGGCGTCGGGGCGCAGGGCGGCGTACTCCGATATGAGCCGTGCGGCGGCCACCTGCGATGCTTCGATGCGCTGCTGCTGGGCGGCGAGTTCGGCCCGCTGGCGGGCGAGCAGGATTTCCATGCCGACGTCCGGGCTGACCGCGTGGATCCGGCCGGGTGCATCGTAGGACGGCCGTACGAGGGCGAGTTCGCTCAGCTGGTCGAGGCTGTGGCGAACGATGTCCTCGGGCAGGTCCAGGCGCTCGCTGAGCGCGGAGACGCCGTCGCCGGGATGGGCGAGCATGGCGCGGTAGACGGTTTCTGTGTGCTGGTCGAGACCCAACAAGGTCAACATTGAGGCCCCCCTCCCCTGATCTTCATGTCGATAATCGCACGGATCTTGAGATGTGGAGGGTTTGTGAATCCGATTGGCCGCTTTGGTCCACGACCCCAACGGTCCAGGTCAGAGGCCTGGTTGAGGCACGGCTCGGCTTGACACCCTCGGCTGCATGTACCTCATCCACGCCCAGCTGCGGGCGCCTTTCGGCGACCCCTTGCCCTGCGACGCCGCCCGCCGGGCCTTGGCGGCGGCCCGGCCCGACGACCGCGTCGAGCACGTCAGCGCGCACGCGCGGGCCGAACCCCACCCGGTGCTCGGCTTCTTCGTCATGGCGAATTCGCTGAGCGAGGCGGAGGGCCGGATCGCGCAGCTGTGCCTGCGGCTGCTGCGGGAACACGGGGAACTGGCCGGATGGGCCCTGGTGCGGGCGGAGGCGCCATTGGTGGCCCCATTGGGCCAAGGACTTTTGGGGCCACCCGCAATCCCTTCCAACGGCTCCGAGCTGCGGCGAAAGTAGTGACCGCCGGCAGGGAACACCAACACCAACACCGCCGCCGGTGGACGAAGAAGAGCCAAGAGCCAAGAGCCAAGAGCGAAAGACGGGCACGGCACCACGTCACCGCGGGATGCGGCGCCGACAGCCCCCTTCGCACCAGTCGCACCAGCTATCCCAGCTGCTCCAGCCGTCCCAGCCGAAAGGGTCCATGTCATGATCGCCATCCGTTCCGCCCAGGCCGCCGCGGTCGTCGCCGTCTCCGCCGTTGCCCTCCTCCTCGGGGCCACCGCCACGCTGAACGGTGATCTGGGCCGGCAGGCGGCGCCCACTGCCACCGTTGCCGCGGACCTGGGCTGGCAGGCGCCGCCGGCCGGTGGCGCGAAGGTCGACCTCGGCTGGCAGTAGGCCTTCTTGGCCTCCGGCCGACCGAAGCGCAATCGACCCGACCCTCACCACTCGCCTACTTCGCGTCGGCGTAGCACTCCACCACGGCCGTCGTGAACGGGAACCTGACCGGGGTGTGACCGAACGCGATCCGCCCCGCCCGGTCGCCGGCCGCCACGATCGCTGCCGCGACCGCATCCGCCTCCTCGGCCGGGCAGTGCACGATGACCTCGTCGTGCTGGAAGAAGACCAGCTCCGCCCGCATCCCGGCCGTGGCCTGGCGCAGGGCCGCCAGCATCAGCAGGGCCCAGTCGGCCGCGCTGCCCTGGACCACGAAGTTACGGGTGAACCGGCCGCGGGCCCGGGTGTTGGAGGACGCGTACCCCGGTACCCACGCCTCGCCCGAGTCGCCCCCGCCGGGCGGCACGGGAGGTTCTTCCTGCGGGAGGCCCGCCTCGTCCTGGTCGGCCGCGCCGGCCGGCGGCGGGCAGGTCCGGCCGAGCCAGGTGCGTACGAGCCGGCCCTCCTCGCCCGCCCGCGCGGCCTCGTCGACGTACGCGACGGCGCGCGGGAAGCGGCGGCGCAGAGCGGCGAGGTTCTTCAGGCCGTCGCCGGAGGTCTGCCCGTACACGGCGCCCAGTACGGCGAGTTTGGCCATGTCGCGGTCGCCGGAGAAGCCCTGGCGGGAGATGGAGGTGTAGAGGTCCTCGGGGCGGCCGGCGACCTCCATCAGGCCCGGGTCGCGGGAGATCGCGGCCAGCACCCGCGGCTCCATCTGGTCGGCGTCGGCCACGACGAGCCGCCAGCCGGGATCGGCCACGACGGCCCGCCGGATCACCTTCGGGATCTGCAGGGCCCCGCCGCCGTTGGTGACCCAGCGGCCGGTGACCGTGCCGCCCGGGATGTACTCGGGCCGGAACCGTCCGTCGTGCACCCAGTCCTTGAGCCAGGCCCAGCCGTGGGCGGTGTAGATGCGGTAGAGCTTCTTGTACGCGATCAGCGGCTCGACGGCCGGGTGGTCGATCTCCTGGATCTCCCACCGCCGGGTGGACCTCACCTTGATGCCGGCCTGCGCGAACGCCTTGATCACGTCGGCCGGCAGCTCGGGGCGTACGCGGCGGCCGAAGGCTGCGGACACCTCGTCGGCGAGCTCGGCGAGGCGACGCGGCTCGCCGCGGCCGGCGTACCGCTCGCCGAGGAGCTCGGTCAGGACCGCGCGGTGCACGTCGGCGCGCCAGGGGAGCCCGGCCTGGTTCATCTCGGCGGCGATCAGGAACCCGGCGGACTCGGCGGCGGTCAGCAGGCGCATGCGGTCCGGGTGGGCGGTGGCGTCGTGGCGGCGCAGCTGATCGGTGTAGACGGCGAGCAGGGCGTCGGGGGAGAGCGGAGCCGGCTGCGGGTCGAACAGCGAGGACTGGGTGCCGGGCGCCGCGGCCCGCTGCGGCGGATCGGGCGGTACGGGCGCTCCGCGCAGCCGGGCCCAGGCAGCGGCGGCGGAGCGGGGCTCGCCGAAGCGGCCCTCGTGGCCGAGGAGGAGGAGCTCGGCGTCCTCGATGTCGTAGCACCGCTCGACGCGGATGCCGGCGGCGAGCAGGCGGGGGTAGACGGCGGCGGTCGACCGCCAGACCCAGCGGGTGCCGGGGGGTGCGGCGGTGACGGCTGCGGCGGGGTCGGCCGCCGCCCGGACGGCGACGGGG